>NZ_RJUM01000014.1:0-219442 GCF_003752345.1 Curtobacterium sp. PhB170
TGTGTTCGTTGTCTTCTCGTTGGGTTTGCGGGGTGGGTGGGTGTTGTTTTCTGTGCTGTTCTGTCCCGCGGGCGGGGGGGGGGGGGGGGGGGGGGGGGGGGGGCCCCCCCCGCCCCCCCCCCGCCCCCCCCCCCCCCCCCCCCCCCCCCCCCCCCCCGCTCGCGGGACCCCACGCTCGCGGCGGCGGCGGCGGCGGCCGACCGCACCGCACGCCCACCCGCACCCCCCGCACTCCCACCCCCCCCACCCCCCCCCACCCGCCTCCACCCACCCCGCGGCGGGCGGCAGGCACTCGCGGGGCCCCTCACGTGTCGGCGGGCTCCAGTAGCGTCGGGACCATGGAATTCAGGTACCTGGGCAACTCCGGACTCAAGATCTCCGAGATCACCTACGGCAACTGGCTGACGCACGGCTCGCAGGTCGAGAACGACGTCGCCTCCCAGTGCGTGCGGGCAGCGCTCGACGCCGGCATCACCACGTTCGACACCGCGGACACGTACGCCAACACCGCCGCCGAGACCGTCCTCGGCGAAGCGCTCAAGGGCGAGCGGCGGGCGGGGCTCGAGGTCTTCACGAAGGTGTACTGGCCCACCGGGCCCAAGCAGCACAACGACGTCGGACTCTCCCGCAAGCACATCACGGAGTCGATCAACGGCTCGCTGACCCGCCTGCAGACCGACTACGTCGACCTCTACCAGGCGCACCGCTACGACCACGAGACCCCCCTCGAAGAGACCATGCAGGCCTTCGCGGACGTCGTCCGTCAGGGCAAGGCGCTCTACATCGGCGTCAGCGAGTGGAACGCCGAGCAGATCCGCGCCGGCGCAGCGCTCGCGAAGGAGCTCGGCTTCCAGCTCATCTCGAACCAGCCGCAGTACTCGATGCTGTGGCGGGTCATCGAGGGCGAGGTCGTCCCCGCCTCGAAGCAGCTCGGCCTGTCGCAGATCGTCTGGTCGCCCATCGCGCAGGGCGTGCTGACCGGCAAGTACAAGCCGGGTCAGCCGCTGCCCGAGGGCTCACGTGCCACGGATGAGAAGGGCGGCGCCGACATGATCAAACGGTTCATGCGCGACGAGGTCCTCGAGGCCGTGCAGCGCCTGCAGCCCGTCGCCGACCAGGCCGGCCTCACCCTCGCGCAGCTCGCGATCGCGTGGACCCTGCAGAACGACAACGTCGCCAGCGCCATCGTCGGTGCCTCGCGTCCGGAGCAGGTCACGGACAACGTCAAGGCCGCGGGCGTCACGCTCGATGCCGACGCGCTCGCCGCCATCGACGAGGCGCTGGGTGACCTCCCGGAGCGCGACGCGGCCAAGACCGTGTCCCCGGCGCAGCGTCCCGCCTGAGACGCGACCCACCATCGGACGGGAGGCCCGTGGCGATGCCGCCACGGGCCTCCCGTCCGCTTTTCGGTCGGCCGCACAGCCCTGTTGGCCTGCACAGACCGGTCCGGTCTGCACAGACCGGCCGTCCGTACCCCGGATGAACGGCACGTGTCGTGGAACTGGCAGACGCCTGGGTAAGCCCGTACCCCACCCAAACCACGAGCCACTTACCCCCGAATCGGGGGCATGACCCGAACTGATACCCCCGTTCTGGTGTCGCCCGACACCGGTACGGTGCCGACCGTGCGACCCGGCACGGTCTCGCGCCTGCTCGCCACCGCGAGGCAACTCGCGTCGTTCGGCACGATCGGTGCCGTCTGCTTCGTCATCGATCTGGGCATCTACAACCTGCTGCGCGCCACCGTCATGCCCGACGGTCCCATCGCCGCGAAGATCGTGTCGGCCGTCGTGGCGACCGCCGTGGCGTGGATCGGCAACCGATTCATCACGTTCCGCGCCGAGCGCCAGACCGGCCGCCGCGAGACCGTGCGCGAGGGGCTGCTCTTCGCTGCCACGAACCTGATCGGGCTCGGCATCGCCGCGGCCTGCCTGTTCGTCTCGCACTACGTCCTCGGGTTCACCTCGACCCTCGCCGACAACGTCGCCGGCAACGGCGTCGGCCTCGTGCTCGGAACCGCCTTCCGGTTCGCCGCGTACAAGGCCCTCGTCTTCCGTTCCACCGATGCTCGTCGCACGAAGGGGCTCGCCGCATGACCATCTCCGCCACGCTGCTGACGGCCGCAGGGCCGCTGCTCCAGCCGAACGAGGGGACCGCTCCGTCGAGCGTCCCGAACCGAGGGACCACCGACGTCCCGACCGGAGGCTCCGGTGCCGTCCAGCAGGCCGCGTGGTCGCTCGGTGAGTGGATCGGCTACTCCGCGCTCATCGCGATCTCCGTGCTGCTCACGATCGTCGCGCTGACGACGCTCTGGTGGATGCTGCACGCCTGGCGCTCGCGGGACGCGCTGAAGTCGACGAGCTTCAGCCAGACCCCGCGCCCGGCCGCGCACCGCTTCACCCTGCTGGTGCCCGGACGACACGAGCAGGAGGTCATGGGCCAGACGCTCGACATGCTCGCGAAGCAGGATCACCCCGACTTCGAGATCATCGCGATCGTCGGCGAGGACGACCCGGAGACGGACGCCGTCGTCCGCGCCGCCGCAGCCCGCCACCCCGAGCTGATCCGGGTGGTCGTCGACGACACCCTGCCGAAGAACAAGCCGAAGGCGATGAACCTGGCGCTGCAGTACGCGACCGGTGACGTCGTCGGTGTGTTCGACGCCGAGGACGAGGTCTACCCGCACCTGCTCACCCTGGTGGACTCGCGGTTCCAGGAGACCGGGGCCGACGTCGTGCAGGGCGGCGTGCAGCTGATGAACTTCAAGTCCAGCTGGTGGTCGCTGCGGAACGTCCTGGAGTACTACTTCTGGTTCCGCTCGCGCCTGCACTTCCACGCCGGCTCGAAGTTCATCCCGCTCGGCGGCAACACCGTCTTCGTGACGAAGGAGCGCCTCGACTGGTCGAACGGCTGGGACGCGCACTGCCTCGCCGAGGACTGCGAGCTCGGTGTCCGTCTGTCCGCCGACGGCGCGAAGGTCGTCGTCGCGTACAGCCCCGAGGCCGTCACCCGCGAGGAGACCCCGCCGACCTTCGCCTCGCTGCTCAAGCAGCGGACGCGCTGGAACCAGGGCTTCCTGCAGGTGCTCGGCAAGGGGGAGTGGAAGAAGCTGCCGTCGTTCCGTCAGCGCTTCTTCGCCCGGTACATGCTGACCATGCCGTTCATCCAGGCGGCCACCGGACTGCTCATCCCGCTCAGTGTCCTGATGATCTTGTTCGTCAAGGTGCCGACGGCGATCGCCCTGGTGTCGTTCATCCCGGTGGCACCGACGCTCATGCTGCTGGCCGTCGAGGTCGTCGGCCTCAACGAGTTCGGTCGCATCTACAAGGAGAAGGTCCGGTTCCGCGACTACGTGAAGCTCGTGCTCGGTCTCGTGCCGTACCAGATCTTCCTCGCCGCAGCAGCCGTCCGAGCCGTCGTCCGCCACGCCAAGGGGCAGAACGGCTGGGAGAAGACGGAGCACACGGGCCAGCACCGGAACGCCGAGCAGCCCGCCGAGGTCGTCGGCTTCGCGTCGGAGTTGACCGGTTCCGCGGGCGCGACGTCTTCTTCGTCTTCGTCTTCGTCTTCGTCTTCCGAGCGTGAGCTCGCCGGTACGACCACAGGAGGGACCCGATGACCGCCAGCATCACCAACACCACCGGCATCCCGATCCGCGGTGCCGTCGCGGGGAACCACACCGGCATCGGCGCCTGGTTCCGCCGGCACGCCGCGAGCCTGACGTGGCTGCTGCCCGTCGTCGCCGTCACCGTCATCGTGCAGGCGTGGAACATGTCCGGCACCCCGCAGCGGATCGACGACGAGGGCACGTACACGGCGCAGGCCTGGGCGATCATGCACCTCGGCGAGATCACGCACTACACGTACTGGTACGACCACCCGCCACTCGGCTGGATCCAGATCGCCGGCTACACCGGTCTGACCGGGGCGTTCGCGCGCTACCCGTTCGCCGTCGAGGCCGGCCGCGAGGCGATGGTCTTCTTCTCCGCCGTCTCCAGCATCCTGCTGTTCGTCCTGGCCCGCCGCCTCGGTGCCGGTCGGATCACCGCTGCCGCAGCCGGACTCGTCTTCGCGTTGTCGCCGCTCGCCTTGCAGTACCACCGCACGGTCTACATCGACAACGTCGCGACGCCGTGGTTGCTCGCCGCGTTCGTCCTCGTCCTGAGCCGTCGCCAGCAGCTCGCCGGGTTCGCCGGCGCCGCTGCGTGCCTCGGCATCGCGGTGCTCTCCAAGGAGACGTACCTGCTCGCCCTGCCGTTCCTCATCTGGATGGCGATCCGTCGCGCCGACAAGAGCACCCGCCGCTACACGCTGAGCGTCGCCGGTGCCGTGCTCGTGGTGATCGGCGGCGGGTACCTGCTGCTCGCCGCGGTCAAGGGCGAGCTGTTGCCGAGCAGTGGTCGGGTCAGCCTGTTCGAGGGCATCACCTACCAGCTCGGCTCGCGCTCGGCATCGGGTTCGCTGTTCGACCCGGGCAGCCTGGCCAACGCCGCCGCGTCGCAGTGGTGGGCGCTCGACCCGGTGTTCATCGTGCTCGGCTCGGCCGCTGCGGTCGTCGGGCTCTTCCTGCGCCGGGTCCGTCCGATCGCCGCGATGCTCGTCTTCCTGCTCGCGATGATGTTCCGCCCGAACGGGTACCTGCCGGTGCCGTACGTCATCATGCTCATCCCGTTCGCCGCCCTGCTGGTCGCCTACACGGCCGAGCGTGCCGTCCTGGCGATCGCCGGGCGGGTCCGCACCCGAACCCGCCTCGGCGCTGGGACCCGTCGTGGCCTCGGCATCACCTGGGCCGTCACCACCGCGGTCGCACTCGTCGTGGCGGTGCCGCTCTGGGGAACACAGCTGCGCGGCTTCGTGCTGGGCAACCTCGACCTGCCGATGCAGCAGGCCGAGCAGTGGGTCGGGGACAACGTCTCGAAGTCCTCCCGACTGCTGGTGGACGACGCCATGTGGGTCGACCTCGTCGAGGACGGCTTCGCCCGGAACAACGTGGTCTGGTACTACAAGCTCGACACCGACGGAGCCGTGGAGCGCCAGTCGCCCAACGGGTGGAAGGACTCGGACTACGTCATCACGACGGACTCCATGCGGACCGGCGGCAACTCGTCGTCCGACATCCGCCAGGCGATCGAGAACTCGACGGCCGTCGCGACCTTCGGGTCCGGTGACCAGCAGGTCGAGGTCCGACGCATCCACGCCGAGGGGTCGACGGCCGCACAGACCGCGATCACCCGGGCCAGCGACCTGCGGAAGACCATGGGCACCGAGCTGGCGTCGAACCCGGCGCTCCGGGCCGACGACGGCACGAAGTCGCAGTTCCGTGCGGGTCAGGTCGACTCGCGAGCGATGATCGCGCTCGGCCAGGTTCTCGCCGACCAGGACGTCCGCGTCGACCGCTTCACCCCGCTCACGGGCGAGACCGGCCAGCCGTTCCGCACCGCCGTCCTGCACACGAGCGACGCTGCCTCGGCGGAGCGCGTGGCCGCCACCCTCGAGGCGATGCCCGATTCGTTCCGGCCGGCGTCGGTCGAGCGTGAGGGCGAACGCCTCACCGTCACCTACACCCCGGCGGACCCGACCACGACCGCGACGAGCGCCTCGTGACCCGCCGCCCCGCCGAGCGGCGCGCCGCCCGGATCGCCGAGCGGGCGAAATGCCCGGGTGCTCCGGACGCCGACCCCGGTATTTCGCCCGCTCGCGGGGCGGCTCGCGGGGCGGCCCGCGAGAACACCCCCGGGAACGCCCGCAGCACCCCCGGGAACGCCCGCAGCACCACCGCACACAACTCGACCAGCACCACGACCCGAAGGAGCACGACCATGACCGCACACACCCAGCGACGCCGCACCGTCGTCGTCGGCGCACTCGCAGCGACCCTCGTCGCCGCGACCGTCGGACTCGCAGCACCCCAGACCGCCTCCGCCGCGACCGCCGACGAGGGCTGGCTCCGCGTCGGCCACCTCTCGCCCGACACCAAGGGCGTCGACGTCGAACTGTCCAGCCTGTCCGGTGGCAAGACGATCTTCGAGCTCGACGACGTCACGTACGGCCAGGTCAGCAAGTACCAGGAGCTCCCGGTCGGCACCTACGTGCTGTCGATGCGGGCCTCGGACGCCCCGGACTCCACGCCGGTGATCTCCACCGACGTCAAGGTCGACAAGGGCGACGCGAGCACGGTCGTCGCGTACGGCAAGAACACCGACCTCAAGACGACGGCGTTCACCGACGACCTGCAGCAGCCCGGCGACGGCAAGGCGAAGCTCCGGCTCGTCCAGGCCGCCACCACGGCGAAGCAGGTCGACGTGAGCACCTCCGAGGGCACCGCCATCGCCGAGGGAGCGAAGTTCGGCACCGCCACCAAGTACGCCACCGTCGACTCCGGCAAGTGGACGCTCGACGTCTCCGGCAGCGGCCAGCAGGGCACCGCCAGCGTCGACCTCGCGGGCAACACGGTCTCCACCCTGTTCGTCCTCGACGACAGCAAGGGCGACCTGACGGTCGTGCCGGTCACGGACGCCGCAGCCACCGCCGCGACGCCGACCGGCGGCGTGCAGACGGGTGGCGGCGGCGCAGCCGCCGACCGCCCGATGACGGAGGCCGTCCACACGGCCATCGCAGCGCTCCGCTCGCTGTACCGCTGACGCCCTGGCCGGGAGGCACGGATCACGTGCGCCGTCACGCTCACGTGATCCGGCCCTCCCCACCGGCACGGCCGGTCCGCCGCTGGCGCGTCGGCCCGGAACCGGCGTCGTAGGCCGACCCGCCAGATCCATCGTCACCATCCACGGAAAGGCAGGCCAGCATGACCCGCAGGACCTGGATACCCGTCACCGCCGCAGCGGCGGTGGTCGTCGCCGTCGGCGTCGCGCTCATCGCGGTTCGCCCGTGGGGGCAGGACACCGAGGCCTCGAGCGGCTCGGTCGCCACCCCGACCTCGACCAGCGCGCCCGACGCGGCACGCTCCCCGAAGGAGCTCCGCACGGAGTTCCTCGACCGGTACGTGCAGGACGGCCGTGTCGTCCGCACCGACCAGGGCGACGACACCGTCAGCGAGGGACAGGCCTACGGGCTGCTCATCGCCTTCGCGAACGGTGACCGCGACCGGTTCGACGACATCTGGAAGTGGACGAAGACGCACATGCTGACCGACGACGACCTGCTCGCCTGGCGTTGGACGCCCGACGACGGTGTCGCCGACGAGCAGCCGGCCAGTGACGCCGACCTCGACGCCGCGCGGGCCCTGGTCCTCGCCGGTGATGCCTGGGGCGAGGACCGCTACACCGCAGCTGGCAAGCGCATCGCCTCGGCGATCCTGGAACACGAGACCGCGACCACGGAGCTCGGCACGATCCTGCTGCCCGGGCCGTGGGCGGACTCCGAGCCGTACCGGTACAACGCCTCGTACGCGTCTCCGGCAGCCTTCGCGGTGCTGGCGAAGGCCACGGGCGACGACCGCTGGACCACGCTGAACCGTGGGTCCCGCGCGGCGACCGCGGCGGTGCTCGACGAGTCGCAGCTGCCGAGCGACTGGTCGCAGGTGCACGCCGATGGCACCGTCGACCCGATGCCCGCCACCGGTGGAGACCAGCGCGTGCTGTACGGCTACGACGCGATGCGGACGCCCGTCCGCTACGCCGAGGCCTGCTCCGCCGACGACCGCGCCCTCGCCGGATCGCTCGCGCCGACCCTGCGTCGGACGACGCAGCTCGCGGCGCAGCTCGACCTGGGCGGCACCGCCGTGACCGGGGACACGAACGCCCTGGCGTACACCGCCCGGGCCGCCGCCGAGTACGCGGCCGGTTCCTCCGGTGCGGCCGCCGACGACCTGGAGCGGGCCGACCGGACGGCTGCCACCACGCCGACGTACTACGGGGACGCCTGGGCCGCACTCGGTTCGACCATGCTCACGTCGGACGTGCTCGGCGGCTGCGCGACGACGGCCGGAGGCGCATCGTGACCGGCCGGCGATCCGCCGGGCGTGGTCCGGCGTTCGGACGTCGTGGCGTGGTGATCGGGGCCGTGCTCGCCGCGGTCGTCGTGGGCGGCGGCGTCACCGGTGTGGCGCTCGCGTCGACCGTCGGCAGCGACGGGTCGGACGGGCGGGCCGGTTCGGCGGCGTCGAGTTCGGCGTCGGCATCTGCTTCTGCTTCTGCTTCTGCAGGGTCGGGCATCGAGGGGTTCCAGGACCCGGCGGCACCCGCTGCCCGATCCGAGGCAACCCCCGTCAGTGTCTCGATCCCCGCGATCGGCGTGCAGTCGAACCTCGAGGACCTGCACCGCGGCACGGCCGGCGAACTCGACCCGCCGGTCGACTGGGACAGCGCCGGGTGGTTCAGCGACGGCATCGTCCCCGGTGAGGTCGGCCCGGCCGTCATCGCCGGCCACGTCGACAGCCCGACGAGCGCCGCCGTGTTCTTCCGGCTCGACGAACTGGTCGCCGGCGACGAGATCCACGTCGCGATGTCCGACGGCAGCACCCGCACGTTCACCGTCGACCGCTCGGAACGCGCCGCCAAGTCGGCGTTCCCTACGAGCGACGTCTACGGCACCACCCCGACCCCCCAACTCCGACTGATCACCTGCGACGGCGTGTTCGACACCGCCACCGGGCACTACACGGACAACCTGATCGTGTTCGCAGACCTCTCGTCGGACTGACCCACCACCGACCGATACATTCGATGTGGAGCACGAGGAGCACCATGAGCGAGACCCTGGTCATCATCCCGACCTACGACGAGGCGGAGAACGTCCGTCCCATCGTCGAGCGCACGCTCGCCGCGACCGACGAGAACGTGCACGTGCTCGTCGTCGACGACAACTCACCCGACGGCACCGGTGACATCGCCGACGCGATCGCCCGCGAGACCGACCGCGTGCACGTCATGCACCGGACGGTGAAGGACGGCCTCGGCGGCGCGTACCTGTCCGGGTTCGCGTGGGGCCTCGAGCACGGCTACGCCAAGCTCGTCGAGATGGACGCCGACGGCTCGCACCACCCCGAGTACCTGCCGTGGATGCTCGAGCTCGCGGACACGAACGACCTCGTGCTCGGGTCCCGCTGGATCAAGGGCGGCAAGGTCGAGAACTGGCCCTGGTACCGCGAACTGCTCTCCCGCGGCGGCAACCTCTACACGCGCCTGGCCCTCGGCATCGCTGTCCGCGACGCCACCGGCGGGTTCCGGGTCTTCACCTCGCGGGCGTTCGAGCGGATCGACCTGGCCGGCGTCGCGTCGAAGGGGTACTGCTTCCAGGTCGACCTGTGCTGGCGTGCCCTCGAGGCCGGTCTGCGCGTCGTCGAGACCCCGATCACGTTCACCGAGCGGGAGTTCGGTGTCTCGAAGATGAGCGGCAACATCGTGCGCGAGAGCCTGGCCCTCGTGACGAAGTGGGGCATCGACCGCCGCATCCGCGAGACCCGTTCCCTGGTCAAGGACCACCGGAAGCTGCCGTCCGTGCGCACCAACGCACACGCCGTGGCCGACCACGCGGCCTGACCCGCTGGAACGGCGTCCGACGTCGGCGTCCGACGTCGGCGCCCGGCGTCGGTACCGCGAAAGCGACAGTGTCCCGCGAACCATTCGCAGGACACTGTCGCTTTCGCGGATCGGGCTCCCATGGGCAGCCCGGTCGCCGAGCGCACTGACTAGCGCAGCACCACCACGCCCCGCCCGCGGAACCGCACGCAGTCCGTCGCGACGTCGGCCGCTCCGAACCGGTAGAGCTCTTCGCCGGTGGCACCGGGGACCGGCACCTCGGCAGCGTCGTCGAGGAAGTTCACCACGACGTGCACGGGTGCCACGTCCGGTCCGAGCAGCCCACGTGTGAGCACCAGCCACCGCCGGTCCTCGCTGAACCGCACGGCGTTCGCCTCGTACCGGTGGTCGACGAAGGCCTGGTCGGTCCGGCGCAGGGCGACGAGCACCCGGTAGGCGCGCAGGATCGCCGCACCCCGCTCGGAACTGACGTCGGCCCAGTCGAGCTTCGAGTTCGTGAACGTCGTCGGGTCCTGCGGGTCCGGCACGGCCGACTCGTCCCAGCCGTGCTCCGCGAACTCGCGGATGCGGCCCTCGGCCGTCGCCTTGCCGAGCTCGGGCTCCGGGTGCGACGTGAAGAACTGCCACGGTGTCGTCGCGGCGAACTCCTCGCCCATGAACAGCATGGGCGTGAACGGACCCAGCAGCGTCAGCGCCGCGGCGATGACGAGGCCTTCGTCGTCGAGCGTCGCCGCCAGACGGTCGCCCGCCGCGCGGTTGCCGATCTGGTCGTGGTTCTGGTTCGTGACCACCAGGGCCGTCGCCGGGGAGGTCCCACGGTCGATCGGTTGCCCGTGGCGTCGGCCACGGAACGACGACCACGTGCCGTCGTGGAAGAACCCGTGGTCGAGCACCTTCGCGAGCGCCGACAGCGGTGCGAAGTCGGCGTAGTAGCCGTTCGTCTCGCCCGTCAGCGCCACGTGCACGGCGTGGTGGAAGTCGTCGGACCACTGTCCGGCGAGCCCGTACCCGGCGGCTTCCCGCGGGCGGAACATCACCGGGTCGTTGAGGTCCGACTCGGCGATCAGCGACAGCGGACGACCGACGAAGGAACCGTAGGCGTCCGTCTCGTCGGCCATCTCGGCCAGCACGTGCGGTCGGGTGGTGTCGCGGATCGCGTGCACGGCGTCGAGTCTGAGCCCGTCGACGTGGTGGTCGCGGAACCACATGCGCACGTTGTCGAGGACGTACCGACGCACCTCGGGGTGCTCGACGTTCACCGAGTCACCCCACGTGTTCGCGAGCCCCTGCACCAGGTACGGCCCGAACAGCGGCAGGTAGTTGCCGCTCGGCCCGAGGTGGTTGTAGACGACGTCCTGGATGACGCCCAGACCGAGTGCGTGCGCCGTGTCGACGAAGCGGTCGTAGGCTTCGGGGCCGCCGTACGGGGCGTGCACCGCGTACCAGGCGACCCCGTCGTAGCCCCAGTTCCACTCGCCGTTCACACCGTTCACGGGCAGCAGTTCGACGAACTCGACGCCGAGCTCGACCAGGTGGTCGAGCTTCTGCGCCGCCGCGTCGAGGGTGCCCTCCGGCGTGTACGTGCCGACGTGCATCTCGTAGATCACGGCACCGCGGGCTGGACGTCCGGTCCACGACTCGTCGGTCCACGCGAAGCGCGCAGGGTCGACGACGGCGGACGTGCCGTGCACTCCGTCCGGCTGGAAGCGACTGCGGGGGTCGGGTCGCACCGCGTCGTCGTCGCCGAGGCGGAACCCGTAGCGGGCACCGACGACCGGCATGATCGCGTCGGTCGACCACCAGTCGTCGTCGCCCCGGGTCAGCGGGTACTCGACGTCGTCGACGACGAGCCGGACGCGGTCCGGCTCTGGCGCCCAGACGGCGTAACGGTCGGGTGCGGTCATGCGTGACCCTCCAGGATGTCGATCTCCGCTTGCGCGTCGGATTCGGTCGCCGGGGTGGTCCGGGCGGTCGACCGGGAGGCCCGTTCCGAGCCGGACGCGTCGGTCACCGTGTCGGCGTGGCCGGGTTCCCCGACCGTGGCGGCCGGCACGAGCAGCGCGACCGGGTAGGTGGTGAGCAGGTCCGCGAGGGCGATGCCCCGGCTGGCCGGGAAGGACCTGCCGGTGAGCAGGTCGACCCGGTCGACGGGGACGGCGTGCACGAGGGTGTCACCCCAGCCACCGACCCGTTCGAGGCCGATCGGCAGTCGCGTGGCGATCGTCACGGCACCGCCGCGGTCGAACGCGACGACGTGGTCCGCCGCGCTGCCCGTCGCCTCGAGCGCGAGGTACCGCGTGAAGAGCTCCGGGTGGTCGCGGCGGAGACGGAGTGCACGGGCGGTCACGAGGAGCTTCGCGGCGCCGTCGATCCCGATCGCCGGGAGGTCCTCGGGGCCGTCGTCGTCCGGGCCGTCGATCTCGGCGAGGACGTGGCGCCGTTCGGCGTAGTCCACGGCTCGGCGGTTGTCGGGGTCGACGAGGGACCGGTCCCAGAACTCGGTGCCCTGGTAGACGTCGGGGACGCCGGGTGCCGTGAGCTGCACGAGCTTCTGCGCGAGCCCGTTCGACCACCCCGCCGCGTCGATCCGTTCGTCGAGGGCATCGAGCACGGCCACCACCGCGGGCTCGTCGAACGCTGCGTCGACGAGGGCGTGCATGCGCTCCTCGAACCCCGCGTCCGGCTCGGTCCAGGTGGTGCTGTCGCCGGCTTCGCGTGATGCCTTCTCGGCGTAGGCGTGCAACCGCTCACGACTCGCGGGCCGGGCGCCGACGATCGCCTGCCAGAGGAGGTCCGCGAACACGCGGTCCTCGAGCGGGACGAGGGACTGCAACCGGTCGAGCGCGTCGGCCCACTCGCTGCCGAGCTCGGCCAGGACCGCGATGCGTGCGCGGGTGTCCTCGCTGCGCTTCGTGTCGTGGGTGGTGAGGGTCGTCATGGTGTGCGGCCAGCTGCCGAGTCGGTCGCGCTGCGCCTGGTGGAAGTCGGCCACGGACACCGCGAAGACGCTCGGGTCACCCCCGACCTCGCTCAGGGACGTCAGGCGCGATGTGCGGTAGAACGCGGTGTCCTCGACGCCCTTGGCCATCACCATGCCGCTCGTCTGCTGCAGGCGGATCGCGGCGGCGTTCTCCGGGTCGACGAGCGCCGGGGCGATCCGGTCGATGACGTCGTCGAGGTCGGGACGGGCCTCTGCCGCGCGTTCGAGCGACGCGATGAGGTGGTGCGCGCCCTCGGGCAGGTAGGTGCGGTACACGTCGAACGACGCCACGACCTCGGCGAGGGCGTCGACGAGCCGTTCGTGCGTGATCGCGTCCGCTCCGGCGGTGACCGGCGCGAGCAGTCGGGCGAGTCGCTCGACCTCGCTGCCGAGGATCCCGTCGGCGATGCCGCGGCGGGTGTCGTGCGTGAGCTGCTGCCAGTCGGCGGGCTCCGCGCCCGATGCCGCGGTCAGCGCGGGTTCGCCCGCGGGGTCGACGAGCACACGGTCCAGGACGCCGAGCGCGTCGTACCCGGTCGTGCCGTCGACCGGCCAGGAGCTCGGGAGCTCCTCGCCGGGTTCGAGGATCTTCTCGACGAGGGTGTACGCACCGCCGGTCAGCTCGGCGAGGTCCTGCAGGTAGCCGGCGGGGTCGTACAGTCCGTCCGGGTGGTCGATGCGCAGTCCGTCGACGAGGCCGTCGCGGAACCAGCCGCCGATGACGCCGTGCGACGCCGCGAACACCTCGGGTTCCTCGACCCGGATGGCCGCGAGCGTGTTCACCGCGAAGAACCGGCGGTAGTTCAGCTCGTGGTCCGCACGCTTCCAGTGCACGAACGCGTAGTGCTGCAGCGCGTGCACGGCCTCGACCGAGTCGCCCGGGTGGGCGGTGCCCGGCGCGGTCGGGTACGCGGTCTCGCCGACCCGGAGCACCGGGTGCTCGGCGTCGGACGTGTCGAGCGTCACCGCGTCGAGCAGCCGGTCGTCGAGGACCGGCACCCGGACCTTGCCGTCGCCGGCGTCCCAGTCGACGTCGAACGCCCAGGCGACGGGGGAGCCCTGGCCGAGTTCGAGCAGGGACCACCACCACGGGTTGACCGCCGGGGTGGCGACCCCGACGTGGTTCGGGACGACGTCGACCAGCACGCCGAGCCCGACCGCGTGCGCGGCCTCGGCGAGGACCCGGAGGGCCTCGTCGCCGCCGCGGTCGGTGTCGACGTGCGTGTGGTCGACGACGTCGTAGCCGTGGTTCGAGCCGGGCTCCGACTGCAGGACCGGCGACAGGTACAGCCAGTCGGCCCCGAGGTCGTGCACGTAGTCGACGAGGTCGCGTGCGGCGGCCAGGTCGAAGTCCGCCGACACCTGCAGCCGGTACGTCGAGACGGGCACGCGACGCCCGGCCCCCGTCGTGCCGGTCGTCATCGCGCGGTGCCGCTCGGTGCGGTGGAACCGGCCGGGTTGGCCGGGGTGACGGCGTCCTGCGGGGACCGGGGCTCGGGGGCGCCGTCGTGGTGCTGCACCTCGACCGGGGTGACCGAGACCTCGTGGTTCGGCTCGGCACGCAGGACGATCATCGACCGCGCCGGCACGTCGAGCGGTGTGCCCGCCTCGACGATGTCGTCGCGGGCACCGGGCTCGGCGGTGTCGATGCGGACCGTCCAGCCGGGTGCGTACTCCTCGGGCGGCAGCGTGAAGGTCACGACGTCGTCGTGGGCGTTGAAGTACGTGATGAACGCAACGTCGGTGACGCGCTCGCCGCGGGAGTCACGCCCGCGGATGCCGTCGCCGTTCAGGTACATGCCGACGCTCTTGCCGAAACCGGAGTCCCAGTCCTCCGGCGACATGGCGTCGCCCTCGGGCGTGAGCCAGACCACGTCGGGCAGCGGCTCGTCCTGACCACGGCGCACCGGGCGCCCGTTGAAGTACCGGGTGCGGCGGAACGTCGGGTGGTCGTGGCGCAGCTTGACGACGTCGGCCGTGAACTGGACGAGGTCGTCGTCCGCGGTGTCCCAGTCGATCCAGCTGAGCTCGGAGTCCTGTGCGTAGACGTTGTTGTTGCCGGACTGCGAACGGCCGAGCTCGTCACCGTGGGCGATCATCGGCACGCCCTGGCTGAGGAGCAGCGTCGCCAGGAAGTTCCGGCGTCGCTGGAGCCGCAGGGCGTTCACGGACTCGTCGTCCGTCGGGCCCTCGGCGCCGGAGTTCCAGGACCGGTTGTGGCTCTCGCCGTCGTTGTTGTCCTCGCCGTTGGCGTCGTTGTGCTTCTCGTTGTAGGCGACGAGGTCGTACAGCGTGAAGCCGTCGTGGGCGGTGATGAAGTTGATGCTCGCCTTGGGCGTCCGGCCGTCGTGCTCGTACAGGTCGGCCGAGCCGGAGATGCGCGAGGCGAACTCACCGAGGGTCGACGACTCGCCGCGCCAGAAGTCGCGCACGGTGTCGCGGTACTTGCCGTTCCACTCGGACCACTGGGGCGGGAAGTTGCCGACCTGGTAGCCGCCGGGGCCGACGTCCCACGGCTCGGCGATGAGCTTGACCTGCGACACGATCGGGTCCTGCTGCACGAGCTCGAAGAACGCGGACAGCCGGTCCACCTCGTAGAACTCGCGGGCGAGCGCCGAGGCGAGGTCGAAGCGGAAGCCGTCGACGTGCATCTCGGTCACCCAGTAGCGCAGGGAGTCGAGGATGAGCTGCAGCGAGTGCGGGTGCCCGACGTTGAGCGAGTTCCCGGTGCCCGTGTAGTCCATGTAGAACTTCTTGTCGTCGTCCACCAGGCGGTAGTACGCCGCGTTGTCGATGCCGCGGAACGACAGCGTCGGCCCGAGGTGGTTGCCCTCGGCGGTGTGGTTGTAGACGACGTCGAGCACGACCTCGATGCCGGCACGGTGGAGCTCCCGCACCATCGTCTTGAACTCCTGCACCTGCTGCCCCTGGTCGCCCGAGGACGAGTACGAGGAGTGCGGCGCGAAGAAGCCGATGGTGTTGTAGCCCCAGTAGTTCGACAGCCCCTTGTCCTGCAGGGTCGAGTCGTTCACGAACTGGTGCACCGGCATGAGCTCGAGCGTCGTGATGCCGAGTCGCTTCAGGTGCTCGATGACCGCGGGGTGCGAGACGCCGGCGTAGGTGCCGCGCTGCTCTTCGGGTACGTCGGGGTGGGTCTCGGTGAGGCCCTTGACGTGCGCTTCGTAGATGACCGTCTCGCCGTAGGGCGTGCGCGGTGCGCGGTCGCCCTGCCAGTCGAAGAACGGGTTGATCACGACGCCCTTCATCATGTGCGCCGCGGAGTCGTCGTCGTTCGTCGAGTCCGGGTCGCCGAACGTGTAGGCGAAGAGCGACTGGTCCCAGTCGATCTCGCCGCTCGTCGCCTTGGCGTAGGGGTCGAGCAGGAGCTTCGACGGATTGCAGCGTGCACCGTTGTCGGGGTCGTACGGGCCGTGGACACGGAAGCCGTACTCCTGGCCGGGGCCGACGTTCGGCAGGTATGCGTGCCAGACGTAGGCGTCGACCTCGACGAGGGGGATGCACTCTTCGTTGCCGTCGGTGTCGAACAGACAGAGTTCGACGCGCTCGGCGACCTCACTGAAGAGCGCGAAGTTCGTGCCGCTTCCGTCGTAGGTCGCCCCGAGCGGGTACGGGTTGCCGGGCCAGGTGTGCAAACGGTCCTCCAGGTGATGGTCGCGCCAACATATCGGTGACACCCGTCCGCGTCCGCAGACAAGCACCAGCTGTGTACCCGTGCGCGCGTGGCCCGCCCTGTGGAGGAACGGACGAGTAGCGTCGCGCGCATGGCCAACATCGTCACGCAGATCGCAGACAAGGTACGCCCGATCGGCGTCTCCACGAACTACGGAGACCCCGTCGAGGTCGGCGACCAGACCCTCATCCCGGTGTCCCTCGGCTGGTTCGGCTTCGGGGGCGGCGGGGACGACGAGAACGGCGGCGGCGGTGGCGGCGGCGCGTCGATCCCGGTCGGCGCGTACATCCGTCGCCCCGGCAAGGACCTCGAGTTCGAGCCGAATCTCATCTCGCTCGTCGCCGTGAGCATCCCGCTCGTCTGGGTGACCGGCACCGTGCTCCGCAAACTGGTGCGCGTCCTGAAGAAGTAGCGACACATCGGACGGGAGGCCCGTGGCGGACCCGCCACGGGCCTCCCGTCCGATGTGTGGTCGCGACCCGTCACGTGGTCGCGACCACGTCTAGACTGCTGGGACACACACGGGAGTCCGGGACCGCCGGGCTGAGAGGGAGCGAGTGGCGCTCCGACCGTCGAACCTGATCCGGATCATGCCGGCGCAGGGAGGAGTCCAGCACCATGTCTTCTGGCACGTCATCAACCGTCCACACCGCACCGCGGCGATCGCTGCGCTGGCGGGTCGTCGACATCGTCGTCGCGAGCGTGCTCGCGGTGGCGCTCGGCGTCGTCTTCCGGCTGTGGGAGTTCGGCTACGAACCCATCAGCGCCGTCATGGACCTCGTCCTCCCGGGAACGAAGGCCCTGTTCGGCGGAGTGTGGTTGCTCGCCGGGCCGCTCGTCGCGATCGTCGTCCGCAAGCCCGGCGCCGCGCTCTACGGCGAGATGGTCGCCGCGTCCGTCGAGGCACTGTTCGGCACGCAGTGGGGGTGGCTGACGCTCGAGGCCGGACTGGTCCAGGGACTCGGTGCCGAGATCGTCCTCGCACTCTTCCTGTACCGCGTGTACCGGCTGCCGGTCGTCGTCCTGGCGGGCGCCGCAGCCGGCCTCGCGCTCGGCATCAACGACACCGTGCTGTGGTACCCGGGTCTCGACGCCGCGTTCAAGGTCGTCTACGTCGTGAGCGCGATCGTGTCCGGTGCCGTCATCGCGGGCGCCGGCTCGTGGCTGGTCGTCCGCGCGCTCGCACGCACCGGCGTGCTGTCGTCGTTCGCGGCCGGCCGGGAGCACAGCCGGCGTCGGCCCCGCGAACTGGTGTGACGGTGTCCGCTCCGTCGTCGACGTCCCCGGACGTCGTCGGCGTGCGCGCCGCGCGCATCGCGTTCCGCGACTGGGGGTGGCGCTACCCCGAACGCGCCGAGTGGGCCGTCCGCGGCGTCGACCTGACCGTCGAGCCGGGGGAACGGGTCGCGATCGTCGGGCCGTCCGGCTCCGGCAAGTCGACGCTGCTCCGGGCAGTGGCCGCCGTGCTGCCCGACGAACCCGACCCCACCGACGACACCGCTGCTTCCGTGCAGGGCTCGGTCCTGGTCGACGGTGCCGACCCCCGCGCGGTCCGCGGGCGTGTCGGCCTCGTCATGCAGGACCCCGAGGCGCACACCGTGATGTCGCGGATCGGCGACGACGTGGCCTTCGGGTGCGAGAACCTCGGCGTCCCGCGCGACGAGACCTGGGCACGGGTGCGGGCGGCGCTCGCGGTCGTCGGGCTCGACCTGCCGCTCGACCGTTCGACCGCGATGCTCTCCGGCGGCCAGCGGCAACGACTGGCGCTCGCCGGGGTGCTCGCGATGCGTCCGGGAGCCCTCGTGCTCGACGAACCCTGCGCAAACCTCGACCCGGCCGGCGTGGCCCAGGTGCACGACGCCGTCCGCGCACTGCTCGACGAGACGGGGGCGACCCTGCTCGTGGTGGAGCACCGGATCGGCACCTGGCTCGACCTGGTCGACCGACTCGTGCTGCTCGAACCCGGCGGCGGGGTCGTCGCGGACGGCGCGCCTGCCGAGGTGCTCGCGCGCCACGGCGCCGCGCTCACCGCGGCCGGGGTGTGGGTGCCCGGCGCCGAGCCCGAGCGTGGTGCGGCCCGCGGGCGGATCCGTGCGGCTGCGCGAACGGGCGAAATGCCCGAGTCGGCTGCCGAAGGGACCGCGGCATTTCGCCCGCTCGGCGAGGGGGCCGGAGAGGTGGCGGGCGACGAGTTCCGTGCGGCTGCGCGAACGGGCGAAATGCCCGCGTCGGCTGCCGGGGGGACCGCGGCATTTCGCCCGCTCGGCGAGGGGGCGGGCGCGGGCGTCGGGGCGGGGGCGGGCACTGGGGCGGGCGCGCTGCTCGTGGCGCGGGACCTCGGGACTGCCCGGGGCAAGCGACAGCGGGTGGGCAGCGGGATCGACCTCGAACTCCGAGCCGGGCAGGTCCTGGCGATCACGGGGCCGAACGGGATCGGCAAGTCGACGCTCGGCCTCACGCTCGCGGGGCTCCTGCCGCCGGCCGCGGGGGAGCTCGCGGCCACGACGGACCTCGCCGCAGGCCTCGACCCAGCGCCGCACACGTGGTCGAGCCGCGAACTCGCCGCCCGCATCGGCACCGTCTTCCAGGACCCCGAGCACCAGTTCGTCGCCGGCTCCGTCCGCGAGGAGGTCGAGGCCGGCCCCCGCGCGATCGGTGCTCCGGACTCCACGGGTCGGGCGGACGTGCTCCTCGGCGAGTTCGGCCTCGCCCACCTCGCCGACGCCAACCCGTTCACGCTCTCCGGCGGCGAGCAGCGACGGCTCGCCATCGCCGCGGTCGTCGCCGCGCGGCCGCCGGTCGTCGTGCTCGACGAACCGACCTCCGGGCAGGACCGGTCCACGTGGGACGCCGTCGTCCGGCACCTCGGAGCACTCGCCGACGCCGGCACCACCGTCGTCGCCGTCACGCACGACCGCGACCTGATCCGGGCGCTCGACGCCGATGAGGTCGTGCTCGCGGCGGACGGCGCCCGGCGTGTGGACCGCGACCAAGGGGGTGCGACGGCGACCACCCCGGAGACGGGGCCGACGTCGACGGGCCGAACCGCGCCTCCAGGCCGAACCCACGCGACGACCGCCACCGCGACCGATCCGCCCGCGCCCGCCACCGACCGGACAGACCACCGCCGCGGTGTCCGCGCCGTGCAACCGGTGGCCTCGCTCGTCGGCGTCCTCGCGCTCGGCGTGTGCCTCGTGCTGAGCCTGGACGTCGTGTCCGCAGCCGTCGCCCTCGCTGTCGAGCTCGCGCTGCTGCCCCTCCTGCGGCTGCCGGTGCGGACCCTGCTGCTGCGGGTGTCACCGATCCTGGTGGCAGTGCCGCTCACGGCGGTGAGCATCGCGCTGTACGGGCGGCCCTCCGGACGGGAGTGGTTCGACTTCGGCTTCGCCCACGTCACCGACGGGTCGCTGACGCTCGCCCTGGCGACGGCGCTCCGCGTGCTCGCGGTGGGGCTGCCCGCGGTCGCGTTGTTCATCCGCGTCGACCCGACCGACCTGGCCGACGGGCTCGCGCAGGTGCTGCGGCTGCCGGCGCGGTTCGTGCTCGGGGCCCTCGCGGCCATCCGGATGATGACGCTGCTGGTGGACGACTGGCGGCAGCTCGCGATGGCGCGGCGTGCGCGGGGTCTTGCCGACACCGGACGGCTGCGGCGCGGGGCGTCGATGGCGTTCGCGCTGCTGGTCCTGGCGCTGCGACGGGCGACGACGTTGGCGGTGGCGATGGAGTCGCGCGGGTTCGGGGCTCCCGGGCGACGCACGTGGGCGCGGGCCGCACGGTTCGCGTGGCCGGAGTGGGCGATGGTGGCGGTGCTCGTCGGGATCGGTGTCGCGTCGATCGCAGTCGCCGTGGCAGCGGGGACCTGGCGTGCGTGAGTCGACGGACCCGGTGGACCCGGCGGACCCGGCGGACCAGGTGGACCCGGCGGACCCGGTGGACCCGGCGGACCCGGTGGACCCGGCGGACGGCGAGGGCCTCGCCGCAGGCGTCGCTGCGGCCGCGGCCGGTGCTGCGGCGGCATCGGGCGGGCGCCTCGTGGTCCTCGTCGACGGCCGCTCCGGCACCGGCAAGACGACTCTCGGCGATCAGCTCGCGCAGCTGCTGGGGGCGCAGGTCGTGCACCTCGACGACCTCTACTCGGGGTGGGACGGACTCCGCGCGGCGGCCGACGCCGTGGTCCGCGACGTGCTCGGGCCTCCCAGCGGGTACCGCCGGTGGGACTGGGTCGCCGACGGCCCGGCGGAGTGGACCGCGGTCGACCCCGACCTGCCGATCGTGATCGAGGGTTGCGGGGCGGTGTCCCGGGCGTCGGCGCCGCTGGCCTCGTTGGCGGTGTGGCTCGAGGCCGACGACGCAGTCCGCTGGGACCGGGCGATCGGCCGCGACGGCGACACCTTCGCGCGCGAGTGGGACCGGTGGGCGGCGCAGGAGCAGGACTTCATCGCCGCCGAGAACCCGGCGTCCCTGGCCGACGTGGTGCTGCGGACGTAGCGGACCGGCCGGCGCGACCAGCTGGCCGCGCCGAGTCTCGGGCCGGCCGCGCCGAGTCTCGGGCCGGCCGCGCCGAGTCTCGGGCCGGCCGCGCCGAGTCTCGGGCTGAGCGACAGTTCACGGACGCCCGAGCGCGAGAACTGTCGCTCACCGCGAGACTCGGCCCCGCGCAGCGCCCCGCGCAGCGCCCCGCGCACCGCCCCGCGCACCGCCCCGCGCCCGCGCGACCGGATCCACCGCGAACACCGCCGCCACGATGGTCAGCACCGCGTACACCCCGAGGTACCCGCACAGGATCCACGGCGAGCCCCCACCGAGCTCCACGAACACCGCGGCCAGCAGCGGCGTGAGTCCCACCGAGAAGATCGACCCGATCTGGTACCCGAGCGACATCCCCGAGTACCGCCGACCGGTCGGGAACTGCTCCGCGAACCAGGCTGCCTGCGGCCCGTAGATGCTGTCGTGGAAGACGCACATCCCGATCAGCGCCACGAGCGGCAGCAGCACGAGCGGCCCGGCGTCGAGGAACGCGAAGAACGGCCAGATGAGCACGGCGATGCCGACGGCCGACCAGATCGTGAGCACGCGGCGTCCCACCCGGTCGGACAGCCACCCCCAGAACGGCGTCGACACGAGCGACACCGCCGAGATGACGAGCACCGCCTGGAGCCCGGCGGCCGACCCTTCCTCGCCGCGTTTCGCCAAGAGGTACGTCAGCGAGTACGTCGTCAGGATCGAGTACAGCGCCGGCTGCACCAGGCGCAGTCCGGCGGTCACCAGGATCGCGCGCGGGTGGTGCCGGATCGCCTGCCAGACCGGGAACCGCTCGACCCCGCCGGAGGCCCGCAGCTCCTGGAACACCGGAGCGTCCTGCACACCGAGCCGGATCACCAGTCCGACGGCCACGATCACCGCGGAGAACAGGAACGGCAGCCGCCACCCCCAGGCCAGGAACGCCTCGTTGCCGAGCAGGGACCGCACCACGGTGAACACGCCGGTCGCGAGCAGCATCCCACCCGCCGATCCCATCTGCGTGAACGCCCCGAACAGCCCGCGGTGCCGTTCGGGTGCGTGCTCGACGGACAGCAGTGCAGACCCGCCCCACTCCGCGCCGGCGGCGACACCCTGCAGCAGCCGCAGGAACACCAGCGCGACGACGGCACCGACCCCGATGGTCGCCGCCGACGGCACGACCCCGATCAGGGTCGACGCGATGCCCATCAGCACCAGGGACGCGACGAGCAGCTTCTTCCGCCCGATCCGGTCACCCAGGTGGCCGGCGATCACTCCGCCGAGCGGCCGCGCCACGAACCCGACGCCGTAGGTCGCGAACGACGCGATGACCCCGACGGCCGGCGTCACGGACGGGAAGAACGTCGGTGCGAACACCAGCGCCGAGGCCGTCGCGTACAGGTAGAAGTCGTAGTACTCGACCGTCGTGCCGACGAACGAGGCGAGGGCGACGCGACGGCGGGTCGCGGTGGTCGACGGTGCGGCGGGACGGCCGGGAGGCGCGGTGACGGTGCTCGGGGTCGGCATGCCTCAGGAGCATGGTCGCCTCCAGGGCCGGGGGGAACACCGCGCGTAACGGAAGGTCACGTCGCTGTCGTCCGGCGGTGCCCGCCGACCACGATGGGGTGCATGAGCGATGCACCGAACCGACCGCTGCGCTTCGCGGCCTTCGTCATGAACACGACGTCGCACATCCAGCACGGCCTCTGGCGGCACCCGGACGCCCGCCAGGCCGACTTCGACGACGTCACGCTCTGGACCGACCTGGCGAGGACCCTCGAGCGCGGCAAGTTCGACGCGATGTTCTTCGCCGACGTCGTCGGGACCTACGGGCCGGGGCGCGGCGACTACTCGACCAACCTGCGCGAGGGGCTGCAGATCCCCTCGGACGACCCCTCGGTGTTGCTCTCCGCGCTCGCCGTGTCGACCGAGCACCTCGGCCTGGCGTTCACGTCGAGCGTCATCCAGTCGCACCCGTTCGACTTCGCCCGCAAGGTCTCCACCCTCGACCACATCACCCGGGGCCGGATCGGCTGGAACGTCGTCACGAGCGCGCTCGACAGCGCCGCCCGGAACTTCGGCGCCGACCGGCTCGAGGAGCACGACGAGCGCTACGTCTGGGCCGAGGAGTACCTCGAGGTCTGCGCGAAGCTCTGGGAGGGCTCGTGGGAGGACGGCGCCGTGCTGAAGGACCCGGTGCGTGGCTACGCCGACCCCGACAAGGTGCACCGCATCGATCACCACGGGAAGCGCTACGACGTGCAGGGGCCGCACCTGAGTGCGCCGAGCCCGCAGCGGACGCCGGTGCTGTTCCAGGCCGGCTCCTCGCCCGCCGGTCGGGCCTTCGCCGCACGGAACGCCGAGGCCCAGTTCATCCTGACCTCGAACCGCGACGCCACCGAGCAGCTCATCCGCGAGACCCGCGACCTCGCCCAGGCAGCCGGGCGTCGGCGGGAGGACATCGCGTTCTTCCTCGGGCTGACCTTCGTCACCGGGTCCACCGAGGCCGAGGCGAAGGCCAAGGAAGCGGAGATCGACGAGTACCTGGCCGCCGACGGGTTCCTGGTGCACTCGAACCTCGGCTTCGACCCGGACACCGGCGAGGCCCTCGACCCGGACACCCCGCTGTCCGAGGTCCGCACCCACGCCGGGCAGTCGCACCTGCAGTGGCTCCGCGAGGCCGCCGGCGACCGCGAACCGACCATCGCCGACCTCGCCCGCCTGTCCGCCAAGCTCCGTGCCCGGGTCGTCGGCACGCCCGACCAGATCGCCGACGAACTCGCGGACTGGCAGCGCGTCGGCGTCGACGGGGTGAACGTCATCAACTGGACCCTGCCCGGCTCGTACGAGGAGTTCGTCGACCACATCGCGCCCACCCTGCAGGAGCGTGGGTTGATGCAGTCCGAGTACCGCGAGGGCACCCTGCGCGAGAAGCTCTTCGGGCACCCGCAGCTGCCGGACTCGCACCCCGCCCGGCAGTGGCGCGGCGCGTTCACGGGCGGCGCGAGCGCGACCGTGACGGCGCCTGCGAACGCGGCACGTGCCGTGGAGGTGACCGCATGACGGACGCGACGACGACCGACGGACGGGTGACGGGCCTCCCGGCCGATCGTCTGGCGACCCTGCGCGAACGCTTCGCACCCGTGTTCGCGACCATCCGCGAGGGCGCGGTCGAGCGCGAGCTCGCCTCCGGCACCCCCGGCGACCGGCCGTTGCCGCACGCCGAGGTCCGCGCACTCGCCGACGCCGGGTTCGGGCGGCTGCGCGTCCCCGAGGACCGCGGCGGGTTCGGCGTGAGCCTGGTCGAACTCGTGCACCTGGTGGCGGACCTGGCGGCCGCGGACTCGAACATCGCGCACCTGTGGCGGGGGCACTTCGGGTACACCGAACTCGTGCTGCTCCGGCGATCGTCGGCCGGACGGGATGAGTGGCTCCAACGCATCGTCGACGGGGCGATCGTGGGGAACGCGACCTCGGAGCGGACCGGGACGACCCTGGCCGACATCTCGACGACGGTGACGCCGGCTGGCGATTCCCTCCGTCTCGACGGGCGGAAGTTCTACTCGACCGGCACGCTCTACGCCGACTGGATCTACCTGGCGGCGGACCGCTCGGGGGACCGCGTGACGTTCGCCGTGCCGGTCGACGCGCCGGGCGTGACGAGCGTCGACGACTGGGACGGGTTCGGCCAGCGGCTGACCGCCTCCGGCACCACGGTCTTCGAGGGTGTGCCGGTCGACCCCGCCGTGGTGTCGGCGTACAAGGACGCACCGCTGTCGCACATCCAGGCCTTCTTCCAGCTGTACCTGCTGGCCGTCCTGGCCGGCATCGGACAGGCGGTGTCCGACGATGCGGTCGCCTTCGTGCGGCCGCGGACCCGGACGTACATCCACGCGAACGCGGCGACGCCGGGGGAGGACCCGCAGGTGCTGGCGGTCCTCGGTCGGTTGTCCGCCGGGGCGTTCACCGCCCGGTCGCTCGTCGTCGCGGCCGCGGGGCTGCTCGACCAGGTCGTCGCGACGAACGAGCCGGGGGTCGGGGTCGACCACGTGCTGCTCGATGCCGCCGAGAACGCCGTGTACCAGGCGCAGGTCGAGATCGGGCCGCGGGTTCTCCGGTCGTGCTCTGAGCTGTTCGAGGTCGGCGGGGCGTCCGCTGCCGACCGGACGCGCGCGCTGGACCGGCACTGGCGGAACGCGCGCGTCGTGGCGTCGCACAACCCGGCCGTCTACAAGGAGCGGCTCGTGGGGGAGTACGCGCTGCACGGGCGGGGGCCGGTGGACGCGTGGGAGAAGTACCACGAGGTGGGGCCGACGCGGTTCTGAGGGGCGCGGGGGCTGTCCGGGCGGAGGCGGCGAGACTCGGCGTGGGCGACACTTCTCGCGTCCCGAGCGCCGAGAAGTGTCGTGCAGCCCGAGTCTCGGCCCCCGCGCGACGAGTCTCGGGGCGCCTACGCCCAGCCGAGCTCGTGCAGCCGCTCGTCGTCGATGCCGTAGAAGTGCCCGATCTCGTGCACGAGGGTGGTGTGCACCTCGTCCTTGAGCTCCTCGACGGTGTCGCACTCGGCCAGGTGCTGCTTGCGGAACACCACGATGCGGTCGGGCAGCTCGCCGAAGCCGTACTGCCCGCGCTCGGTCGCCGCGATGCCGTCGTACACGCCGAAGAGCTCTTCGCCGTTCTCCGGCTCGTCCTCGACCACGAACACCACGTTGTCGAGCCCGTCGACCATCTCGTCGGGGAGCAGGTCGAGTTCGTCGGTCACGAGTTGCTCGAAGTCGTCGGCGGACATCTCCATCACGCAGGGATCGTCCCACACCGCCCTGACCACTCGCGGCGAAGCCGCACGGCGCCGGAGGCGCCCAGACAAACACTGAGGGAGAGCCCCGGTTGCGTCACACGCAACAGGACTCTCCCTCGACTGGGGTGAATAACGGGTCTCGAACCCGCGACCTCCTAGACCACAACCAGGCGCTCTACCAACTGAGCTATATCCACCATGCACACACCGGCGGACCGGCGCGACCACTCAATAGTAGTACATGCTGCGGGCGGTGCCGACCACCCGTGTCGTCACTCGGCCGCAGGCTGTGCCAAGCGCGGTTCCCACTTCTCGACGACCTCGGCCTGGACGGCTCGCACCTCGTCCGTGGTCGGCCCCGGCTCGGCGACGAAGCCGGCGCGGCGGTAGTACTCGAGCTCGCGGATCGACTCGAGGATGTCCGCGAGGGCACGGTGCCCGCCGTGCTTCTCCGGCGAGTTGAAGTACACGCGCGGGAACCAGCGGCGGCAGAGCTCCTTGATGCTCGACACGTCGACGCTGCGGTAGTGCAGGTGGCCGTCGACGCGGGGCATGTACTTGGACAGGAACGCCCGGTCGGTGCCGATGGTGTTGCCGGCCAGGGGAGCGGTGCCCTCGGCCGGGACGTGCTCGAGGATGTACTCGAGCACCTGGTACTCGGCGTCCGCCAGGCTGACGCCGTTCGGGATCTCCTCGATGAGTCCCGACGTGACGTGCATGTTCGTCACGAACTCGTTCATGTTGTCGAGCGCGGACTGGTCCGGCTTGATCACGATGTCGAATCCGGGGTGCACGGGCTCGAGGTCGAAGTCGGTGATGACCACGGCCACCTCGACGAGTTCGTCGACCTCGAGGTCGAGGCCGGTCATCTCGCAGTCGATCCAGACGAGGCGGTCATTCGCGGTTGCCATGTGCACGATCCTATTCCCGGCCCGCGCGCGCCCCGTGCGCAGGTGGTGCGCGGCCGCTGTGGGGCTCGCGTCCGCGGCTGGTGCGCGGTCGCGTGCCCCGAACCCGCGAGCGGGCGAAATGCCCGGGTCGTGTCGCGGGGCACACGGGTGTTTCGCCCGCTCGCGGGCGCGGCGGTGCCGGAGGCGCGTGTGGCGGTGGTGGTGACGGCCTGGAGGCCCGGTTCCGGTCCGCCGGGCGGGCGCCGCGCCTCCCGGCTGGTCGCGTCCAGTGCGCGCACCGCGAGCGGGCGGAATGCCGCGGTTGCGCGGCGGGGTGACGCGGGCATTTCGCCCGCTCGGCGAGGCGCTCGGCGAGACCCTGGGGAGGGGCTGCGCTCTGGCCACTCCGCGCCAGCGCGAGCGGGCGGAATGCCCGGGTCGCGTCGGGAGGCACCCAGGTGTTTCGCCCGCTCGGCGAGCGGGCCGGCCGAGGGGGCGGGGCGGACGCACGCCCGGCGGTGACGATGACCACCTGGAGGCCCGGTGGCTGTCCGTCGGACCGGCGCCGCGCCTCCAGGCTGGTCGCGCCCAGTGCGCAGAGCGCGAGCGGGCGAAATACCCGGGCCACGTTGCAGGGGACCCAGACATTCCGCCCGCTCGCGGCCGGCCAGCCGGGCGGACGACGGCAGGCGGACGTGCGTGGGCAGAGCGCGAGTGGGCGAAACACCCGGGCTGCGTCGGGAGGCACCCGGGTGTTTCGCCCGCTCGCGGAAGCGGCAGCGGGGCGGGGCGGGGCGGGGAGGGTGAGCTGTGCGGCTAGGACATCTCGCCGGCGCCGATCGCCTCGGCCTCGATGCGCTCTGGCTCGGCACCGTCGTCCACGCGGCGCAGGACCTTCGTGGTGCAGAGGATGACGACGAACGCGACGGCGACGGACGCTCCGGCGAAGACGTACGCGGCCGAGGGGGCGTACGCGTCGGCGAGCAGGGTCGCGACGGGCGGGGCGATGGCGCCGCCGATGAAGCGGACGGCCGAGTAGGCGCTCGAGGCGACCGAGCGGGGCAGGTCCGTGGCCTCCATGACGCACTCCGTGAGCACCGTGTTCAGAACACCGAGCACGAGTCCACCGATGATGACGCAGATGATGAGGCCGACCTGCGAGTCCACGACGACGGCCGCGGCGAAGAGGTCGAGTGCCAGCAGGGGCAGCGCGATCTTCAGCACCGTCGTCCTGCGGAGACGGGCGGTGAGCATCGGGGCGACCCAGACGGAGGTGATCGCGAGACCGAGCCCCCAGCCGAAGAACGTGAAGCCGATGCCGAGCGCACCGAAGCCGAGCGGGAACGGCGTGTAGGCGAGCAGGACGAAGAAGCCGATGTTGTAGAAGAGCGCGGTCGCGGCGAGTGCGGCGAGCGCGGGACGGCCGAGGGCGCGGAACGGCGCCGAGAGCTTCGTGGGCGTGGGCTTCTCGAGGCTGCCGGTCTTGAGGAGCGCCACGATGGCGATGAACGCGACGGCCATCAGGGTGGTGACGCCGAAGAACGGGCCGCGCCAGCTGACCGACCCGAGCAGGCCGCCGACGAGCGGGCCGACGGCGATGCCGAGGCCGAGCGCTGCTTCGTACAGGATGATCGCCGAGGCGGTCCCGCCCGACGCTGCACCGACGATGGTCGCCAGGGCGGTGGAGATGAAGAGCGCGTTGCCGAGGCCCCAGCCGGCACGGAAGTCGATGATGCTCCACACGCTGTTCGACGTCGCGGCGAGGACCGAGAACACGACGATGAGCGCCAGGCCGATGAGCAGCGTGCGCTTCGCGCCGATGCGGCTCGAGACCCAGCTCGTGAAGAACATCGCGACGCCGGTGACGGCCAGGTAGCTCGTGAAGAGCAGTTCGGTCTGCGCCGGGGTCGCCTTGAGCGATCCAGCGATCGCGGGGAGGATCGGATCGACGAGGCCGATGCCCATGAAGGCGACGACGCAGGCGAAGGCGATCGCCCAGACCGCTGAGGACTGCTTGAGGATGGAGCCGGACTGGCCGGCAGGTGCGTGGGCGTTCACGCGGTGGTCTCCGTTCTGGTGTTGGTGCGCTGGGCGATCAGGACGGACGCGTGGTGCAGCACGTCCCAGTCGTCGTCGGTGAGGTCGGCGAACAACGGGCCGACCGTGTCGGTGAGCGTGGCGCGCCAGGCGGTGAGCCGGGCGCGCCCCGCGTCGGTGATCTCGATGAGCTGGCCGCGGGAGTCGTCGGGGTCGACGCTCCGCGTGACCAGGCCGTCGGCGAGCATGCCCGTGACGAGCCGGGTCATCGTGGGCTGCGCCACGCGCGAGGCCGCCGCGAGTTCACCGAGCCGGAGCGGCTCGTCGGACTCGAGGATGCCGAGCGTGCGCCAGACCGCGGCCGACGTGGTGTTGCCCGTCGACTGCGCGGCGCTGCGGATCAGGCGGTTGACGGAGACGAGGAGTGTCTCGATCGTCTGCGCACGCGTTGTTTCCATAGCTGAACTATATAGCAATGCTATGCGTTCTGCAACAGACCGCAACAGACCGCATCAGGGGCCGCCTGGTAGAAGGGATGCATGAGCGACATCACCATCCACGAAGGCGACGAGTACACCGCGATCTTCCACGGCGGACCCTTCGACGGCACGACCGACACCCGCACCGCGACGAGCGACGCGCTGGACGACGAGGTCACGGTGTTCGCCGACGTCGAGGGCCTGCAGACGGCCTTCACCTACCGCGCCACCAAGTCCCGTCAGGTCCTCGACCAGACCTCGGTCGAGTTCACCTACGAGCCGGGGGAGTCCGACCCGGTGGACGACCTCGCCGACCGCGGCGACCGCAGCGGCGAGTTCGACCGGGAGTAGAACCCCGCGCCGCCGCGTTGCACGGTCACATGCAGCTCGACCTCTGGACGTCCGCCTTCTGTGCGCCGTGCGCCGCCGCCCGCCGGGTGTCGGCCGAGGCGTCGGCGCTCGTCCCCGGGCTCGCCGTGACCGAACGCGACGTGGCGTCGTACCCCGATGACGCAGAGGACCTCGGCATCCGTTCCACGCCCACGATCATCGTGCGGCGGGAGGACGGGGCCGAGGTCTTCCGTTCACCCGGCGTCCCCACCCGCGACCAGCTCCTGCTGGCGATCGCCAAGGCCCTCTGACGCGGCGTGCGCCGCGCCGCCCGCCACGCGCTCGCCGCCCGCGCCGCCCGCCACGCGCTCGCCGCCCGCGCCGCCCGCCGCCCGTTGGGAAGTCGGCGCCGCCACCACGACCGGCTCCGGCGGGTCGACCAGCGCCGTGGCTTTCCGCGCCAGCCGCTTCGTCGTCCGGATCGGCGCCCCGATCACGAGCGCGAGCCAGCCCAGCGCCGAGCGGTCCGCTCCGCCCAGGGCGTTCTTCCGCTCCCAAGCCCGGCGCAGCACCCCGCCCCGGCTGCGGCGTGCGGGTTCCCGGTCGACGAGGGTCCCGGCGTCCCGCTGCACCATGAGCTCGGTGAGCCGGCGCTGCCAGTCGTCGTCCGAGGCCGGGTGGAAGTAGTTGTCCTGCATCCAGCTCGGGCGGACCGTCCCGAACCGGCCGTCCACCAGGTCGACCGAGTCGCCCTCGAGGCCGCTCGACACGAACACCTCGTTGATGAGGTGGCGGCCGATGCCGAAGTCCGTCAGCGTCAGCGCGGGCACACCACGTGCGGCCGCTTCGAGCACCGCCGTCGAGCTGATCGTCACGAGGGCCACCGCACGGTCGAGGTGTTCGGCCATCGGCCCGCTCTCGACCACGAGGTTCGCCGGTGCGTCGGCCGGCACGAGGTCGGGGTAGGGGTGTTCCTCGCGGTGCGTCTGGTGTTCGCCGGCGGCCGCGCGGGTCTTGATCACGACGCGCCACTCCGGGTGCTGCCGTGCGGTCGCGACGAGCCACTCCACGACGAGGGCCCGGTCGACGCGCTCCAGCGGGACGCTCGGCTGGGCTGCGAAGACGACGGCGTCGCGGACGGGCGCACCGTTCGCGCCCGTGCTGGCGCTCGCGGTCGCGCCCGTGCTCCCGCTCCGGGCGAAGGGCAGCGTGGCGAGCGCGAAGTGCGGCTCGACACCGCCCCCGATCGCCATCTCCTCGTACGCCCGCACCTCGCGGTGGCTGTGCAGCACGAACAGGTCGGCACGCGCACGGAAGAAGATGCCCTTCCACTTCGCCGGGAACGAGATGCCCGGCAGGCCGGACACCAGCACCGGCCGGTCCGGGATCCGGCGGTGCACCTCGTCGATGACGAGTTCGGCGACCGGGCCGATCAGGGACACGAGGACGGCGTCGGGCGGATCGACGCGAAGCTCCTCGACGACGGCATCGACGTCCTTCGGCGTCGGCGGAGTCGTCCGCAGGTGCGCGAGTCGTGCGTCGAGCCCGCGGAACGCCGAGCGCAGCTGCTTCGCGCTGGCCGAACGCGGCGTCGCGACGGTCCGCAGGTCGAGGTCCCAGCCGGCCGGCGCCGCCGCGAGCAGGTGGGCGCCCCACTTGGCGAACGAGTCGGTGTCGACCAGGGCGACCACACGTCGGCCGCGGGGTGACGGGCCGGACGGGAGGCGCGCCTCCCATCCGACGGTCGACGCACCCCCGTCAGCCGGCACGTCCAGGGCGCCGGTCTCGTCGACCGGGCCGCTCACGCGGTCGCTGCTCACGTGGTCTCTGCTCGCGTGGCTTCCGCTCACGCGCCGACGCGGCGCAGCTTCGCGAGCGGCGCCCGCTCGCCCGGGAAGATCCGCTTCACCCCGTCGCCGAGCGCGGTCTCGATGATCCGGATGTCCCGCGCCAGGGTCTTCAGGCCGTGCGGCTCGAGCGAGGCCGCGTGGTCCGAGCCCCACATCGTGCGGTCGAGCGTGATGTGCCGTTCGACCGCGGTGGCGCCGAGGGCAACGGCGGCGATCGAGATCTGCAGCCCCGGCTCGTGGCCGGAGTACCCGACCGGAACGCCCGAGTAGCGGTGCGCGAGGGTGTCGATCATGCGCAGGTTCGCCTCCTCGGCGGGGAGCGGGTACGTCGACGTGGCGTGCATGAGCACGAGGCGGTCGGTGCCGAGGGCGTCGACGGCGGCGTCGATCTGCTCGAGCGTCGACATGCCCGTCGACAGGATGACGGGCTTGCCGGTCGCGGCGACGGCCGCGAGCATCCCGAGGTCGGTCACCGACGCCGAGGCGATCTTGTACGCGACGACGTTGAGGTCCTCGAGGAAGTCCACTGACGGCTCGTCCCAGGGGGAGGCGAACCAGTCCAGGCCGCGCAGCGTCGCGTGGTCGCCGATCTCGATGTACTGGTCGCGGTCGAACTCGACGCGGTAGCGGTACTCCAGGTAGGTCATCTCGCCCCACGGGGTGCTGCGGGGCGTGTTCTTCATGTGCTCGGGGGTGGAGATCGCCGGAGTCCGCTTCTGGAACTTGACGGCCTGCAGCCCGGCGTCGGCGGCGACGTCGATGAGCTGCTTGGCGATGTCGACGTCACCGTTGTGGTTGAGGCCGATCTCGCCGATGAGGTACGCGGGGTGGCCCGCGCCGATCGTGGACGTGCCGATGGTGACGGTCATGGTGCTCCGTTCAGTGCGGGGGCTGCCCGCGTCGGGGATGGGTCGTGATCGTGGTCGTGGTCGGGGATCTGGGGAGCGACGACATCGGCCGCGGCTTCGGCCGTGACATCGGCCGCGGCTTCGGCCGTGATCAGGTCGGTCTCGTCGTCGATGTCGATCGCGCCGGCGGGGTCGACGGCGATGAGCTCGACGCGGCCGTGGAAGCGGTGCCGGTGCTGCCGGAAGCCGTCGGTCCGCATGACGTACGAGGCGCCGGTCTCGCGGTACTCGGCCGCGCGGTCCTGGCGACGCGGACGGATGGCCGCGTCGTGGTTCACAGCGACGGCGGAACCGTCGTCGGCGATCCGCCACAGGAACGCGTGCGACGGCGCTGCGGCGAACACGACATCGGCGTGCCCCTCCGAGACGCGCCGGATCGCCGTGTCGAGGTCGTCCGGGTCGATGAACGGCGAGGTCGCCTGCAGGAACACCAGGACCTCGGGCAGCGCACCGCCGGCGGCCTCGAGTTCGTCGAGCACGTGGAGCAGCGCGGACTCCGATGACGCCTGGTCGCCCGCGAGGTCGGCCGGCCGTCGGACCACGTCGGCACCGGCGGCGCGGGCCTCGGCGGCGATGGCGTCACCGTCGGTCGTGACGACCACGGCGTCGATCAGTGCTGCGCTGCGTGCCGACTCCACGGCCCGGCGGACGAGCGACCGACCTCCGACCGTCCGGAGGTTCTTGCCCGGGATGCCCTTCGAGCCGGCGCGTGCGGGGACGACGGCGAGGACGGTGGCAGAGGAGTGCATCTCCCGGACGGTACGAAGCGCGGGTGTCCCGGAGGCGAACTGCGGGCAGACGACGGCCGAACCGTTCCGGAACCGCTCGACCGGCGGGTCCCGGTTAGAATCGACGTCGCTCGCCTCCGTAGCTCAGTGGATAGAGCAGGTGGTTTCTACCCACCGTGCCGCGGGTTCGATTCCTGCCGGGGGCACGACGCGAACGGGCCGCCATCCGATCGGATGGCGGCCCGTTGCTCGTTCGTGGGGGGTGTCGGACGCTGGGTGCTGGGTGTCCGTGCCCGCTACTCGTCGTCGTCCGTGGCGCGGCGGCGGAGTTCGGAGGCGCTGATCGGCTGCGTGTGCGTCGCCTCGGACGTCTCGTCCGCGTCCGTGGGCTCTGCCGGCGCCTGGGTGATGCGGGTCGGGATCGACGTCGTGTTCGTCGTGCCCGGGGTCTCGACCCTCGGAGCAGGAGCGGACGCCGGGGTCGTCGGTGCGCCCGGGGTCGTCGGGACGTCGTTGGCGGGCGTCCGGTTGACGTGGGCGTCGGCCGAGGTGGGCGCCGGCGTCGCGACGGCGGACGACGCGGGACGGTCGGTGCCGCGGGCCGGGGTCACCCGGTCGGTGTCACCGAAGGCCTTGGTGACGGCGTCGTCGTCCACCACCTCGGTGTCGTCGGTGCCGCGGCTCGGGGTGGAGCGTGCGGGGGACGTGGGGGTGCCGAGCGCCGGGCGCACGGGCGGTGCGGCGTCGTCACCGTAGACGCGGGTGGTGTTCTCGCCGTAGGAGCGGGTGGCGTTGGCGTCCGACCCACCGCGGTTCACCGAGAACCCGGGTCCTGCAGCGGGAGCGGACGCCGACCCGGCTGCGGCAGCGGGGGCGCCACCGGCGGGGGCCGACCCGGCGTTGGCCGGGGCCGACGGCGCGGAGGCGGGCGTGCCTCCTGGACGCTGTGCCGGACGCAGGGAAGTCGTCGTCGGCGTCGGGCGCTCGACGGGAGCGGCCTGAGCGGCCTGAGCGGGCGCTGCCGGGGTCTGCGGGCGGGCGGTGCTGTTCTGGTCGGCGTTCCAGTCCTGCTGGCGCTTGATCAGGTCGGCATCCGGGTCGGGGGACTCGAACTTCCAGCGCTCGAGGTCGGCCTTGAAGAGCTTGCGTGCGCGGCCCGGACGGGCCTGCCACTCGAGCAGGCGGTCGCGGAACTCCGCGAGCGACTGGTCGGCCTGGAAGCTGAAGGTCGACGAGTTCTTCTTGATGTCGGCGATCTCGTGCTGTGCCCAGTTGGCGGCGAGGGGCGCACCCGGCACGGGGAGCAGCCGGAGCCGGATGTCGGCATCCTCTGCCAGGTGGTCCGCGTAGCCGCGTTCGTCGTGCCCGAGCGAACCCCAGGCAGCGGCCTTGCGCGCCGCGGAGATGATCGCCGCGACGGCGGCGTTCTTCGACTCGCGCTCCTGCAGGGCGACGACCCGTTTGGTCGCACCCCGTCCGATGAGCGCCGCGATCACGCCGGCGACGACGATGGCGACGAAGGGGATCACGGCACCCGAGATCACCCGCCACCCGTTGTCGGACGCAGTCCAGTCGGTCAGGTCGTTCCACCAGTCCATGCGCGCACCATACTCACGAAACGGTCAGGCCCCGGGGAGGACGAACGGCGTTCCGCGCATCCGACCCGAGACGATTCCAATCTGGAACATCATGACCAGCGGAGGCAGTCCACGGCGTCGTCGGCGGACCACACGTTCGGCAGCTCGACGAACCGACGCTCGGTCGCGACGTAGCGACGGGCGCGGTAGGCGGTGCCACCGGCGACGTCGATGCGGTCGACGTAGCCGACGATCTCGCCGTTGGCGCGGGTCACGCGGCTCAGGTCGTCGCGGACGTCGAGGATGCGGTAGTCGCCGCGCGACCGGGAGAGCGGGACGGTGCGGATCCGCAGTGCGGGTTCGGTCGTGGTCTGCATCGTGGCCTCCTGGTCGGTGTGGTCTCGACGCTACGGGCCACCACCGACACGCCGGGGCCGTGCTGACGCATCGTGGACGGCGGAGTGGGCGGTGCGTGCTGTGGAGGGCATGTCCCCGGTCCGGCCCCGCGCAGATGTCGGGGAGGTAGGTTGTGGCCATGACCACGTTCGTGCTCGCAGGTGGATGTTTCTGGTGTCTCGACGCCGTGTACCGCACGTTGCAGGGCGTGCAGGACGTGGAGTCCGGCTACATCGGTGGCCGGGTCGAGAACCCGTCGTACGAGCTGGTGTGCACGGGGTCGACCGGTCACGCCGAGGCGGTCGCGGTCACCTTCGACGAGACGGTGATCCCGGCCGAGGTCATCCTCGACGTGTTCTTCACGCTGCACGACCCGCGGCAGCTCAACCGGCAGGGTGCCGACGTCGGCACGCAGTACCGCTCGGCGATGTTCCCGGCCGACGACGCGCAGCGCGCACTGTTCGAGCAGGCGATCGAGCGCGCGTCCGACATCTGGGACGGCGGGATCGTCACCACGATCGAGCCGCTCACGACGTTCTACCCGGCGGAGGAGTACCACCAGGACTTCTTCGCGAAGAACCCCGGTCAGGGCTACTGCCTCGCAGTCGCGCTGCCCAAGGTGAACAAGGTCCGCAAGGCCTACAGTCAGTACATCCTGACGTCCTGATCCTCGGGCGTCGGGGCCACGAGGAGGTGGTCGAACGATGACGAACAACACCGGGACCTGGGTCGCGATCGGTCCGGCAGGTGCGGTGGGCAGCATCCACCGTGCCGCGGACGGCTTCCAGGTCGAGCTCTACGGACGAGGGCGCACCGGCGGGCTCTACCCGTCGCTCGAGTCGGCGAAGGGCGCGGTGCACGCCGCGCTCGGCCCACTCGCGGCGCGGCCCGAGTTCCGAGCGCACTAGCGGTCCAGGGCCGGACAGGAGGCCCGGGGGACTCGTCCTCCACAGGTCGCCTGATCGGGTCCACACGCCACAGATCGAGCCCGGGGCTGCTTCCGCAGCCCCGGGCTCGATGACGATCGACGCATGAACGACATCATCACCGTCTGCGGAATCGTCGCCACGGAACCCCGTCACCTCGTCACCGAGACCGGCATCGCCATCACGAGCCTGCGCCTCGCCTCACCGTCACGTCGATGGGACCGGGCCAGCGCGGCCTGGGTCAACGGTGCGACCAACTGGTACACCGTCACCGCGTTCCGCTCCCTCGCGTCGAACGTGTTCAAGTCCCTGAAGAAGGGCGACCGCATCGTCGTGTCCGGACGCGTCCGGATCCGCACCTGGGAGCGCGATGGCCGGGGCGGCACGTCGGTCGAGATCGACGCCGACGGCATTGGGCACGACCTGGCGTGGGGCATCAGCAACTGGGTCCGCGTCCCTCGTCACACCGGGGAGCCGACCGCGCCTCCCGGACCTGCCCAGACGGTCGACCCGCGCACGGGCGAGATCGGCGCTGCCGGTCCGGACGCGGACACGCAGATCGACGGCGACCACCCCGACCTCGACCACCACGACCTCGACGCCGACGGTGGTCACCCGCAGCCCGATCCTGCTTCCCCGGACGCGATCGGGCAGGATCCTCGCCGACCCGCAGACGACGACGGGGACCCCAGCACGCGGATGGCGGCGTGAGGTCCCCTCGACGGAATCCGACCCGGGCGCTACCAGCGCTGGGTGATCATGGCGATGCCGGCGACCTCGGTCGTGTCCCAGTTGCCGCCCTTCGGCAGCCCGGACACCCGACCGTCGACCCAGAACGTCGCGCCCTGGACCTTGCCCGGGTTGGTCTGCTTGGCCTTCAGTCCGTGGAACGAGAAGTTCGGGTTCCAGGTGCCCTGGAGTCCGCTCACACCGGGCTTGTTGCGCACGGTGATCTTCACGTCACGCATCGAGGAGTGGACGACGTCGCCGTTGAGACGGCCGTTCCCCTCGACGTTGAAGAACAGCCGGCCCTTGAGGTTCAGGCCGACCGCGGCGATCGTGTGGCCGTTCGCGAAGAACGTGCCGACGTTGTTCGGGTAGAAGCGGAGTCCGACGGGTGTCACGTTGTGCGTCGCCGGACCGAGGTACCCGTAGGTGAACTTGCCGTTCTGCACGCGCTCCCAGATGAACCGCGGGGCGCCCTTGCTGACCGTCGACCCCTTGTCCGACTGGATCCCGACCGAGAAGGCGTTGTTGTAGGCGTCGTGCACGTTGATGTAGGACGAGTAGCCCGTCCCCGAACCACCCTCGGTGATGTTGGCCGTGTACTCGACCAACGGGGTGCCGTGGGGGGCGACGGTCGCGGCGGACGCCGTCGACGTGGTGCCCGTCGGGACGACGAGGGCCGCTGCGAGGGCGATGGCCCCGACGAAGGGGAGTGCGAGTCGGTGCAAACGTGTTCTGGTCATGATCCTGATCCTGATCTCCGCATGGACGACGATGCCTCTGGTCGAAGGCGAGGCCACGGTACGTCGAAGTACGCGAGGACAACACCCCCCGTGCGGGTTCCGGCGATCCGTCAGTAGACTTGCACCGATATGGCTGAGTACATCTACCAGATGGTCCGCGCCCGCAAGGCGGTCGGCGACAAGCTGATCCTCGACGACGTCACGATGTCGTTCCTCCCCGGCGCCAAGATCGGCGTCGTCGGACCGAACGGTGCGGGCAAGTCGACGATCCTGAAGATCATGGCCGGTCTCGACCAGCCGTCGAACGGTGAGGCGAAGCTGACGCCGGGCTTCACCGTCGGCATCCTCATGCAGGAGCCGGAACTCGACGAGACGAAGACCGTGCTCGAGAACGTCCAGGAAGGCGTCGGTGAGATCCACGCGAAGCTCGCCCGCTTCAACGAGATCTCCGCCCTGATGGCCGAGCCGGACGCCGACTTCGACGCGCTCCTCGCCGAGATGGGCACGCTGCAGGAAGAGATCGACGCTGCCGACGCGTGGGACCTCGACTCGCAGCTCGAGCAGGCCATGGCCGCGCTCCAGTGCCCCCCGGGGGACGAGCTCGTCACGCACCTGTCCGGCGGTGAGAAGCGTCGTGTCGCGCTCTGCAAGCTCCTGCTCCAGAAGCCCGACCTGCTCCTGCTCGACGAGCCCACCAACCACCTGGACGCCGAGAGTGTGCAGTGGCTCGAGCAGCACCTGCAGCAGTACCACGGTGCCGTCCTCGCCGTGACCCACGACCGGTACTTCCTGGACCACGTGGCCCAGTGGATCGCCGAGGTCGACCGTGGTCGCCTCTACCCGTACGAGGGCAACTACTCGACGTACCTCGAGAAGAAGCGTGCGCGCCTCGAGGTGCAGGGCAAGAAGGACGCGAAGCTCGCGAAGCGCCTGTCCTCCGAGCTCGACTGGGTCCGCAGCAACACCAAGGGCCGTCAGGCGAAGTCGAAGGCCCGTCTCGCCCGGTACGAAGAGATGGTCACCGAGGCCGAGCGCACCCGCAAGCTCGACTTCGAGGAGATCGTGATCCCCGTAGGCCCGCGTCTGGGCTCGCAGGTCATCGACGCCGAGAAGCTGCACAAGCAGTTCGGAGAGCGCGTCATCATCGGTGACCTGTCGTTCACGCTGCCCCGCAACGGCATCGTCGGCGTCATCGGCCCGAACGGTGTCGGCAAGACGACGCTGTTCAAGACGATCGTCGGGCTCGAACCCCTCGACGGCGGCACGCTGAAGATCGGCGACACGGTCGACATCTCGTACGTCGACCAGAGCCGTGGCGGCATCGACCCGAACAAGAACCTGTGGGAGGTCGTGTCCGACGGGCTCGACTACATCCAGGTCGGCAAGACCGAGATCCCGTCCCGCGCCTACGTCTCGCAGTTCGGGTTCAAGGGCCCGGACCAGCAGAAGCGCGCCGGCATCCTTTCCGGTGGTGAGCGCAACCGTCTGAACCTCGCGCTGACGCTCAAGCAGGGCGGCAACCTGCTGCTCCTCGACGAGCCGACCAACGACCTGGACGTCGAGACCCTCGGGAGCCTCGAGAACGCCCTGCTCGAGTACCCCGGTTGCGCCGTGGTCATCACCCACGACCGGTGGTTCCTCGACCGCATCGCGACCCACATCCTGGCGTGGGAAGGCCTCAACGAGGACGGCACGCCGAACTGGTACTGGTTCGAGGGCAACTTCGAAGCGTACGAGGAGAACAAGATCGAGCGCCTCGGTGCCGACGCCGCGAAGCCCGGGCGCGCGACGTACCGCAAGCTCACCCGCGACTGACCCGCGTGGCGAGACTGCACGCTCCCATCCGCATGCGGTGGAGCGACATCGACGCCTACGGCCACGTCAACAACTCCGCGATGCTGCGCCTGCTCGAAGAGGCGCGCATCGTGGGGTTCTGGGGCCCGGACGCCGGTGAGCTGTCGGCTGACGGCAGCCTGCCCGAGCCGATCATCGACGGTCGGCCGGGCTCCGGCACGATGACGGTGATCGCCGGACAGCGCCTCGAGTACCTCGCATCGATCCCGTACCTGCGCCAGCCGCTCGACATCCAGATGTGGATCGGGCGGCTCGGTGGGGCGAGCGTCGACGTGTCGTACGAGGTCTGGTCGCCGGTCGGGCAGCAGCCGGCCGAGCTCTACACCCGGGCGACGACCGCGCTCGTCATGGTGGACGCCGCCACGAACCGTCCTCGGCGGTTGACCTCGGCTGAGCGCGCGGCGTGCGAGCCGTACCTCGAGGCCCCGGTGGAGTTCAGCCGCCCGTAGGGACCCGCATCATGCCCTCCTGCGCCACGGTCGCCAGCAGGCGTCCGTCGCGGGAGAACATCCGACCGAACGCGAGCCCGCGGCCGCCCTGCGCGCTGGGGGATTCTTGCGTGTACAGGACCCACTCGTCGGCCCGACCGTCGCGGTGCCACCACATCGCGTGGTCGAGGCTGGCGCTCTTCACGCCGGGCGTGCCCCAGGCGACGCCGTGCCGCCGCATGATCGGTTCGAGGATCGACAAGTCGCTGGCGTACCCGAGGACCGCACGGTGCAGCGACGGGTCGTCCGGCAGGTCGCCCTGCACACGGAACCAGACCGCCTGGTGCGGCACGTGCTCGCCCTGCACGTCGACGAACACCGGTCCCTCGACGTGCCGCAGGTCGATCGACCGTTCGGCCCAGGCCTTGGCGACGGGGTGGTCGATGGTGGACAGGATCGACGCGGCGGACGGCAGCGACTCCGGTGACGGCGTGTCGACCGGGTACGGGTCCTGGTGCTCGACCCCGGTGTCCGGCACCTGGAACGACGCGATCATCGAGAAGATCGGCACACCGCGCTGGTAGGCCTGCACGCGCCGCGTCGCGAAGGACCGACCGTCGTGGATGCGTTCGACGCCGAAGGTGATCGGCACGTCGATGTCGCCGGGGCGCAGGAAGTACCCGTGCATCGAATGGATGTCACGCCCCTCGATGGTGGCCTGCGCAGCGACGATGCACTGAGCGAGCACCTGGCCGCCGAACACCCGCCCGCCGGGGGACCAGTGGTTCGCACCGGTGAGGATCGTCTCACCCGTGCTCGCACCGGTGTCCTCGAGTCGGAGTGTCCGCAGGAAGTCGGGTTCGCCGTTCACGTGGTGCAGTCTACGAACACAGGGTGCGCCGGTAGGATCGGTTCGACATGGGCACCTCGTTCACGCTTCCCGACGCCGCCTCCCTCGGGGACCTCCGCACGTACCTCGGACGTGCCGCTCGGATCGAGGACGGTTCGGTCCGGCTCATCGCCGACTCCGGTGTCCTCGCGGTCTACACGGCGATCCTGTACCCCCTCGGGCTCCTCGACGAGCTGCCGACGGTACTCGGCCTCCGCACGTTCTCGCTCACCGAGCCCGCGACGATCGACGTCGTGGTGCCGCTGCAGTCGCTGCTCGAGCGGCTCCGGCTCCTCGCCGAGGCGCAGGACGCCGAGCACGCCGACGGCGCCGACCCGACGCGGGCCACCCCGATCGAGGTCGAGCTCCCGCACGAGGTCCACACCGTGACGTGGGCGGCGATCTCCCCGCCCCGTGGCGGATGGGTGCCGCTGCCCGACGTCTCGCCGGAGCTGCTGCGCCGCGCCACCCGTGACGGCATCGCCGAGGTCGCCGACGCTGTCCCGACCAACGCGGGTGAGGCGATCATCCGCAAGGTGCGATCCGAGGTCTGGGGCCGTCCGGTGCCGGGCATCGAGCACCTGCCCGCTGGTGCAGGCTTCGCAGGGGAGAGCCTCGGCTTCCTCGGGCACGACCCGGTGCGCCTGTTCGAGACGGGTCCGTGGAGCCGCCTGACGACATCGCGCGGGCACGTGCTCGTCAAACGCCGCGCCTGGACCCTGAACCTGTAGCGAACGCCGCGTCCAGGCCAGGTGGTTGGCTGGCCGCATGCACGTTTTGCTCACCGGCGCGTCCGGGTACATCGGCTCCTCTGTCCTCCGCGCCCTCGTCGCCCACGGGCACGAGGTGACCGCCATCGTCCGCTCCGACGAGAAGGCGCAGCACGTGCGTGACGCCGGTGGGCACGCCCTCGTCGGGGACGTCACCGACACCGAGGTCGTCGAACGACTGCTGCACGAGACCGGCGGCGTCGTCCACACGGCGTCCGCGCCCGACGTCGACCCGGACTTCACCGCGACGGTCCTTCGCGCGTCCGTCGGCACACCGAAGCCGTTCGTGCACACCGGCGGCATCTTCACCTTCGGCAACTCGACGGACATCTCCGAGCAGTCGCCGATCGATCCGCCCGAGCTGACGTCGTGGCGTACGGCGAACGAGGCTGCCGTGCGGGCGAGCGACGTGCGGACCACGATCGTCGCCCCGGGCATCGTGTACGGGCGCGGTGCCGGCATCCCCGCGATGTTCGTCAGCGATGGCACCCAGCCGGTCACGCTGGTCGGTGACGGCTCACAGCGCTGGACCACGGTGCACGTCGACGACCTCGGCGAGCTCTACGTCCTCGCGCTGGAGCGTGCCGAGCAGGACGGGTACATCGTCGCCGCGACCGGGGACAACCCGACGGTGCGCGAACTCGCCGAAGCGGGGGCGCACGGCGCACCGGTCGTCGCCGAGAGCGTCGACGCTTCGCGCGAGCGACTCGGTGGGGCCTTCGCCGACGCGCTGCTGCTGCACCAGGAGACGTCCGGAGCCCACGCCCGCTCGGCCTTCGGCTGGAAACCGACCCACCCGTCCCTGGTCCAGGACCTCGCCACCGGCTCGTACGTGCGTTGAGGACGACGAACGGCCCTCGACGACGGCGTCAGCGCCGCCGAGGTTCCACGACACGCCGCGCACTGTTCGCCAAGGTTCCACGAACGGGGCGAGGCGGCGCCGAGATGTGCAGATTTCGGAACCTGGGCGGCAGGCGGGACCTGGGCGGCAGGCGGAACCTGGGCGACTGAAGAGCTGGCGTCAGTCGAAGGTGTTCGTCATGGCGTGCGCTGCGCGGTCGAGGTACGCCCAGAGCTCGGCCTCGTCGAGGGGTGCGAGCTGCAGGGACTCGACGGCCTCGCGCATGTGGTGCAGCCATCGCTCGCGGGCCTCGGACGTGATGCGGAACGGGTTGTGCCGCATCCGGAGCCGGGGGTGCCCGCGTTCCTCGCTGTAGGTGCCCGGCCCGCCCCAGTACTGCTGCAGGAAGGCCGACAGGCGCCAGATCGCGCCCTCGAGGTCGTCGGCCGGGTACATCGGCCAGATGACGTCGTCCTGCTGCACGCCCTCGTAGAAGCGGCGGACGAGCCGGTCGAAGGTCGGGGCGCCGCCGATGCGGTCGAAGAGCGAGCCGGTGGCCGAGACGCCGTGCTCGCCGACCCGAAGCGTGATGGGCTGCGCCGGAACACCGGGCACGCCGGGCACGCCGGGCACGCCGGGCATGCCGAGACCAGCCCCGCCGGGGCCACTGCTCGGAGGTGTGGGATCGGTCACTGGGGGTCCTTCCCACCGTCGTGGTGGTCGTCGGTGCGGATCGGCTGCCCGAGCACGTTGCGCTTGGTGCGGCGCGGCTTGGTCGGTGCCGGGGTGGGACGCGTCTGCACGGACCGCAGGCCGTTGATCGAGGTGGCGTTCTCCCAGCCCTCTGGCATGATCATCGCCATCGCCGGCAGGGTGATGCCGAGCTCGTCGACGGCGTGCTTCAGGCGGGCGCGGAGTTCGCGGCCGACGACGTCGAGCTCGGAGGCGCGGGTCTTCACGACGAGGCGGAACACCATGCCGTCGGGGGAGACCGACTGCAGCCCCCAGATCTCGGGCTTCTCGACGATGCGCTGGCGCCAGCGGGGCTCCTGCGACATGGTGACGGCGGCCGCGAGCAGGGCGTCCTGCACAGCGTCGATGTCGGTGTCGTAGGGGACGGTGATGTCGACGAGGACGCGCGACCAGCCCTGGGACAGGTTGCCGACGCGCAGGATCTGCCCGTTCGGCACGAACCACAGGATCCCGTTGACGTCGCGCACCTGCATGACTCGGAGTCCGACGTTCTCGACGACGCCCGTGGCCTGCCCGGTGTCGACGACGTCGCCGACGCCGGCCTGGTCCTCGAGGATCATGAAGATGCCGGACAGCAGGTCCTTCACGATCGACTGCGCGCCGACGGCGAGGCCCGCGGCGACGAGCGACGCGCCACCGACGATGCCGACGGCGGCGTTCGGGATCGCCACAGGGATGATGATCGCAAGGGCCACCACCACGACGATGACCGTCGCGAGGTTCTCGAGCACGCTGCCCAAGGTGCGGGTCCGCTGCACCACGCGCGCGGTCTGGACCGGCGACGCGATGAGTGCCTGCGTGTCCTCGGCGCCCTGACGCTTCTTCACGCCGTTCACGACACGGTCGACGATCTGCTTGATCATCCGGCGGAGGATCACGCGCAGGATGATCGCCGCGATGATCGTGATCACGATCGTGATCGGGATGTGCCAGGCGTCGACGAACTGGGTGAACGCGTTGGATGCCCACTTCGGGACGTCGGAGGTCTCTGCAGCCAAGGTCATATCCGGTCGATGCTAAGGGCGGGGCCTCGGCGTTCCATGAGGAACGCCGAGGCCCCGCAGATCAGCGACGCAGACTCAGGCGTCGGCGGCCTGCACCCGGAGCGCACGCTCCGTGCCCGCGACGCTCTCGGACACGATGCGACGCAGCGCCGGGGTCTCCGGGTGCGCCTCGAGCCACGCGTGGGCGGCGTCGCGGAGCTCGGCCGACGCGAGCGGCGCCGGGTAGAGGCCCGAGACGATGGTGTCGGCCATGTGGTAGCTGCGCTCGGCCCAGATGCGGGTGAGCACCTCGAAGTACTTCGGCACGAGGCCTTCGAGCACGACGGGGCTGTTCACGTGCTGGAACCCGACCGTGGTCTGGCGCACGATCGCGTTCGGCAGCTCGGCGGAGTCGACGAGCGACGCGAACGCGGCCAGCTTGCCCTCGGCGGTCGGGATCGTCGCACGGGCGCGGGCCGCGGCCTGCTCACCCGACGCGGTCTTGTCGGCCGCGAGTTCGGCGTCGACCTCGGCGTCGGAGGCGGCACCGGCGAGCACGAGGCCCTCGAGCAGCTCCCAGCGCAGGTCGGTGTCGATCTCGAGCCCGTTCAGCGTGACCGAACCGTCGCGGAGCCCCTGCAGGGCGGCGACGTGCTCGGGCGTCGACGCGATCTGCGCGAAGAACTTCACGAACTGGAACTGGGCGTCCGACCCGGCCTCGGCCGAGGCCGCGAGCTGCCAGAGCGTCTCGCCCACCGTGCGGACCGTGGCGTCGACCTTCGACGGCGCCACGTAGTTGCGCGTCGTCAGGAGCAGCTGCGACAGGGTCGTGCGGATGGTCGTCGACTCGGATTCGGTCGCGATGTTGCCGAGCGCGAGCCGGACGTAGTCGCTGGCGGGCGACTCGGCGTCGCGCGTGGCGTCCCACATCGCACCCCACACGATCGAGCGGGCGAGCGGGTTCGCGATGGCCGCGAGGTGCTCGATCGCCGTCGTGCGGGACTGCTCGTCGAGACGGATCTTGGCGTAGGCCAGGTCGTCGTCGTTGAGGAGCACGAGGTCGCCGCGCTGCACGCCGACGAGCTCGGGGACCTCGGTGCGTGCGCCGTCGACGTCGATCTCGACGCGGTGCACGCGCTCGAGCTTGCCGCCCGAGGACGCGGTGTCGGCACCGAACGGCGCGGAGTCGTCCGTCCCGAACGCGTAGACGCCGATGGCGAGGCGGTGCGGGCGGAGCGTCGGGTAGTCGGCCGGCGCTTCCTGCAGAACGGCGAACGAGGTGATCGCGCCGGACGCGTCGACCTCGATCTCCGGGCGGAGCGTGTTGACGCCCGCGGTCTCGAGCCAGAGCTTCGACCACTCGGACAGGTCGCGGCCGCTGGTGGCCTCGAGCTCGACGAGCAGGTCGCGCAGCTCGGTGTTCGAGTGGTGGTGCTTCTTGAAGTAGGCCGAGACACCGGCGAAGAACGCGTCGATGCCGACCCACGCCACGAGCTGCTTCAGGACGGAGCCGCCCTTGGCGTACGTGATGCCGTCGAAGTTGACCTGGACGTCCTCGAGGTCGTTGATCGTCGCGACGATCGGGTGGGTCGAGGGGAGCTGGTCCTGGCGGTAGGCCCAGGACTTCTCCATCGCCTGGAACGTGGTCCAGGCCTCGGTCCACTCGGTGGCCTCGGCGGTGGCGATCGTGGAGGCCCACTCGGCGAACGACTCGTTCAGCCACAGGTCGTTCCACCACTTCATCGTGACGAGGTCGCCGAACCACATGTGCGCGAGCTCGTGCAGGATCGTGACGACCCGGCGCTCCTTGATGGCGTCGGTCACCTTCGAGCGGAAGACGTAGGTCTCGGTGAACGTGACGGCGCCCGCGTTCTCCATCGCGCCGGCGTTGAACTCCGGCACGAAGAGCTGGTCGTACTTCTCGAACGGGTACGGGACGTCGAACTTCTCCTCGTAGTAGGCGAAGCCCTTCTTGGTGGTCTCGAACACGTACTCGGGGTCGAGGTACTCGGCCAGCGACTTGCGCGCGAAGACGCCGAGCGGGATGGTGCGGCCGTCGCTGCTCGTCAGTTCGTCGCGGACGACCTCGTACGGGCCGGCGATGAGCGCGGTGATGTAGCTCGAGATCGTCGCGGTGGGCGGGAAGGCCCAGGTCGCGTTCTCACCGTCGACGTGGGGCTCGGGCGTCGGGGAGTTCGACACGACCTGCCACCGTGACGGCGCCGTCACGGTGAAGGAGAACTGTGCCTTGAGGTCGGGCTGCTCGAACACCGCGAACATGCGGCGCGAGTCGGGGACCTCGAACTGGGAGTACAGGTACACCTCGTCGTCCACGGGGTCGACGAAGCGGTGCAGGCCCTCGCCGGTGTTCGTGTACAGCGCGTCGCTGACGACCACGAGCTCGTTCTGCTCCTGCAGGTCGTCGAGCTGGATGCGGACGCCGTCGTTCACCGCGGCGACGTCGAGCGCCGTGCCGTTCAGGGTGACGGAGTGCACGGTCTTCGTGATCGCGTCGATGAACGTGGACGCACCGGCGGTCGCGGTGAAGCGCACGCGGGTGGTGCTGCCGAACGTCTCGGCGCCGCGGGTCAGGTCGAGCTCGACGTCGTACGTCTGCACGCTGACGATGCCGGCACGTTCCTGGGCTTCGGTTCTGGTGAGGTTCTCTCCGGGCACGCAACGCTCCATCTTCGCTGAGGACGCGGACGATCGTGGTCCGCGAGGGGGAGTCCCGGCACGGCGTCGTGCACCGGCGGGACGGTCATCCCCAGCCTAGCGACGCCGCGTACGCTCGGAGCGTGAGCGAGACGACTGTGGACAAGACGACGGAACACACGACGGAACACACGACGGAACACCCGACCGAACGCACCACCGTGGAGTTCTGGTTCGACCCGAACTGCCCCTGGGCCTGGATGACGAGCCGCTGGGTGGGCGAGGTCGCCGAGCACCGCGACCTCGACGTCACGTGGAAGGTGATGAGCCTGTTCGTCCTGAACGAGGACCAGGACATCCCCGACGAGTACCGCGAGCGCATCCACAAGGGGCAGCTCTACCCGCGCATCGTCACGGCGGCGCGGCTCCGGCTCGGCCAGGACATCGTGAAGCCGCTCTACGACGCCCTCGGTGAGCACATCCACCACCGCCAGGAGCAGGACCCCGACCAGGTGGTCCCCGCCGTGCTCGCGGAACTCGGCCTCGACGCCGACCTGCTCGAGTACGCCTGGACGGACGAGGTCGACGCCGCCGTGCGCGTCAGCCACCAGGACGGCATCGACCGCGTCGGACAGGACGTCGGCACGCCCGTCATCGCCGTCGCCGGCACCGCGTTCTTCGGCCCGGTCATCTCCCCGGCGCCCAAGGGCCAGGAAGCGCTCGACCTGTGGGATGGCGTCGTCGCCGTGGCGAAGTACCCCGGCTTCTTCGAGCTCAAACGCTCGCGCACCGTCGGCCCGGTCTTCGACACCACCGCCTGACGCTCCGGCAAGCGGACGGGAGGCGCGGCTCGCCCCCGCCCCTCGGCTCGCGTTAGGCGAGGGGCAGGCGCATGAGCGTCAGGTGCAGCCAGCGGTCGAACTTGCGTCCGACCTCGGGCACGACCGCGACCGTGCTGAACCCGAGCTTCTCGTGCAGGGCGATCGACCCGGTGTTCGTGCTGCAGATCCCGGCCATCATGACGTGCCGGCCCTCGGCGGTCGCCCGCTCGACGAGCGACCGCATCAGGGTCGAGGCGATGCCCCGACCGCGGAACGACTCGACCACGTAGACGCTGTGCTCGACGGTCAGTCGGTACCCGTGGTGCGGTCGCCACTGTGAGTACGTGGCGTACCCGGCCACGGTGCCGTCGACCTCGGCGACGAGCACCGGGTACCCGTCGCCCTGCCGTTCGGCCAGCCAGCCGTCGAAGTACGCGCGGGGGTGCGGGGTCTCCTGCCAGATGGAGGTGGAGTGCAGCACGGCGTCGACGTGCAGGGCGTGCACGACGTCGAGGTCGCGGGGTCCGCAATCGCGCACCACGACCGGATCCGTCCCGTTCGTCGCATATGCTGTCGTCATGTCTCACATCGTAGACGACGAGCCGGGTGTCGCGGAACGTGCCCTCGGCGAGCGCCTCCAACGCCTGCGCACCGAACGCAAGTGGAGTCTCACCGAGCTCGCCGAGGAGTCCGGTGTCTCCCGCGCGATGATCAACCGCGTCGAACGCGGGGTGTCGAGCCCCACCGCGACGATCCTCGGCCGGCTCTCCGGCGCCTTCGGCCTGACGATCTCGCAGCTCCTCGATGAAGCCCTCGAGCACGAGGTGCCCAGGGCGACCGACCCCGACGACGCACGTGGCATCCAACGCGGCGCGACCGCGGAGTCCTGGACCGATCCCGACACCGGGTACCGCCGCCGTCCGGTCTCGAGTGCGGCGTTCCCCGCGGACGTCACCGAGGTGCGCCTCCCGGCCGGCCGCGAAGTGGCCTACCCGGCGTCCGCCTACGCGTTCCTGCGGCACTGCATCTGGGTGGTCGACGGCGTGCTCGAGCTCGTCGTCGGCGGCGAGTCGACGCGGCTCGCCGCAGGCGACCGGATCGAGCTCGGTGACCCCGCCGACGTGGTCTACCGGAACCCGGGCGAGGGGCCCACGCGGTACGTCGTCGTGGTGGTCCGGGGGCAGTAGCCGCAGGAATAGGATCGGTTCCATGCGCATCCACCTCGGAACGGACCACGCCGGCCTCGAGTTCAACCAGACCCTCGCAACGCACCTGACCGAAGCCGGGCACGAGGTCGTGGACCACGGACCGACCGAGTACGACGCGCTCGACGACTACCCCTCGTTCTGCATCAACGCCGCGCACGCCGTGGTGCAGGACCAGCAGGCCGGCGTCGAGGCGCTCGGCGTCGTGTTCGGCGGCTCCGGCAACGGTGAGCAGATCGCCGCGAACAAGGTCGAGGGCGTCCGCGCAGCGCTCGTCTGGAACGAGTCGACCGCACTCCTCGCACGCCAGCACAACGACGCCAACGTCATCTCGATCGGTGCGCGCCAGCACACCGAGGACGAAGCGATCCGCTTCGTCGACCTGTTCATCGCCGAGCCGTTCTCGGGCGAGGAGCGTCACGCGCGCCGCATCGCGCAGCTGGCCGAGTACGAGCAGACGGGGCACATCGCCGGCAAGCAGATCGACGGCTCGGCCGAGTAGACAGGTCCCATGCCCGAGGGTCACTCCGTCCACCGAATCGCCAACCAGTTCACCCGGCACTTCGTCGGCAAGCGCTGCGAGGTGTCCAGTCCGCAGGGGCGGTTCGCCGCCGGGGCCGCCCAGCTCGACGGCAAGCGGATGATCGCTGCCCGGGCGGTGGCGAAGCAGATGTTCCTCGAGTTCGAGGGCGACCTGTTCCTGCGCGTCCACCTCGGGCTCTACGGTGCGTGGGACTTCGCCGGCGACCTGTCGACCGCCACGGCGCTGTCGGCCGACGACGACGGCGAGGAGTCGCTCACCTCCATCGGTGCTCCACGCCTGGCGCGGTACCGGATGGCCGAGCAGGAGAAGGTCGAGGACCCGATCGAGTCGTTCCCGCCGGACCCCGTCGGCCAGGTGCGCGTCCGGATCCTGACCGAGGACACCGTTGCCGACCTGCGCGGCCCGACGGCCTGCGTGGTGGAGACCCCGGCCGAGGTGCAGCGTGCCCTCGACAAGCTCGGCCCCGACCCGATGAACGACGACGGTCCCGCGGCCGAGAAGACCTTCGTGGACAACGTCCGGAAGCGGAACGTCGCCATCGGCCAGCTGCTCATGGACCAGTCCGTGGTGAGCGGCATCGGCAACATCTACCGGGCCGAGCTGCTGTTCCGGCAGCGCATCGACCCGTACAAGGTCGGCAAGAAGATCACCGTCAAGCAGGCGAAGGCGCTGTGGGCGGACTGGTCGAAGCTGCTGCACGACGGCGTCCGCGACGGCCTGATGATGACGATGGACGGCCTGTCCGACGCCGAGTACAAGAAGGCGCAGCGGTCGCGCAAGGACCGGCACTGGGTCTACCACCGCCAGGGTGAGCCCTGCCGGGTGTGCGGCACCGAGATCCGGGTGGCCGACATGGCCGGCCGGAAGCTCTACTGGTGCCCGAAGGACCAGAAGTAGCGCGGCTCAGAACCGAGAGCTCAGAACCGAGAGCTCAGAGCTCGCAGTACGTGAACCGCCCGGCGATCGCGGTCGCGAGCACCCGCATCGACCGCAACGAGGACGACGACGCTGCCAGCGGGTCCGACCCGACGAGCACCAGGTCCGCGACGTCACCGACGGCCACGCTGACCCGACCGTCCGTGGACCCCTGCCACGCGGCGAGTGCGGAGAGCCGTTCGGCGGGGTGCCACGGGTCGCGGCCGTCCCGGTCGCGTCCGACGGCCGCGGCCATCGAGATCCACGGGTCGAGCGGCGCGACGGGGGCGTCCGACCCGAGCAGCAGCCGGGCACCGGCTCGGGCGAGCGACGCGAACGCGAAGGCGCGGTCGGTGCGGCCCGCCCAGTGCCGGTCGGCGATGTCGCGGTCGTCCATGGCGTGCTCGGGCTGCACCGAGGCGGCCACTCCGAGCCTGGCGAACCGGTCGACGTCGGTGTCGACGAGCAGTTGCGCGTGCTCGATGGTGCCGCGGGCGCCGACGGCTTCGAAGACGTCGAGCGCGAGGGTGTTCGCGCGGTCGCCGATGGCGTGGATGGCGGGCACGAGTCCGGCGTCGACGGCTCGGCGGGTGATCGCGACGAGGTCGTCGAACTCCCACGCCAGCACGCCGGAGCCGTCGGCCATGGCCGCGGTCCGGGTGCCGAGCGAGCCGTCGGTGACGACCTTGAACGGCCCCATCGTGAGCAGGCCGCGGGTCCGGTCGACGACGTCACCGGTGCGGAGTCCGCGGTCGATCGCCGCGTCGAGTTCGGCCCGGTAGACGCCCGACGCCACCCGGAGTGCGTCGGTGCCAGCGTGGATCCGGCGCGCCCAGCGGTCGAGGCCGAAGCGCATCTCGAGGTCGACGATGCCCGTCACGCCGCGGGCGGCAGCGGCCTCCGCGGCGTCGGCGACGTACCCGTCGAGCAGGTCGTCCGGCACCTGCGAGAGTGCACCGGTCACGTCGAAGGCGTCCTGCTCGCGCAGGACCCCGTCGTCACCCGCCTCGAGCGAGCGGCCGACGAGTGCGGAGAAGTGCGCGAGCGCGAGGGCGTTGCACCAGACGGCGTGCAGGTCACCGCTGATGACGACGGTCGGGAGGCCCGGTGCGGTTTGGTCGAGCAGCTCGCGTCGTGCGGGGGTCGGCCACAACCCGTCGCGGTAGCCGTGGCCGATCAGCACGCGGTCCGGCACCCCGGTCCGCGCGACCGCGGCGAGGAGGCCGGCGGTCGACTCCGCGGAGTCGCAGCCGGAGACGTCGACGCGGCGGCGCACCAGGGCCCACTGGTCGAAGTGCGTGTGGTGGTCGCGGAGGCCGGGGCCGAGCCAGGCGCCGGCGGCCTCGACGACCTCGGTGTCGGGGCCGGCGGGGTCGAGCGTGCCGGCCGGCGCGATCTCGGTGACCAGGCCGTCGGCGATGCGGACGTCGGCAGGGGCCCCGGAGGTGCCCACCCTGCGGACGGTGCGGAGCAGGATCTCGCTCATCGCGCCTCCCGGCTGTTCGTCGTGGAGCCGACGGACCGGACCCGCTCCATCTCGTCGGCGAGCGCCGGCGACGCGTAGGGGCCGTCGCCGCGCAGCCCCGCGATGATGCGGTCGACGACCTCGGGCGCCTTGTTCTGGGAGAGCTTCGCGCGGGCGTCGAACCGGGTGATGCGGATCCGGATGCCCACGGTGCCCTTCGCCATCCAGCGTGCGGTCTCCTCGTCGATCTCGAGCGAGACCGGCTCCGGCATGACCTGCTCGAAGTGGTCGACGAGCTCGCCGAGCACCCGGAAGTTCTCGTCGTCGGACAGCAGCTCGGGCGTGCCCCACAGGTGGGCGGTGACGTGGTTCCAGGTCGGGACGAACTGCTCGGGCGGGTACCAGGCGGGGGAGACGTAGCCGTGCGGACCCTGCACCACGACCAGGACCTCGTGGCGGCCGAGTTCGTGCGCGAGTTCGTCGGGGCGGCCGACGTGCGAGACGAGGACGACCTCGTCGGGGTCGTCGTCCGGCCCGGGTGTCTCGAGCAGGAACGGGTAGTGCGACGCGACGATCCCGGCGTCGGTGTGCGACACGATCGTGGCCCACGGGTTGCCGGCGACGAGGCGCTTGACCTCGTCGACGTCCGTCATCAGGAAGTGGGGTGTGTGCCGCATGGTCCGAGCGTGGCACACGGCCCCGGTCGAGCGCGACACCTGTCGTTTCGCGAGTGTTTCAGAACGGTAAAAGTTTCAGAGTTCATTGAAAGAAGCATTGTGCCGGGTACTCGAACGGGCCTAGCTTCACTCATCAACGACGACCCGAGGAGACCCCCATGCGACGCAGGACCATCGCCGCCCTGGCCACGGCAGCCACACTGGCGCTCGTGGTGACCGGCTGTTCGGCGAGCGGCACGGCCGACTCCGCCGGCGGATCGAGCCTGGTGTACGCCACCGGCGAGCCCGACCACCTGACGCCCGGACGACAGACCGTCGCGTTCGACCAGGTGCAGAGCCTGTTCGCGCCGCTGACGCAGACCGACGCGAAGGGCGAGCTCCACGACGTCGCCGCGAAGAGCGTCGAGAGCGACGACGCCACCACGTGGACCATCACCCTCCGGGACGGCTGGACGTTCCAGAACGGCGAGGCCGTCACCCCGGAGAGCTACGTGAAGGCCTGGAACCACGTCGCCTACGGCCCCAACGCGTGGGAGAACAGCGGGCAGCTCGCCGCGATCGTCGGGTACACGGACCTCAACCCGGCGAAGGGCACCCCGAAGACCAAGGAGATGTCGGGGCTGCAGGTCACCGGCAAGGACACCTTCACGGTCACGCTCACCCACGCCGACAGCCAGTTCCCGCTGCAGCTCAGCCAGGCCCAGACGGCGTTCTACCCGATGCCCGAGGCCGCCTACGACGACCTGAAGGCGTACGACGAGAAGCCGATCGGCAACGGCCCCTACGAGATGCAGTCGGCGTGGAAGGCGGACAAGGAGTTCACCGTCACCGCGTGGAAGGACTACGAGGGCACGAAGCCGGTCACGAAGGACGTCACGTTCCGGAGCTACTCGGACATGAACACCGCCTACACCGACGTCCTCGCGGGCAACGCCGACGTGCTGTTCCTGCCGACCGACAAGATGACGAGCGCGAAGGCCGACTTCGGTGACCGCCTGCACTCCTTCGACGCCCCGGGCATCGACTACCTCGGCTTCCCGCTCTGGGACGACCGGTACTCCGACCCCGACGTCCGGCGTGCCATCTCGATGTCGATCGACCGCGACGAGGTGAACACCGCCATCTACGGCGGCCTGTACGAACCCGCCACCGCACTCACGCCCCCGTCGATGTCCGGCACCGAAGAAGGCATCTGCGGCGATGCGTGCGAGTTCGACCCCGCCGCGGCGAAGCAGCTCCTGGCGAAGTCCGGCGGGTTCGACGGCACGATCACGCTCGTCTACCCCGGCGGCAGCGGCCTCGACTCGCTCTACGAGGCGTACGCCAACCAGATCCGGCAGAACCTGGGCGTCGACACCGTCGCGAAGGCCACCACCGACTGGGCCTCGTACTACTCCGAGCTGACGGACAAGAAGGTCGCCGGCCCGCACTTCGGTCACTGGGGTGCGCTGTACATCAGCCAGCAGAACACCCTCCGCGCCCTGTTCACCCTGGCCGGCGGCTGCTCGCCCTGCACCGGGTACTACCAGTCCGACACCGTCGACGCGTTGCTGGCGAAGGCCGACTCGGCCGGCTCGCAGGACGAAGCGAACGAGTACTACACGAAGACGCAGGAAGCCGTGCTCGAGGACTTCCCCGTCGTGCCGACCTTCTTCGACAAGTACTCGTACGTCACGAGCGACAAGGTCACGAAGCTCCCCGCGGTCGCCGGCAGCCCGGTCGTCGCGCAGATCGCCGTGAAGTAGGGCACCACCACATGGACCAGCGCACCATCCTCCGCCTGGCGGCCGAGGTCCCCGACCACGACGGCTTCCCGCTCGTCGACGACCTGCACGCCCGGTTCGACGCGCTCGCAGCGTCCCACCCGGACCGGGTCACGGTCACCCGGATCGGCACCAGCCGGCTCGGCGAACCGCTGCACTCCTACCGGATCGGCACCGGGGCGCACGCCGCCGTCGTGGTCGGCGGCGTGCACCCGAACGAACCGATCGGCTCGTGGACGGCCCTGCACCTCGCCGAGACGGTGCTCACCGACGACGACGCCCGTGCGCTCGACGTCACCTGGCACATCGTCCCGACGATCGACCCGGACGGCATGCGGCTCAACGAGGCGTGGTTCCACGACCCGCACGACCGGGTGTTCTACTCGCGGCACTTCTACCGCCCGGCACCGGACAGCCAGGTGGAGTGGACGTTCCCGAACAGCCACAAGTCGGTGTACTTCGACCAGGTGCTGCCGGAGACGCTCGCGTTCATGCGGCTCATCGACGACACCGAGCCGGACCTGCTGGTGTCGCTGCACAACGGCGAGATGGGCGGGGTCTACTACTACCTGTCCGAGGACCTGCCCGACGTCGTCGACACCCTGCACGCAGTCCCCGCCGCGCTCGGGCTGCCGCTCGACACCGGGGAGCCCGAGTCACCGTTCCTGCGCGAACTCGCCCCCGCGGTGTTCGCGATGGACGGGATCGAGACCGCGTACGACTACCTCGAAGCACTCGGGGTCGACCCGGGCGAGCACATCCACGGTGCGTCGAGCGCGGCGTGGGCGATGCGGCACGGAGCACTGTGCATGGTGGCCGAACTGCCGTACTGGAGCCACCCGGACGCCGACGACCAGACCCCGACCGACGAGTCGTACGCCGACCTGCTGCGGCGCTGCTCCGCCGAGCTCGGCGCTTCGGGCGAGGAACTCCAGCAGCTGCTCGACGAGGCGTCGCCGATGCTGTCGATCGAGTCGCCGTTCCTCGAGGCGTCGCGGGCCTTCGTGCCGATGCTCGCCAGCACGGCGGACACCGACCGCCGCCGGGCCGACCGCGAGCCGGCCGACCGGCGGGCCACCGTCGCGGAGCGCTTCGGCTGCGAGGACCTGGTCCGCTGCTTCCGGCTGCGCTACGGCGGCATGTTGCTCCGGGCGTTCGAGGCGGAGACCACCGCCGGTACGGCGTCCGCGCCGCTCCGGCGCCTGCGCGACCGCCTGGCGGAGCGCTACGCGCACTGGCAGGCGGACGCCGCCACCGAGGCGGACCCGATCCCGGTGCGGAAACTGGTGGGGGTGCAGTACGGGGCGATCCTCGCCTGCGCGAGCCACGTCGCCGAAGGCGACGACGGAAGGCACAGTGCGGACCCGACCCGTGCCTCCCGTCCGCCCCTGGTCACCACGAGCAGGTCTGGGCCCACGCCGCCGGTTCCGGACCGACGCGCCAGCGGCGGGACGGCCGTGCCGGTGGGGAGAGGCGCGTGATGCGTCCGACGCTCGCCGTCGGTCGCCGACTCGGCGGCCTGGCCATCGTGTTCCTCGGGGTGACGTTCCTCATCTACGCGATGACGTTCGCGCTGCCCGGTGACCCGATCCGGGCGCTCGGCGGCGACCGGCCGCTCAGCGACGCGGTCGTCCGCACGCTCCGGGCCGAGTACCACCTGGACCAGCCGCTCTGGCTGCAGTACGTGCAGTACCTCGGCGGGCTGTTCCGCGGCGACTTCGGCACCGACTTCAACGGGCAGTCCGTGGGCGAGCAGATGGCATCGCGGTGGCCCGTCACGATCACCCTGGCGCTGACCGCGTGGGCCCTCGAGATCGTCCTGGGCATCGGCCTCGGGGTGCTCTCCGCCCTGAAGCGCGGGACCGCCCTCGACAAGACGGTCCTGGTCGGCACCATCGTCGTCGGTGCGATCCCCGTGTTCGTCCTCGGCGTCGCCCTGCAACTCGTGTTCTCGGTGCGGCTGCACTGGTTCCCGGTCGCCGGCGTCACCGCGGGCTGGCCGACGGCGTACATCCTGCCGGCGTTCGTCATCGCGCTGTTCGGGCTCGCCGCGGTGTCCCGGCTCACCCGCACCTCGATGATCGAGACCCTGGACGCCGACTACGTCCGGACCGCACGGGCCAAGGGGCTCGCGCCCGGTCGGATCGTCGGCGTGCACGTGATGCGGAACTCGCTCATCCCCACCGCCACCTACCTGGCGACCGACCTCGGGTACCTGATGGGCGGCACCGTGATCATCGAGGGCATCTTCAACCTGCCCGGCGTCGGGAACCTGCTGTTCCAGGGCATCCGGTCGCACGAGGGCGCAGTCGTCGTCGGCATCTCGACCGCGCTCATCCTGGTGTTCCTCGTCACGAGCGTGCTCGTCGACCTGCTGCACGCCGCCCTCGACCCCCGCGTCCGGACCGGAGCAGCCGCATGACCACCTCAGCGCTCAGCGCCACCGTCGAACCCGTCGTCGGCGGACGACGACGACCCCTGCTGGCCGTGGCCCGCACCCCGGGCTTCTGGGTGCCGGCGTCGGTCCTGGTCGTCGTGCTGCTCGTCGCGTCGTTCCCGCAGCTGTTCGCCGGACTGTTCGGCCACGGCGACCCCCGGGTGTGCGACCTCGGGCAGAGCGGCGCCTCGCCGACCAGCGGCCACCCGTTCGGCTTCGACCTGCAGGGCTGCGACGTGTACGCCAACGTCGTGTACGGCACCCGGTCCTCGATCGCCGTCGCGGTGCTCACCACCGTGCTCGCCGGCATGGTCGCCGTCGTCGTCGGGACGATCGCCGGCATGGTCGGCGGCTGGGTCGACGCCGTGCTCGCCCGCCTGACCGACGTGTTCCTCGGCTTCCCGTTCCTGCTCGGCGCCGTCGTGGTGCTCAACAGCGTGGGGGAGCGGTCCGTGCTGACGGTGTCGCTCGTGCTCGCGCTGTTCGGGTGGCCGACGACGGCCCGGCTCGTGCGGTCGAGCGTCCGCAGCGTGCGGAACGCCGAGTTCGTGCTCGCCGCCCGCACGATGGGGCTGTCCACCTGGCGGATCACCACCCGGTACGTGCTGCCGTCGTCGATCTCGCCGCTGCTCGTGCTCGCGACCATCACCGTGGGCGGCGTCATCGTGTCCGAGTCGTCGCTGACCTACCTCGGCATCGGGCTCGAGAGCCCGGCGATCTCGTGGGGACTGCAGCTCTCCGCCGCGACGTCGCAGTTCCTCCGCGCCCCGCACATGCTCATCGCACCCGCGGCGTTCCTCGCCGTCACGGTGCTCTCCGTCATCGCGCTCGGCGACACGCTGCGCGCCGCGCTCGACCCGCGTCGGCGCTGACCTGCACGGTGCACGCCGCGTCGCGGTGGGCACCGTCGCGACCGACGCGCCAGACTCGAACCACCGCCCTTCGAAAGGACCACCGTGACCGACACCCTCTCCGCGTACCGGAAGACCCTGCCCTACATCCACGAGTGGGTGTCGTACAAGGTCTGGCAGCTGCGGGTGCCGGGCGTGCAGGTCGCCATCGGGTTCGGCGGCGAGGTGCTGTTCGACGAGGCCTGGGGCTACGCCGACGTCGAGGCCGGGCGTCGCCTGACCACCACCGACCTGTTCCGCATCGCGTCGCACTCGAAGACCTTCACCGCGACGGCACTGCTCCAGCTCGCCGAGCGCGGGTCGCTCCGGCTCGACGACACCGTCGGCACGTACGTCCCGGCGCTGGTCGACGGCGGCTCCCCGCTCGCCGACGCCACGATCCGTGAGCTCATGGAGATGGGCGCCGGCGTCATCCGCGACGGCCACGACGGCGACTACTGGTCGCTCCTGCGCCCGTTCCCCGACGAGCAGGAGCTGCTGGCGCTCGTGCTCGACCGCGGGCAGAAGGTCCCCACCGGGTCGTCGTTCAACTACTCGAACCTCGGCTACTCGCTGCTCGGGCTCGTCATCGCCGCGGTCTCCGGCCGGTCCTACAACGACTTCGTCCGTGAGTCGATCACCGAGCCGCTGGGCCTGCGGAACACCGGCCCCGACTGGGACCCCACGCGCGCCGACGACTTCGTGGTCGGGTACACCGGCTTCCACACCGCGCGGCAGCGGCAGCGCATCGACCACGTGGACACCCACGCGATGGCCGCCGCCACCGGGTTCCACGGCACCGCCTCCGACCTGGTCAAGTACTTCTCGCAGCACGTCATCGGGGCCGGCAGCCTGCTCGACGACCACTCGAAGCGACTCGCGCAGCGCAAAGCCTGGAGCGCCACCGACGACCCGGCCGCCCGCGGCTACGGCGCCGGGTTCATCGTCGACCGCATCGGCGGCCGCGACGTCCGCGGCCACTCGGGCGGGTTCCCCGGGCACATCACGCAGTCGCTGTTCGACCCGGCGTCCGGACTCGTCGTGTCCGTCATGACGAGCGCCGCCGCCGGGCCCGCCACCCTCATCGCCACCGCCGTCGTGCAGATGCTCGACGCCGCGGCGGACACGTCCGCGCCGGGTACTCCCGTGCCCGACGACGTCGACACCGCCGCCTACACCGGACGCTTCGCCAACCCGTGGGGCGTCAGCGACATCGCCCGGATCGGCGACCGGCTCGTCGAGGTCGACCCGTCCGGACCCGAACCGCTCGACACCCCGACCCGGCTCGAGGTCGTCGACGCGGACACGCTCCGGATGACGCACGGCAACCGCTTCGGCTCGGTCGACGAGGACATCACCTTCACGCGCGACGCCGACGGTACCGTCCGGTCGATCCGTGCCGGTGGGGGCATGACCGAGGAACCGTGGACGATCCCGACCGAGTCGCCCGAGGTCGCGGCAGGGCTGGCACCGTGAGCGACGTCGACGGTCGGGGCGACGGTGCCGGGCCCGGCGTCGGTGCCGGGCGCGACGACGGTGTCGGGCCCGACGACGGTGCCCGGCGCGACGACGTCGCGCTCGAACCCGAGCGTCAGGCGTTCGTCGAGGAGTTCGCCCTCATGCTCAACGACGGTGCGGGCATGGCGCTCACCGATGCCCGGGTGCTCGGCTACCTCATGATGACGCGCGCGCCGCACTCGTCCTCGGCCGATCTCCAACGCGCCCTCGGCGCCAGCTCGGGTTCGGTCTCGATGGCGACGCGCCGGCTCGTCGACTCCGGGTTCGTGAAGCGGCAGATCGTCGCGGGCGAACGCAGCCACTACTTCCGTGCCGAGGCCGACGTCTGGGGCTCCTGGCTCGCCGGCGAACGGAAGTACCTCGACCGGCAGCGCGACATCATCGGACACGGCCTGGCGGTGGTCGAGCACGCCGGCCGCACCGGGGCGGGCGACGTCGACGCCGAGGTCCGCGAGCGCCTGCTCAACGGCCGCGACTACATGCAGTGGTTGCAGGGCCACCACCACAAGATGCTCGAGGACTGGGAGGCGTTCAAGGCCGCCCGCGACCGCACCGACCGCTCGGAGACCCCATGACCGACGTCCTGACCGTCGACCACCTGTCCGTGACCTTCGACGTCGACGGCGCCGAGGTCCGCGCGGTCGACGACGCCTCGTTCACCGTCGGCCGCGGTGAGGTCGTCGCCGTCGTCGGGGAGTCCGGATCCGGCAAGAGCATGACCGCGATGACGGCGATGGGGATCGCGCCGGACGGGGCACGGTCCTCCGGCAGCATCCGGCTCGGCGACCTCGAGGTGCTCGGCACCGACGAACGCACCCTGCGCGGGGTCCGCGGCCGCAGCGTGTCGATGATCTTCCAGGACCCGTCGGCCGCGCTCAACCCGGTGTTCACGATCGGGTTCCAGCTGGCCGAGGCCGTCCGCCGCGCCGACGCCTCGCACGACCGCGCCGCCGTCCGTGCGCGGTCGCTCGAACTCCTGCGTGCCGTCGAGGTGCCGGAACCCGAACGCCGGCTCGGCCAGTACCCGCACGAGCTCTCCGGCGGACAGGCGCAGCGGGTGATGATCGCGATGGCGCTCGCCGCCGACCCCGACCTGCTCATCGCCGACGAGCCGACGACCGCACTCGACGTCACGGTGCAGGCCGAGGTACTCGACGTCCTGCGTGCGCTGCGGGAACGCACCGGCACCGCGATCCTCCTCATCACCCACGACATGGGCGTCGTCGCCGACATCGCCGACCGCGTGGTCGTCATGCGCCGCGGTCGCGTCGTCGAGACGGGCACCGTCGCCGCGGTCTTCTCCGCACCGTCCGCCGACTACACCCGTGACCTGCTCGCTGCGGTCCCACGCATGGGCACCGAGGTCGGCCGGGAGGCGCGGGTCGACCCCGTCACGGAGGCCCCGTCGGTCGTCCTCGACGTCCGGCACCTCGTGGTCGAGTACGGCGGTGCACTGCGCGGGCGGTTCCGCGCGGTCGACGACGTGTCGTTCACGGTCGGTCGCGGTGAGATCGTCGGACTCGTGGGCGAGTCCGGCAGCGGCAAGACCACCATCGGCCGCGCCGCCGTGGGGCTGGCACCGATCACGTCCGGTTCGGTCGTCGTCGAGGGCACCGACGTGGCGGTCGCCCGGCGAGCAGCTCGTCGGGAGATGCGGCGACACGTCGGCGTGGTCTTCCAGAACCCGCTCCGGTCGCTCAACCCGCGCTACACGGTCGGACAGACCGTCGCCGAACCGCTCCGGCAGATCCTGCGCCTGCCGTCGGCACAGATCGACGAACGGTTGGACCGGCTGCTCGCGGACGTCGGCCTGGACGGCGGGTACCGCGAGCGCTTCCCGCACGAGCTCTCCGGCGGACAACGGCAGCGCGTCGCGATCGCCCGCGCCGTCGCACTCGACCCCGCACTGCTCATCGCCGACGAGCCGACGAGCGCCCTCGACGTCTCGGTGCAGGCCCGGGTGCTCGACGTCTTCCGCGAGCTGCAGGAACGCCTCGGCTTCGCGTGCCTGTTCGTCACCCATGACCTGGCCGTGGTCGACACGTTGTGCGACCGGGTCGTCGTGCTGCACGGCGGGAAGGTCGCCGAGCAGGGGAGTCGCGACGCCATCCTCCGGTCGCCGGAGGATCCCTACACGCGTCGACTCATCCAGGCCGCGCCGGTGCCCGACCCGGACGAGCAGGCAGTGCGCCGATCCGAGCGCCTGGCGGCACGGGCGGGCTGAGGGGCGCTCGCCGGCCCTGATGCCCTGCGGCCGCAGCGGCCCTGCGGCCCTGTGGCCCTGTGGCCCTGCGGTCTCAGCGTCGTTGCGGAGTCAGCGCACCTCGGCCGAGGCCCAGAGCGCGTTCACGCCCCGGCCCACCGGACGCAGGAGCGGGACCGCGACGAGCACCGTCGCCGCCAGGTAGGCCACGGTCTGCAGCAGCCCCGGGACGGAGAACGCGATGCCGAGCGCCTCCTGCGGCAGCGCTGTGAGCAGGACCGTGTTCGACAGCAGCGCCAGGACGAACCACAGCGACGCCGCCACGGTGACGATCCAGCCGAAGGCCCGCTGTACGCCGTCCTCGTTCCGGATGGTCAGCACCCCGAACGCCACGAGTGCACCCTGCGCGACGACGAGGAGCACCTCCGTAACCCAGCTCGGCGCGGGCCACAGGAGCGCGAACGCAAGGACCGACACCGCGAACGCGAGCGCCCGACGGTCCCGAGCGCGCACCGCGGCGACGAGCACGACCGCACCCGCCAGCCCGGCGAGCGCCGTGGCGACGAGGAGCAGTCCGTTCGGCAGGTCCCACGGCGCGAGCCAGATCGTCCCCACCAGCCCGCGCGCCCCGAACACGACCGCTGCGACGACTGCCGCGGCCGAGACCACCCGAACCCCCGTGATGTTCTGCATGCCCGCACACTACGCGCAGCCCGCGCCGCGGGGAGAGCATGTTCTGTCCGGGCGGCTGACGGTCCTGGTTCGCGAACCGCGGGATTCGTGAACCGGAACCGTCAGAACCGCCGAGGGAGGTCGGTCTCCGGTGCACGGACCCGCTGCAGCGCGCGTCGCATGGAGGCGGTGGTGCTGAAGCCGAAGCGTGCAGCGACCTCGGCGGGACGGTCACCCCGGGTGAGTGCACGCCGGACGCCGAGGCTCCGGAACCACCGCCCGAGCTGGGCCGGCGTGCAGCCCGTGGTCTCCGCGCACCGGCGCTCGAGGGTGCGCGGAGACATGCCGACCCCGTCGGGCAGGTCCGCTGTCGAGTGCCCGCCCGCCGGGTCGAAGAGCCGGTCGAGAACCCTCGCCAGGCTGTTGTCGCGCAGCGAGGGCGGTGGGTTGTCGTGGAGCACGGTCGTGACCACGAGTCGCGCGAGCGCATCCTGCTGCACGCCGTGCCACCGGCCGCCGTCGAGGTGACCGACGTGCCGCAGCGCCAGCACGACGTCCGCCGACGCGAAGCCCGCGGGCTGGGTGGTGGCGATCGACGGGAGCGCGAGGACCTCGGCAGCGAGTGGCCCGAGCGTCGCCGACCCGACGACGACGCCGGTTTCGGCGAACAGGGCCTCGTGCGGGAAGTCGTACGATGGAGCAGTGCGAGGCGGACCGTGCCGCTCGGGGTCGGAGCCGATCGACGTCGTCGGGTGCTGCTCGACCAGTGCGGCTCCACCCGCCTCGATGAACACGAGTGTGTCGTCGCGGTGGAGCCAGATCGGCCGGTGCCGGGTCGCGACCCAGGCGTGCGTACCGTCCGGATCGAGGTCGATCGTCCAGCGGTCGTCGTCGGATCGGATCTCCTCGCCGGGGCCGACCTCGAGGCCGACGGCGTCGATCAGTGCTCGGAGTGCGTCGCCCATCACCACGAGCATGTCCGGCGGGCCGTCCCGCGACGATCGGCCTCGGGAGATCTGTGGAGAGGGGGGATAACCCCACCCGGGCTGGGGAGGGGGCAGGATGGGGGAACGGCCCCGTGATCGCGAGGCTGGAGTCATGACCGACACCGACCGCCTCGACCAGGCGCGAACCGTCCCGCTGGACGACGTCACACCCTCGCCCGACCAGGCCCAGACCGTCCCGCTGGGCGACTCCGTCCCACCTGGAGCCACCAAGCCGATGCCGCAGTACCCGCGACAGCACGAACAGCAGACCCCGCCGGCGTCGTGGGGAGCGACCCCGCCGAACGGATCGGCACCGGGTGGCGGTCGTGGCGGCAGTGCGGGCTCCGGCATGACCGCCGGCGCGTTCTACCGCGAGTCCTGGAAGCGCCTGCCGCGCGACTTCGGGTACATGGCCCTGACCGGGGTGCTGCTCTGCACGCTCTACTTCGCGTTCCCCGCGGCGATCTTCGGCGGCGGCTTCCGCGACCTGTTCAACCCGTTCGTGCTGCTGATGTTCTTCATCGCGCTGTTCGTGGCGCGGTGGCTCGGACAGTTCGAGAAGCTCCGCATCGGATGGGCCGACCGGCGTCCGATCCGCCCGGTGGACTGGACGCCCCGTTGGCAGCAGAACTGGTGGACGCGCACCGGTTCCGCGGTCGCCAACCCGCACTACTGGCTCTACCTGCTGCACGCAGCGGTCGTGTACCCGCTCGTCGCGCTCTTCACCGTGGGCGCCGGCGTCCTGCTGCTCGCCGGGTTCCTCTGGCCCGTCGGGCTCGCGGTGGTCGCGTTCGCGAACGGCCTGAGCGCGCAGTACTTCGGGTGGGACATGACCTCCGTCGTCGGCTTCGGGTTCCTCGGGCTGCTGTCGATGGCCGCCTCGGTCGTGCTGTTCCCGCTCTGGGCCCGTGGCTCGGTCATCGCGCACTACTGGGTGGACTTCGGTCTGCTCGGCGGGTTCCGTGCCGAGCAGCTCGAGCAGCGCGTCGCCGGACTCCAGGCCTCCCGTGCCGGTGCGGTGACCGCCGAGGGCCAGGCCCTGCGCCAGATCGAGCGCGACCTGCACGACGGCCCGCAGCAGCGCCTGGTGCGGCTCCGGATGGACCTGTCGGCAGCGGAACGCGCGTTCGACAAGGACCCGCAGAAAGCGAAGCAGCTCATCGGCGAGGCCTCGGAGCACGCGCAGGACGCCCTCGACGAACTGCGTGCACTGTCCCGCGGGTTCGCCCCACCGATCCTGCTCGACCGCGGGCTCGTGGCGGCCCTCGAAGCCCTCGTCGCCCGCACCCCGATCCCGGTCGGCCTCGACGTCCGCCTGCCCGAGGGCCTCGAGCTCGCGACGGAGATCCAGCGCAACGTGTACTTCACGGTGAGCGAGCTCCTGACGAACACCATGAAGCACGCCGGTGCCACGACCGCCGGGGTGTACCTCGGCCTCGTGGTCGACGCCTCCGGGCTCTGGTACCTGACCGTCAGCGTGACCGACGACGGCCGCGGCGGCGCACGACCCCAGCAGGGCCACGGCATCGAGGGTCTGATCGGCCGGATGCGCGCACTCGACGGCGACCTGGTCGTCGCGAGCCCCGAGGGCGGCCCGACCGAGGCCACGGCGCGGATCCCGCTCGGTGCCCTGAACGGCGTCCCCACGACGGCGAACCCGCGGTCGTGACCCCACGGGAGCGCCCGCGCTCCCACTAGGCTGGTCGGCATGACAGACGGCCCGGATGCAGCACGCATCCGGGCCGTCGTCGTCGACGACGCCGTCCTGCTGCGCGAGGGCCTGGCCCGCGTGCTCGACGAAGCCGGCATCGACGTCATCGGCCAGTACGCCGACGCCCGTGCGTTCCTCGCGACGCTGCCGGACGGCGCTCCCGACGTCGTCGTCATGGACGTCCGGATGCCGCCGACCTTCACCGACGAAGGCGTCCGCGCAGCCGTCGAGACCCGCCGGATCGCCCCGCGCACCGGGGTCCTGCTCCTCTCGCAGTACGTCGAGGCCACCTACGCCGAAGACGTCCTCGCCGCCGGTGCGACGGGCATCGGCTACCTGCTCAAGGACCGCGTCACCCGGCTCGAGGAGATCGACGACGCCGTGCGCCGGATCGCCGCTGGCGGCACCGTGCTCGACCCCGAGGTCGTCACGCAGCTGATGAGCCGGCGGCGCGACCCGCTCGCCGCGCTCACCCCGCGCGAACGCGACGTGCTCGGCCTGATGGCCGAGGGTCGCACGAACGCGGCCATCGCCCGCGCCCTCGTCATCGGCACCGGCGCCGTCGAGAAGCACGTGTCGAGCATCTTCGGCAAGCTCGCGCTCGAGGACACCGGCGAGGACCACCGCCGCGTCCTCGCCGTGCTCGCCTACCTCGGATGAGCCGGTCCGGCGGATGAACCAGGCCCGCGGCACCGACCGGATCCCGGCTCCGCTGCTCGCCCTCACCGCGATGGTGTCCGTCCAGGTCGGTGCCGCGATCGCGAAGACCCACTTCGACGACGTCGGCGCGGTCGGGGCCGCGACGCTCCGGCTCGTCATCGGCGCGGTGGTGCTCGCGCTGGTCGTCCGTCCTCGCGTCCGGCACTGGACCCGCGCGCAGTGGCTCGGCGCGGTCGGCCTGGGGCTGGCGCTCGGCGGGATGAACGTCTTCATCTACCTGGCCTTCGCGACCATCCCGATCGGGGTCGCGGTGACGATCGAGTTCCTCGGTCCACTCGCCCTGTCCCTCGTGCACACCCGGCGGTGGCTCGACGCGCTCTGGGCCGCCCTGGCGCTCGCCGGCGTCGTCCTGCTCGGGGTCGGCCCGAGCGCCGTGACCGAGGTCGGCGGCATCGTCTGGGCCGTGCTCGCGGCGGCCTGCTGGGCGGGCTACATCGTGATGAACCGGCACGTCGGCGCCGCGATCCCGGGTGTCGACGGCCTGGTGGTGTCGATGGTGGTCGCGATGCTCGTGTCGCTGCCGTTCGGGCTCCCGTCCGCGATCGACGGCGTGGTCCGCGAACCCGTGCTCCTGCTCGTCTTCGGCGCCGTCGCCGTCCTGTCGAGCGTGCTGCCCTACGCCCTCGAGATGCTGGCGTTGCGACGGATGCCGACACGGGTGTTCGGCGTGCTGCAGAGTCTCGGCCCGGCGATCGCCGCGCTGGCCGGCCTCGTGGTGCTCAGCGAGGGGCTGTCCGTGCTGGAGACGGTGGCGCTGGTATGCGTCACTGCTGCGAGCGTCGGCGTCACGCTGTCCGCGCGCCGCCGACGCCGCTGAACCACCGTCTACTCGTCGCCGAGGAAGTCGGCGTACGTGGGTTCCGTGTGCTCGCCCGACAGCAGGGCCGGATCGTTGACCCGGGCCTCGACGTAGGCGCTGATGACCTCGGGTGGGGTGAGCACGTGGGCGACCCAGGACGGCACCGCTGTGTTCTTCATGGTGCCTCCTCGTCCCGGAGCGGCACTCGAACGAATGCCTCGATCAGTGAGTTACTTACCGAACCGGTGTTCGCTAAACCATCCTCGGGGTGCGACCGGAAGTCAACGCGCTGCGTTCTGCGGACTCCGCATCGCGCGTTCCGCCTGGTCGGCACGCAGGGTGCGGTGCTTCACGGCCGACCGCCACACCCACGCGTCCGCCTGCTGTCCGAACTGCGCCCACTCGACCATGACGGCATCACGGGTCCAGCTCTTCGCGAAGGCCTTCACCCGGACGTGGAAGGTCGGGAACTGGATCCACGCCCAGACCGGCACGGGGGTGACGGCGTGGCAGACGTCGGGCCCGCGGGCGTCCTCGGACAGCGAGTAGGCGCGCGGACGTTCGACCTCCGGGTGTTCCGGGGGCTGCCACCGGTTCTCGCGACGCCGTCCCACGACGGTATTCGAACGTGTGTTCGAACGGGAGTCAAGTCCGCCGCGTGCCGTGGACCTCGGCCGGACGCCCGCTGGGCGTGTCGTCGTGGAACGCCAGGAGCGCCGGAGTGGCGTATCAGGACCCCGCGCGTGCCGTCGATTCCCGGACACTGAGGGTCAGTGGCGGCCCGGGGCGTGACGGCAACGGGGCATCGGCGTCGATCTGTGCGCGCAGGAGTGTCGCCGCGCGCTGCCCGAGCTCCACGGTGTCGCGGGTCAGCGAGGTGATGGACGGCCGGACGAGCTGGATCATCGCCGAGTCGTCGAACGACACGATCGAGACGTCGGTCGGCACGGCTATGCCCATCTCGCTCGCGACCCCGAGCCCGGCGACCGCCAGGACGTCGTTGTCGTACACGATCGCCGTCGGCCGAGTGCTGCGGGACAGCAGGGTGCGGGTCGCACTCGCGCCAGCCTCGGCGGAGTAGTCGGTCGGGATCGACACGGCGTCCGCGAGCCCCTCGGCTGCCGCGAACGCCCGGACGCGTTCGATCCGCATGGCGGTGTGCTCGAACTCCGGGCGCCCGGCGACGTGCGCGATGCGCCGGTGCCCGAGCGCGTGCAGGTACCGAAGGACGGTGTCGGTCGCGTCGCCGTCGTCGATCCACACGCTCGGTGCGGAGCCCTCTGGTGAGGGGTGGGAGCCGACGACGACCGTGGGCATGCCGAGCTCGGCGAGCAGGGTGAGCCGGTCGTCGTCGCGCCGCGGGTCGATGACGACGACACCGTCGACCCGGTGCCCACGCCACCACGCCCGGTAGGTCTCGAGCTCCTCGGCCGCGTCGCGTGCCACGAGCAGGTTCATCCCGACGTGGGTGCCGGCGAGCCCGAGCTGGATGCCGGAGATCAGGTCGCCGAAGAACGACTCGGTGCCGAGCGTGCGGGCCGGCCGGTTCAGCACGAAGCCGATCGAGCCAGCCTTCGCGCCGCCCAGGGCGCGCGCTGCGGTGTGCGGTTGCCAGTCGAGTTCGCGAGCGATCGCGCGGACGCGTTCGCGGGTCTCGTCGGACACGCCGGGGCGGTCGTTGAGGGCGAACGAGACCGCGCTGACGGACACGCCGGCACGCGCGGCGATGTCGGAGATCGTCGTTCGACGGTTCGTGGCCACGGGCTTGACTATAGCGTTTTAGTCCTCCATAGTCACTGCCACAAGCGGGTTCAGGGACAGGAACTGAACCGGTTCAGCACGATGACCACGCAGGATGACGAGGGAGTCAGACGCCATGAGGACCACCACACGTGCGACGAGGAGCCGCGCCGCAGCGCTGCTCGCAGGAGCTGCCGCCACGGCACTCGTCCTGACCGGCTGCTCGAGCGGCGGCAACGCGGCCGACACCGGCAGCGGGGAGATCAGCGGGTCGATCACGCTGCAGACGTGGGCGCTCACGCCGACGTACACGGGCTACCTGAACGGGGTGATCGCCGACTTCGAGAAGGCCCACCCCGACGCGAAGGTCAAGCTGCAGGACCAGCCAGGCGACGGCTACGCCGACAAGGTGCTCAGCCAGGCGTCGTCGAACTCGCTGCCCGACGTCATCAACCTGCCGCCGGACATCGCCCTGCCGCTCGCGAAGCGCGGGTTCCTGCAGGACGTCGCGAAGGACGACACGAAGCTCGCGAGCACGTACGTCGCCGGCGCGCTCGATTCCTACAAGTACAAGGGCGTCGACGGCACGTTCGGCTACCCCTGGTACCTCAACACCGACGTCGACTACTGGAACGCGACGATGTTCGCGAAGTGCGGCCTCGACGCGAAGAACCCGCCGAAGACCACCGACGAGCTGTTCACGCAGGCGAAGACCATGCACGAGAACTGCCCGACCGACTACCTGATGAGCCGGAAGCCCGGCCTCGGCGACTTCACCCTGGCCGGCGTGAAGGTCCTCAACGCGGACGGCACGAAGTTCACCTTCGCCGACTCGTCGAAGGCCGCCGACCTGATCGAGCGCTACAAGGACGCGTACCAGGACGGCTACATGCCCTCGAACGTGCTGAACAGCGACTACCTCGGCAACTCGACGCTGTTCACGCAGCAGAAGGTCGCCTGGACCACGGGCGGCGCGACCTCGCTCGCCGACTTCGAGAAGAACAACCCGTCACTCAAGGGCAAGGTGACGGTCAGCCCGGCGCTCGACACCCCGCCGCTGTACGTGCAGGGCCTGTCGGTGTCGGCCAAGTCGAAGCACCTCGCCACCGCCGAGGCGTTCGCGAAGTTCATGACGAACGCGGAGAACCAAGAGGCGTTCGCGCACAAGGTCAACATCTTCCCGTCGACCACGTCTTCGCAGTCCGACCCGTACTTCTCGAAGGACGACGGCACCGTCAACGGCGAGGCCCGTGTCCTGGCGAACGAGGCCCTGAAGACCGCGAAGGTCCTCAACCCGGTCGAGGCGAACTCCGCGATGACGGACTTCCTCGACCAGCAGATCGCCCTCGCCATGAAGGGCCAGGTCGCGCCGGAGAAGGCGCTGCAGACGGCTCAGACCAAGATGAACAGCCTGCTGGCCAACGGCTGATGCGCGCCAACCGCTGGTTCACGCCCTGGCTGCTCGTCCTGCCGGCCCTCGTCTGGCTCGTCGCGTTCAGCCTCTGGCCGTCGATCAACACCGTCCGGCTGTCGTTCACGAACGCGAGCCCGCTGGGGGGCGTGAGCCAGTGGGTCGGGCTCAAGAACTTCGAGACCCTGCTCGCCGATCCGCAGGTGTGGGAGGCGCTGCTCAACAGCGTCATCTACATGGCGATCTGCCTGCCCCTGCTGACCGTGCTGCCGCTGCTCATCGCGGTGCTCGTCCAGCAGAAGCTGCCGGGGATCGCGTTCTTCCGCACGGCGTTCTACACGCCGGTCATCGCGTCGGCCGTGGTCGTCGGGCTCATCTGGACCTGGATCCTCGACGACCGCGGCGTCATCAACGAGATGGCGCAGGCGCTCGGCGTCGTGCAGGGCAGCGTCCCGTTCCTGACCGACCGGTGGCTGCTGCTCCTCAGCGCGATCAGCCTGACGGTCTGGAAGGGCCTCGGCTACTACATGATCATCTTCCTCGCGGCTCTCGGGAACGTCGGCAAGGACCTGCACGAAGCGGCCGCCCTCGACGGCGCCGGGTCGGTGCGCCGGTTCTGGTCGGTCACCATGCCGGGGGTCCGGGGCACCATGACGCTCGTCGGGATCCTGGTGTGCGTCTCCGCGCTCCGGGTGTTCAGCGAGCTCTACATCCTCACCAACGGCACCGGTGGACCCGGCGGGCAGGACAACTCGCTCGTCATGCTCATCCAGCAGTACGCCCGCGGCTTCACCGGCAACCTCGGCTACGCGTCCGCCCTGAGCCTCCTGCTCTTCGTCGTGACGCTGATCCCGATGCTCGCCCTCGCGCGGATGAACAGCAAGGCGGACAAGTGACGAACACGACGACCACCGAACCCGCCCTGGGCGGGGCGCGCGGTGCAGCCAGCCCGACGCCGGACGTGACGGGCGCGACGGACGCGGGACGGGCCTCCCGGCCGAACGGACGAGACGGACGCAAGCGCCGTCGCGCGGTCTGGGGTGTCATGTCCACCCGCGAGAAGGTCGTGCGCTACGTCCTGCTCATCGTGGTGCTCTTCATCACGATCGGCCCGTTCCTGTGGCAGCTGTCCACCTCGCTCAAGGGCGCCGGCGAGGACATCTACACCGCGAACCCGTCGTTCATCCCGACCGAGCCGACCATCGAGAACTACCTCAAGGTGGCCGCCGCGATCCCGGTGTGGCGCTACATCGGCAACTCGCTGCTCGTCGCCGCGATCGACGTGTTCGGCAACATCGTCTTCGCGACCCTCGCCGGCTTCGCCCTGGCGCGGCTGCAGTGGCGGCACCGCAAGCTCGTGCTCGGACTGTTCCTCGCCACCCTCGTCCTGCCCGGCGAGGCGACGATCATCTCGCAGTTCGTCACCGTCAAGGACCTCGGCCTCGCCGACAACCTGGTCGGCGTCGCCCTGCCCGGCATGATCGCCGCACTCAACGTGCTGCTCATGTTCAACGCGTTCCGGCAGATCCCCGAGGAGATCGACCAGGCCGCCGTGATGGACGGTGCGAACGCGATGCAGCGGCTGCGGTACATCTCGCTGCCCGCCGTGCAGGGGACCATCGCCGTCATCGCGATCTTCTCGTTCATCGGGGCGTGGGACGACTTCCTGTGGCCGCTCATCGTGCTGCAGTCGCCGGAGAACCTCACCCTGACCGTCGGGTTGCAGTACCTGCAGGGCACGTTCGCGACCGACCAGCGCATGATCGCCGCCGGCACCATGATCGCGTTCATCCCGATCGCCGTGATCTTCGCCGTCCTGCAACGCTTCTTCTTCAAGGGCGTCGAAGAGGGCGGTGTGAAGGGCTGATGCGCTTCGGGGTCAACTACACGCCCTCGGTCGGCTGGTTCCACTCGTGGCTCGACTTCTCACCGTCGGACACCGCCAGGGACCTCGAGGCGATCGCCTCGCTCGGCGCCGACCACGTGCGGATCTTCCCGCTCTGGCCGGTGGTGCAGCCGAACCGCACCCTCATCCGGGCGTCGGCACTGCAGGACGTCGCGACGGTCGTGGACATCGCCGGCTCGTTCGGGCTCGACGTCAACGTCGACGCCCTGCAGGGGCACCTGTCGAGCTTCGACTTCGTGCCCTCGTGGCTGGACAGCTGGCACCGTCGGAACATGTTCACCGACCCGGACGTCGTCGCGTCGACCGCGGCGTACGTCCGGGCGCTCGCCGCAGCGGTCGCGGACAAGCCGAACCTGCTCGGCATCACCATCGGCAACGAGGTGAACCAGTTCGCGCACGCTCCGCACCCCGCCCCGCACGACATCACGGCGGAGCAGGGGCACGCGTGGGCGGCGGCGATGGTCGCGGCGGCACGGTCCGGGCTCGCGTCCGGTCCGTCCGGTTCGTCCGGTTCGTCGGGCCGGGAGGCCCGGGTCGACTCGTCCGCGTCGGCCCCGTCCGGCAGCGGGTCGCGTCCGCGGCCGCTGGTCACCGTCGCGCAGTACGACGCGGCCTGGTACGACGACGCGCAGCCGTTCGGACCGGAGCACGCGGCGGACCATGGTGACGCCACCGTCACGCACTCGTGGGTGTTCAACGGCTCGGCGGCCCTGCACGGCGCACTCGGGCCGGGGTCGGTGCGGCACGGGGAGTACCTCCTCCAGCTCGCCGCCGCCTGGAACCGAGACCCCGCACGGCCGAACTGGCTGCAGGAAGTCGGGGCGCCCACCAACGTCGTCGCCCCGGAGGACGCCGCCTCGTTCACCGAGCAGACCATCCGGCACGTGCTCGGGGCGCAGCAGGTGCTCGGCGTCACGTGGTGGTGCTCGCACGACGTCGCCAGGTCGCTCGCCGACTTCCCGGAGCTCGAGTACGACCTCGGGCTCTTCACCAACGACGGCCGGATCAAGCCCGCGGGCGAGGCCTTCGCCGTCGTCGCAGGGTCCGGTGCCACCGACACCGCTGCTGCGCCGCCGGCCACGGCGCTCGTGCTCGACGACGTGCTGCCCGACGGCTCGGACCGACACGGCATGCGTGCCGACTGCGCCCCCGGCGGACGGTTCGCCGCCGCCTGGCTCGCGGTCGCGTCGGCGGAACCGGACGGTCGCGGCCCGCAGGTCGTCCTGCGGTCGCGGCTCGGCGACACCGGGATGCTCGCCGCCCGTGGCATCGACCGGTGCGTCGACGTGCCCGCCGAGCTCGACTCCACCTCCATCCGCGTCGCGCACCCCGCGACCACGCGCTGACCCGCGCCCACGCCCCGACCCTGGAAGGCCCCATGCACGACGACATCCCCCTCACCACCGGACGGGCCCGCCGGGTCCTCGACGAGCGCATCACGCCGGCGGTGCACGCCACCGCGACGCCGCTCGAGACCGCCTGGCACGAGCTGCCGGGGGAGCCGATCCCGCCGGCGCAGGGACTCGCGCTCGAGTTCACGCCGTACGGGGTCGGCACGCCCTGGGGCGCGGCCTGGGGGACGACGTGGTTCCGGCTGACCGGGACCGTGCCGACCGAGTGGGCCGGCCGCCGGGTGGAAGCCGTCGTCGACCTCGGCTTCGACAAGAACATGCCCGGGTTCCAGTGCGAAGGGCTCGTCTACCTGGCCGACGGCACGCCGGTGAAGTCGATCAACCCGCGCAACCAGTGGGTGCTGCTGACGGAACGGGCCGAGGGCGGCGAGACCATCGAGCTCTTCGTCGAGGCGGCGTCGAACCCCGTCCTGCTCGACTACCACCCCTTCCTCGTCACGCACGAGGGCGACATCCAGACCTCGTCGTCGAAGCGGCTGTACACCTCACGCCGGATGGACCTCGCCGTCTTCGAGTCCGAGGTGCACGAGCTCGCGCTCGACATCGACGTCCTGCTCGAACTGCAGGCCGAGCTGCCCGAGGGACCGCGACGGATGCGGATCCTGCAGGCCCTCGACGACGCGCTGGACCGGCTCGACCTGCAGCACATCGCAGCGACCGCGGGTGACGCCCGAGCGGCGCTCGCCGACGTGCTCGCCGCACCTGCCGAATCCTCGGCGCACACGATCTCGGCGATCGGACACGCCCACATCGACTCCGCCTGGCTCTGGCCCGTCCGCGAGACGATCCGCAAGGTCGCTCGAACCACCTCGACGATGACCGAGCTCATCGACCAGACCGACGACTTCCTGTACGGCATGTCGAGCGCCCAGCAGTACGCCTGGATCAAGGAACACCGGCCCGAGGTGTACGCCCGGGTCACGGCCGCCGTCCAGGCCGGCCGGTTCCTGCCGATCGGCGGCATGTGGGTCGAGTCCGACACCGTGATGCCGACCGGCGAGAGCATCGTCCGCCAGTTCTCGCAGGGGCAGCGGTTCTTCGAGCGCGAGTTCGGCATCCGACCCAAGGGCGTCTGGCTGCCGGACAGCTTCGGGTACTCGCCGGCGCTGCCGCAGCTCATGCGCCGTGCAGGCTTCGAGTGGTTCTTCACGCAGAAGATCTCGTGGAACCAGGTCAACAAGTTCCCGCACCACACGTTCCTGTGGGAGGGCATCGACGGCTCACGGGTGTTCTCGCACTTCCCCTCGATGGACACCTACAACTCGCGCCTGTCCGGCAGCGAGGTCGCCAAGGCCTCCCGCCAGTTCCGTGAGAACCGGCTCGCCACCGGGTCGATCGCCCCGGTCGGCTGGGGCGACGGCGGCGGTGGCACCACCCGCGAGATGACCGGCACGGCTGCACGGCTCGCCGACCTCGAGGGCAGCGCGAAGGTGCGCTGGGAACACCCCGACACGTTCTTCGACCGTGCGAAGTCCGAGCTGCCCGACCCGCCGGTGTGGGTGGGCGAGCTGTACCTCGAGCTGCACCGCGCCACCCTGACCAGCCAGCACGGCACGAAGCAGGGCAACCGCCGGTGCGAACAGCTCCTCATCGAGGCCGAGCTCTGGGCCGCGACCGCCGCCGCACGCAGCGACTTCGCCTACCCGTACGACGAGCTCGACGCCCTGTGGCAGCAGGTGCTGCTCCAGCAGTTCCACGACATCCTGCCGGGCACCTCGATCGCCTGGGTGCACCGCGAGGCTGAGGCGAAGTACGCCGAGACGGCCGCGGCGCTGACCGCGATCATCGACCAGGCGCTCTCGGCGCTCGCCGGTGCCGGAGACGCGGCCGTCGTCGTGAACCCGGCCCCGTTCCTCCAGGCCGGCGCACCCGCGCAGGGCGCCGTCCTGGCGACCGACGTGGCGGAACCGACCGCTGTCACGCTGACGGAGCAGGACGGCGGGTACGTACTGGCGAACGAGCTGGTACGCGTGACCGTCACCGACCAGGGTCTCGTCACGAGCGCCGTCGACCTGGTCAGCGGGCGCGAGGCGATCGCCGCCGGGCAAGCCGCGAACCTGCTGCAGCTACACCAGGACTTCCCGAACATGTGGGACGCGTGGGACGTCGACCGGTACTACCGGAACCGGGTCGAGGACCTGGTGGACGTCTCGTCGCTCGAGGCCTCGGTCGACGACGCAGGTGTCGCACGGGTCGTCGTGTCGCGGTCCTTCGGCGACTCGACCGTGCGGCAGGAGATCGTCCTCGCACCGGACTCCCGCACGCTCGAGTTCGACCAGACGACCGACTGGCACGAGACCGAGAAGTTCCTCAAGGTCGCGTTCCCACTCGACGTCCGCGCCGAGCACACCGTCGCCGAGACGCAATTCGGAGCGCAGAAGCGGGTGACGCACACGAACACCTCGTGGGAGGCCGCGAAGTTCGAGACCTCGATGCACCGCTACGTGCTCGTGTCCGAGCCGGGGTTCGGCGTCGCGCTGGTGAACGACTCGATCCACGGCTTCGACACCACCCGCGACGCCGTCGACGGGCACGTCACCACCACCGTGCGGCTGTCCCTGCTGCGGGCACCGCGGTTCCCCGACCCCGAGACCGACCAGGGCGTGCAGACGCACCGGTACGGCATCGTCATCGGGACGGACCAGCTCGGGGCCACCGCGGCGGGCGTCCGGATGAACGCCGGCGCGCGGACCGTCACCGGGGCGCACGGGTTCGCGCCGCTCGTGTGGGTGTCCGGCGGGGTCGTGCTGTCGAGCGTCAAGCTCGCCGACGACCGCTCCGGCGACCTGGTCGTCCGGGTGTACGAGCCGGTGGGTCGGCGGGGGACCGGCGGGATCGCGGTCGATGGGCCGTTCGGACCGGCTGCCGAGGTCACCCTGCTCGAAGAGCCGTTGACCGATACGGATGCGTCGTCGTTCGCCGTCGACGCGTACGAGGTGCGGACCTTCCGGTACCCGCGCGTCTGAGACCCCGCCGCCGGGACTTCGGGTGTCCCGGCGGCGGTTCCCGGTCGGCGACCGCCGGCCGGTTCATCACTCGAAGAGGAGTGTCATGAAGAAGTCCATGAAGTTCGGGATCGTGGCGGCCGTCGCCGCGATGGTGGCGGCACCGCTCGTGCCGTCCGCAGCCACCGCAGCACCAGCATCGGCCGCTGCCACCAAGTCCGGGCCGACGAGCATCGCCTACGTCGAGGTCAACAACGACCAGCTCGCGAACGTCGGCCGCTACACGCTGTCCGGCGGTGCGAACGCCTTCGACGTCGCGATCATCTTCGCGGCGAACATCAACTGGAACGGCTCCAAGGCTGTTCTGGTCAACAACGACAAGGTGCAGGCGACCCTCGACAACGCCGCGACGCAGATCAAGCCGCTGCAGGCGAAGGGCATCAAGGTGTCGCTGTCGGTCCTCGGCAACCACCAGGGTGCGGGCATCGCCAACTTCCCGACCCAGGCGGCCGCGTCGGACTTCGCGTCCCAGATCGCTGCCACCGTGTCGAAGTACGGACTCGACGGCGTCGACCTCGACGACGAGTACTCCGACTACGGCGCGAACGGCACCCCGCAGCCGAACCAACAGTCCATCGGCTGGCTCATCACCGCGTTGCGTGCCCAGATGCCCGGCAAGCTCATCTCGTTCTACGACATCGGCCCGGCCTCGTCTTCGCTGTCGTCGTCGAGCAGCACCATCGGCTCGAAGCTCGACTACGCCTGGAACCCCTACTACGGCACGTACTCGGCGCCGTCGATCCCGGGGCTCGGCAAGGACCGGTTGTCCGCGGCCGCGGTCGACATCCAGAACACCGCGCAGTCGACGGCGGTGTCGCTCGCTTCGCGCACGAAAGCGGACGGGTTCGGCGTCTTCATGACGTACAACCTGCCGGGAGGTGACAAGTCCGCCTACGTCTCCGCCCTGACGCAGAAGCTCTACGGGCAGGCCGCGACGTACCGCTGACGCGTTCGCGCTGACGGAAGCGGCCGGGGGCTCGGCCTGGTGCGAGGTTCCGCACTCGGTGCGAGCCCCCGGCCGTCGCACCGAGTGTGGAACCTCGCACCGAGTGTGGAACCTCGCACGGAGTTCGGCCGACCTCGCACCGTGCGAGGGGTGCGGCCGTACGATCGCCGCATGGAGCTCGAGTTCCGCGGCGAGGTCATCGAGTGGCGCGGCCCCTCGCCGTTCTTCTTCGCCGTCGTGTCGCCGGACGCCGCCGAGGTCATCGCCGACCTCGCGCCGATGCTCACCTACGGGTGGGGTGTGATCCCGGCCCGGGTGACGATCGGCGCCGTGACCTGGACGACCTCGTTGTTCCCGAAGGACGGCGGGTACCTCGTGCCGCTCCGGGCGGCCGAGCGCAAGCGCGCACACGTGGACCTCGGGGACACCCCGCAGATCACACTCGAACTCGGCGGCCCCTGACCACGCGCGGTGCGCGCGTGTTCGCTCCGTGCGAGGTTGATCACTCGGTGCGCCGGAACAACCTCGCACCGAGCGTGTAACCGCGCACCAGCTGAAGCAAGAGAGGGGATGACGGGAATCGAACCCGCGTGGCCAGTTTGGAAGACTGGGGCTCTACCATTGAGCTACATCCCCGCGCTGCGCACGTGCCGCAGCCCGACCATCCTAGCGGACGAACGAGTACCGACATGCCACCCCGTGTGATGCTCCCGCCGACCGACGTCGATGCACGGCGGATCAAGCGGTCGCGGGTGGTCTCGTACGCGCTGGTGGTCCTCGCCGCGATCGTGTTCTCGATGCGCCCGGAGCTGTTCGGCGATCCGCAGTCGCAGCCCGCGCACGCCCTGCTGCACGTGTGGCGGATCGTCGTCGGCGCGCTGCTCGTCGTGGCGGCGCTCGGGGTCCAGGTGGTGGTCGGAGTGCAGTGGCGACGAGGACTACGACGCGCCGCTGAACCCGATGACGTCCCTCCCGGGAACCGCGCACCGGGGGACCGCTAGACTCATCGGCGTCGCATGCGCCCTTCGGCGCGCGCGGACACCCTGGCCCAGTCAAACGGGGCGTAGCTCAGCTTGGTAGAGCGCCCGCTTTGGGAGCGGGAGGCCGCAGGTTCAACTCCTGTCGCCCCGACCAGGTCCTCGAGAACCATCGACCACACGAACGTCAACCAACAGGAGAACATCCCGTGGCCACCAGCACCGTCGACAAGGTGAGCGACACCCGCGTCAAGCTCACCGTGAACGTGACGCCGGAAGATCTCAAGCCGAGCATCGACCACGCGTACAAGCACATCGCCGAGCAGATCAACATCCCCGGCTTCCGCAAGGGCAAGGTCCCGCCGGCGATCGTCGACCAGCGCGTCGGCCGTGGCGAGGTCCTGAACCACGCCGTCGGTGACGCCATCGACAACTTCTACCGCCAGGCGGTCGAAGAGCAGGAGCTGCGCATCCTCGGCCGTGCCGAGGCCGACGTCGCCGAGCTGCCGAACCTCGCCGACTTCGCGGGCGACCTCGTCCTCACCTTCGAGGTCGACGTCCGTCCCGAGTTCGACCTGCCGGACTACTCCGCGTACGAGCTCACCGTCGACGCCGTCGAGGTGTCGGACGACGAGATCGAAGAGGAGCTGCAGAACCTGCGCACCCGCTTCGGCACGCTCGTGACCGTCGACCGTCCGGCGAAGACCGGCGACTTCGCGCAGATCGACCTGACCGCCAGCATCGGCGACGACGAGGTCGACTCGGCCACCGGCGTCTCCTACGAGATCGGCTCCGGCGACCTGCTCGAGGGCATCGACGAGGCGCTCGAGTCCCTGACCGCCGGTGAGTCGACGAACTTCGAGTCGAAGCTCGTCGGTGGCGACCGCGAGGGCGAGACCGCCCAGATCGCCGTCACCGTCACCGCCGTCAAGGAGCGCGAGCTTCCCGAGGCCGACGACGAGTTCGCCCAGATCGCCAGCCAGTTCGACACGATCGACGAGCTCAAGGCGGACCTGAAGGAGCAGATCGCGAAGTCCAAGACCTTCGGTCAGGGCGCCGCGGCTCGCGACAAGCTCGTCGAGAAGCTCATCGAGGACGTCGACATCCCGATCTCGGAGCAGCTCATCGAGGACGAGGTGCACCGTCACCTCGAGCAGGAGAACCGCCTCGAGGACGACGAGCACCGCAAGGAGGTCTCCGAGTCCAGCGAGAAGGCCTTCCGCTCGCAGATCCTCCTCGACTCCATCGCCGAGAAGGAGGAGATCCAGGTCTCCCAGGAGGAACTGACCCAGTACCTCATCCAGGCTGCTGCGCAGTACGGCATGGAGCCGGCCGAGTTCATCAAGGTCATCGACCAGAACGGCCAGATCCCCGGCATGGTCGGCGAGGTCGCCCGCTCGAAGGCGGTCGCGACCGTCCTGTCGAAGGTGACCGTCAAGGACACCAACGGCGACGCAGTCGACCTGTCCGCCTTCACGGCGGGCGTCGCGCAGGCCCCTGCTGAGGACGCCGAGTAACGAACTCGACGCCACCAGCGATACAGACGGGAGGCACGGTGCCAGCTGGCACCGTGCCTCCCGTCTCGTGTTTTCCGCACCACCGCATTGCTGTCGGCGAACACACGCGAAGTGGTGCGTTGCAACCGATAAGTTCGACAACAAGCGACAACTGAACGGGAGCTTTTCCATGGCCGAAGCAACACTGAACCCCAGTGTTTTTGACCGCCTTCTGAGAGACCGGATCGTGTGGCTCGGCTCCGAGGTCCGCGACGACAACTCGAACGAGATCGCAGCCAAGCTGCTGCTGCTCGCCGCCGAGGACCCTGAGAAGGACATCTACCTCTACATCAACTCGCCCGGTGGCTCGATCACCGCCGGCATGGCGATCTACGACACGATGCAGTTCGTCCCGAACGACATCGTCACCGTGGGCATCGGCCTGGCCGCGTCGATGGGACAGTTCCTGCTGTCCTCCGGCACGCCGGGCAAGCGCTACATCACGCCGAACGCCCGCGTCCTGCTGCACCAGCCGTCCGGCGGGTTCGGCGGCACCGCTGCCGACATCCAGACGCAGGCCAAGGTCATCCTCGACATGAAGCAGCGCATGGCGGAGCTCACGGCCGAGCAGACCGGCAAGTCGATCGAGCAGGTCCTCAAGGACAACGACCGCGACAACTGGTTCAGCGCGCAGGAAGCCCTCGAGTACGGCTTCGTCGACCATCTGCGTGCCTCGTCGGCCGAGGTCGTCGGCGGTGGTGGCACCGTCGGTGACGGCGCGACGCCGACCGCGGCTGCCGACCCCGACGCCCAGTCCTGACCCCCACCGAAGAAAAGGAAACGAGAATGCATCTCCCAATGCTCGGTGGCGCGCAGAACGTCCCGGCTCCCTCCGATCGGTACATCCTGCCGAGCTTCGAGGAGCGCACGGCCTACGGCTACAAGCGCCAGGACCCGTACGCGAAGCTCTTCGAGGACCGCATCGTGTTCCTCGGTGTCCAGGTCGACGACGCGTCGGCTGACGACGTCATGGCCCAGCTGCTCGTGCTCGAGTCGATGGACCCCGACCGCGACATCGTCATGTACATCAACTCGCCCGGTGGCTCGTTCACCGCGATGACGGCGATCTACGACACGATGCAGTACATCCGTCCGCAGATCCAGACGGTCTGCCTCGGTCAGGCCGCCTCGGCTGCGTCGGTGCTCCTCGCCGGTGGGACGCCGGGCAAGCGTCTGGCCCTGCCGAACGCCCGCGTGCTCATCCACCAGCCCGCTGTCCAGCAGGGTGGCGGCCAGGCGTCGGACATCGAGATCCAGGCGGCGGAGATCCTCCGCATGCGCACCTGGCTCGAGGAGACGCTGTCGAAGCACTCCAACAAGACGCCGGAGGAGATCAACCACGACATCGAGCGCGACAAGATCATGTCCGCGCAGGAAGCCGTGGAGTACGGCCTGATCGACCAGGTCCTCACCAGCCGCAAGAACCTGCCGGCGCTCGTCAAGTAGCACCGCAGGCCGCTTCGGCGCCGACGAAGGGCGGTCGAGGTTCCAAGATCTTGGAATCTCGACCGCCCTTTCGTCGTGCTGTGGAACCTCGGCGGACCTGAGCGGCGAGTCGTGGAACCTGGGCGCGTCGGCTCGCCAGCACACCGGCCTGGAGGCACGGCGCGGGTCCGCCCCGTCGGCTCAGTCCTCGATGTCGTCCGTCTCGGGCGCGGGGCGGCGCCGCAGGAGCAGCAGGACCGCGACGACCGCGGCGACGAGGACGACGCCTCCGGCGCCGATCCAGAGCGCGTCGGTCGTGGCCGAGTCGGTGTCACCCGAGGCGGTGCCGGTGGTGGCGGCCGCGGTGGAGTCGTCTCCCGCGGTGGCGCAGGTCGGCGGCGTGGTCGATCCCGGGGCCGCGGAGAAGCCGGACGGGGCCTTCCACGTGAAGGCGTACTCGTCGGAGACGGTGTGGCCGTCGGCGGAGACGATCTGCCACTCGACGGTGTACTTCCCCGAGTCGCCGAGTGCGGCGGGCGTGGTCATCGAGGGGCCGTCGATGTCGACGCAGCCGTCCTCGTAGTACTTCCCGTCCGGACCCACGACCCGGAAGGCGAAGCCCGAACCGGAGTCGCCGATGTCGAGCAGCTTGTCGTTCGTGGTGATCTCGAACGCCTTCGGCAGCGCGGTGAGCGTGCCGCCGACCTCCGGGGTGGACGCGATCAGGTAGTTGTGCGCGCTGGCGGGACCCGCGAGCCCGAGGACCGCACCGCCCGCGATCGCGACGGCTGCGGCGGACCCGGCCACGAGCCTCCAGGCAGAGGACCGCAGCCGAGCCCGACGCGAGCCGCGCTGCGTCACTTGGCGGAGCTCCGACGACGCGTGCCGGCGACGGCGACGACCAGGGCGACGGCGCCGAGCACCAGACCGCCCAGGCCGAGGAAGCGGCCGACCAGGTCGGGGTCCGCGGGGGTGGTCGAGCCGGCGGCGGCCTCGGCGGTCGGGGTGGTGGCGACCGGGTCACCGTCGTCGTCCGTGGCCTCGGCCGCGGTCAGCGTGATCGAGGGGGCCGGGTGCTCGGGCTCGGCCTCGCCGGCCTGCTGCTCCTGGTTCCACTCGACCGAGCCCTTCTCGCAGGTCTGGATCGCGGGGAACTCGACGAGGTCGCCGGCCTTGCCGTCCGGCAGCGAGAAGGAGAGGGCGAAGGTGTCGCGCTCGTCGGCGGGGAGCGGGGTCTTCGCGGTGTAGGTGATGCTCGTGACGCGCTCGGCGGCATCCTCGGCGTGCTCACCGTCGGCCGCGGCGGAAGGGCTCGTGTACGGCTCGGTCGCCTTCGTGATCTTCCAGTTCGGGTTCACGGTGGGGGTGACCTCGATGACGGACTCCGGCACCTGGAACTCGATCTTCGTGGTGGGGGAGCCGTCGCAGCCGTGCGGGACCGAGAAGGTCGCCGTGGTGTACGAGTTCGCGGCGGTCGAGGTGGCCGTCGCGGAGACGTGCGCGCTGGCTGCGCCGGCGGTGCCGAGGACGATGACGGCCACGGCGCCGAGGGTGACGGCGCCGCCGGCGGCGAGACGCTTCTGCATGGGGATCCTTCGATGGTCGGGACGGTGTTTCTACAACTTGTAGAGAAGACTGGATCACGGTAGCAGGCCCGAACGCCCTGGGCGAACGCGCGCGCGAAATCCCGCGGCGCCGCACGGTCGGTGTCACCGGTTGCGGTTAGGCTCGTGTCCACGACGAGGTGCCCACCAGCAGCGGTGCACCAGCGGCCGGTGCGAGTGCGCGGGCCGGCACGTCCAACCAGGGAGGCACGGCAATGGCACGCATCGGAGAGAGCGGGGACCTCCTCAAGTGCTCCTTCTGCGGCAAGAGCCAGAAGCAGGTCCAGCAGTTGATCGCCGGTCCGGGTGTCTACATCTGTGACGAGTGCGTCGAGCTGTGCAACGAGATCATCGAGGAGCGTCTGGCAGAAGCCGGCGAGGACACCTCGAGCGGTGACTTCGAACTGCCGAAGCCGCGCGAGATCTTCGACTTCCTGCAGGAGTACGTCATCGGGCAGGACCCGGCGAAGCGCGCCCTCGCCGTGGCCGTCTACAACCACTACAAGCGCATCCGTGCGCAGGGGCAGATCACCGCTGCTGAAGACCGCGACGACATCGAGATCGCGAAGTCGAACATCCTGCTCATCGGCCCGACCGGCTGCGGCAAGACCTACCTGGCGCAGACCCTGGCGAAGCGCCTCAACGTGCCGTTCGCCGTCGCCGACGCCACCGCCCTGACCGAGGCGGGCTACGTCGGCGAAGACGTCGAGAACATCCTGCTCAAGCTGATCCAGGCCGCCGACTACGACGTCAAGCGCGCCGAGACCGGCATCATCTACATCGACGAGGTCGATAAGATCGCCCGCAAGGCCGAGAACCCCTCGATCACGCGCGACGTCTCCGGCGAAGGCGTGCAGCAGGCACTGCTCAAGATCCTCGAGGGCACGGTCGCGTCGGTCCCGCCGCAGGGTGGTCGCAAGCACCCGCACCAGGAGTTCATCCAGATCGACACGACGAACGTCCTGTTCATCGTGGCCGGTGCGTTCGCCGGGCTCGAGGACATCGTGTCCTCGCGCGTCGGCAAGCGGGGGATCGGCTTCGGGGCGCCGCTGCACAGTGCGACCGACCACCAGGACCTGTACTCCGAGGTCCTGCCGGAAGACCTGCACAAGTTCGGTCTGATCCCCGAGTTCATCGGTCGTCTGCCCGTCGTCACCACGGTGTCGCAGCTCGACCAGGCCGCCCTCATGCAGATCCTGACCGAGCCGAAGAACGCGCTGATCAAGCAGTACCAGCGGATGTTCCAGATCGACGGCGTCGAGCTCGAGTTCGACCAGGGTGCGCTCGAGGCGATCGCCGACCTGGCCGTGCTGCGCCAGACCGGTGCCCGTGGCCTGCGCGCCATCCTCGAAGAGGTCCTCGGCCCGGTGATGTTCGACGTCCCGTCCGACGACGACGTCGCCCGCGTGGTGATCACCCGCGAGTCCGTGCTCGAGAACGCGGCGCCGACCATCGTGCCCCGGCCGCGGGCGAAGCGCGTCGAGAAGTCGGCGTAGCGCTCCGTTCGCTCCGAAGCCCCGCCACCGGATCGGTGCGGGGCTTCGTCGTGGTGTGGCGGTCGGCACGGCCCGCGGATCGACGTCTGGTTCCTCCCATGACGGCTGCGATGGAAGGTGAGATCGGGCGTACCTGGTCGGAAGTCCCGACCAGGTACGCCCGTTTCGACGCGGTACGCCCGGAAGCGCGCGGTCCCCGCGCGCCCTACTCGAGCCCGCGGCGACGCAGCAGCGGCCCGACCTCGGCGTCACGGCCGCGGAAGTCGCGGTAGGCCTCGAGCGGGTCCTTCGAGCCCCCGACGCCCAGCAGTCGTTCCGCGAAGCGTCGACCGGCCGCGCGGTCCAGCCCGCCGTTGTCACGGAACCACTCGACCGTGTCGGCGTCGAGCACCTCGGACCAGATGTAGCCGTAGTACCCGGCGTCGTACCCGCCTGAGAACGTGTGCGCGAAGTACGTCGACGAGTACCGCGGGGGCACGGCCTCGACCGCGATGCCGGCGGCCTCCAACGCCGAGCGCTCGAAGTCCTCGACGGACGTCACCGCGGCGGCCTCTGCTGCGGAGAGCCGGTGCCAGGCCTGGTCGAGGAGCGCCGCGGCCAGGTACTCGGTCGTGCCGAAGCCCTCGTTGAAGCCCTCGGACTCGCTCAGGCCCAGGACGAGCTCCGGTGGCAGCGGGGCACCGGTCTCGTGGTGCTTCGCGTAGTTCGCCAGGACCGACGGCCACGACACCCACATCTCGTTCACCTGGCTCGGGAACTCGACGAAGTCGCGCTCGACGTTCGTGCCGGAGAACCGGGGGTAGGTGGTGCGGGCGATCAGGCCGTGCAGTGCGTGGCCGAACTCGTGGAAGAGCGTCTCGACCTCGTCCTGGATGAGCAGCGTCGGCGACCCGGGCGCCGGCTTCGCGACGTTGAGGTTGTTCACCACGACGGGCAGCGTGCCGAGCAGCTCGGACTGCTCGACCACGGGGTTCATCCACGCGCCGCCGCGCTTGCCGTCGCGCGTGTACAGGTCGAGCAGGTAGAGCCCGACCGGTTCGTCGTCCTCGCCGGTGACCTCGAAGACACGGACCTCGTCGTTGTAGCCGTGCAGGTCCGGGCGCTCGGTGAAGGTCAGGCTGTAGAGGGCACCCGCGGCGTGGAAGACACCGTCGTGCAGGACCCGGTCGGCCTCGAAGTACGGTCGGAGTGCCGAGCTGTCCGCGGCGAACTGCTCGCCACGCAGGATCTCGGTGGCGTACGCCCAGTCCCACGACTCGATGTCGAACCCGACCGTGCGGGACCGGACGGCCCGCTCGTCGTCGGCGTTCCGTGCCGCAGCGCCGACGAGCGACGACAGCAGGCCGTCGACGGCCTCGGGCGTCTTCGCGGTCTCGTCGGCGGTGACGACCGCGGCGTGGTTCGAGAACCCGAGCAGTTCGGCGCGCTCGGCACGGAGCCGGACGATGCGCAGCAGGACCTCGCGGTTGTCGTACTGGTTGCCGCGGCGGCCGCGGGCGAGCGAGGCGCGCATGATCCGCTCGCGCAGGTCGCGGTTCGCGAGCGACGGCAGCCACGGGTGGCCGGTGTAGAGCGGCAGGGTGATGAGCCAGCCCTCGAGGCCACGGTCCGCAGCGGACCCGGCAGCGGCCGACTTCGCACCGTCGTCGAGCCCCTCGAGCTCGGCTTCGTCGGTCACGTGCACGGCGGAGTCGTTCGTGTCCTCGAGCAGGTTGCGCTCGAAGGTGGTCGTGAGCGTGGACAGCTCCTGGTTGATCGCGGTCAGGCGCTCCTTGCCGGCTTCGTCGAGCCCGGCGCCCGCCAGGGTCATCTCGGCGTGGGTGCGCTCGACCAGGCGGAGCGCTTCGCCCTCGAGCCCGGCGGCTGCGGCGCCGTCGAGCACGGACCGCACGCGGGCGTAGAGCCGGGAGTCCAGCGTGATCGCGTCGCGGTGGGCGGCGAGGAGCGGCGAGACCTCGGCCTCGAGGTCGTGCAGCTCCGGCGTCGAGTCCGCCGACGACAGCGTGAAGAACACGTGGCTGACACGGGTCAGCAGCTGCCCGGAGCGCTCGAGGGCGATGAGGGTGTTCTCGACCGTCGGTGCGTGCGGATCGGTGGCGATGGCCTCGACCTCGGCGCGCTGCTCGGCCATGCCGGCCTCGAAGGCCGGTCGGTAGTGCTCGAGTCGCACGTCGCCGAAGGGCGGCAGGGCGTAGGGGAGGGTGCTCGGGACGTCGAACGGGGTTGCCATCTCCCCACCCTATTCACGGGAGGCCCGTGGCGGCCCCGCCCCGCGCCTCCCCTCCGCCCTGTGGTCGCGACCACCGAAGGACGTTTCGCGCGTACCAGGTCGAAAGAAGCGTCCTGCTACGCGCAAAACGTCCTCCGACGCGCGAAACGTCCCTCAGTGGGTCGCGGCGTCGATCAGCGTCGACGCGGCGCGGCGGGCGTGCGCTGCAGGTTCCGTGGTGCCGGCGATGGCAGCAGTGGTCTGCGCGCCCTCGGCGAGCAGGGCGAGCTGTGCGGCGAGTTCCTCGGCACGGTCGGGATCGGTGACGACCTCGGCGGTGAGCTCCTGCACGAACCGTTGGAACGAGTCCTTGTGGTCGCGGGCGATCTCGGCGACCGCGGGCGAGGTCGCGCCGAGCTCCCCGAAGGCGTTGATGAACCCGCAGCCGCGGAAGGTGTCGTCGCCGAACCACGACTCGAGGAAGTCGTACACGGCGAGCAGCTTGTCGCGCGGGGCCGTGGCGGCCTCGACCGCACCGTGCACACCGCGCTCCCACAGGTCGTGGCGCCCGGACAGGACGGCCGCGATGAGCTGCTCCTTGCCGGGGAACGCCGCGTAGAGCTTCTTCAGCGAGACGCCTGCGCCGGTGCGGATCTCGTCCATGCCGACGGACTGGATGCCGCGCGCGTAGAACAGCTGGTCGGCGACGTCCACGATGTGTGCGCGGACGTCGGCGTCGACCGTGCTGATGGTGCTGGTTGCCATGACGTACCCCGTTCGCTGCGTGTTCACCGTTCCCGAGTTGCGCCGGGAACGATCGTTCTCTAGTGTAGGGCACATCGACGGAGAACGGACGTTCTCCGCGAGGCTCAGGGAAGGAAACGATCATGGGTGCCATCACCGTCGGAACCGAGAACAGCGTCGACATCGAACTCCACTACGAGGACAAGGGGACCGGACAGCCGATCGTGCTGATCCACGGCTTCCCCCTCGACGGCAACTCGTGGGAGGGCCAGACCCCGGCCCTGCTCGAGGCCGGCTACCGCGTGATCACGTACGACCGCCGCGGCTTCGGGCAGTCCTCGCAGCCGAGCACCGGCTACGACTACGACACCTTCGCCGACGACCTGCACACCGTCCTCGAGACCCTCGACCTGCGCGACGTGATCCTGGTCGGCTTCTCGATGGGCACCGGCGAGATCGCCCGCTACATCGGCCGCCACGGACAGGACCGGATCGCCAAGGTCGCGTTCCTCGCCTCGCTCGAGCCGTTCCTGGCCATCACCGACGACAACCCCGACGGCGCCGGCCCGATGTCGTTCTTCGAGGGCATCGCCGCCGACGTCGAGAAGGACCGGTACGCGTACTTCACGAACTTCTACCAGGACTTCTTCAACCTGTCGGAGAACCTCGGCTCGCGCATCTCGGAAGAGGCCGTCCGCAACGCCTGGAACATCGCCGCCGGCTCGGGTGCGATCGCGTCCGCCGCAGCACCGCTGACCTGGCCGACCGACTTCCGTCAGGACATCCCGAAGGTCACCGTCCCGGCGCTCATCGTGCACGGCACGGCGGACAACATCCTGCCGATCGACGCCACCGGTCGCCGCTTCACCAAGGCGCTGCCGGCCGCGAAGTACGTCGAGATCGAGGGCGCGCCGCACGGCCTGCTCACCACGCACACCGCCGAGGTGAACGAGGTCCTGCTCACCTGGCTCGCCGAGTAGGCGCGAGCGGCGGGCGTCTCGAAGCGCTCGCATCGTGAGCAGAAATGGTCGGGTTCCCACCGGGGACCCGACCATTTCTGCTCACCAAGCAACCTCGCCCCGCGTCAGTCCTCTTCCGCGGCGTCGTCGGGGTTCGTGACCTGCGCGTGCCCGGCATCGTCGAGGTGGATCGAGGTGCCGTCGTCGAGCTCGACGATCGGCTTGCCCTCCAAGAACGTGAGGGTCCAACCCCACGCACCGGTGTCGACCGACTCGGCCGCCAGTTCGTCCTCGACCCCGCGCACGGCGACGACCATCGCCTCGGGCAGTCGCGCAGGCGGCTCCCCACCCACGCTCCATCGTGTGCCCAACTGCATCCGTGCCTCCTGTCCGGTGGTGGACGGGCCGGGTTGCCGAGGCGACCCGGCCCGGACGACCGACGTTACGCCTGCTGTTCCGCCAGCTCGATCTCGGTGACGGCGAGCTCGTCGCCGTCGACGAACGACAGGTTCTCGATGCGGCCGACGGCCGCCAGGTCGACCGCCGCGCGCTCGATGAGCGCCCGCGTCTCGGCCGGCGCCGCGACGACGGCACGCGTGACGGGCGTCTTCTGGGACGCCTTCGCCGACGTCTTCGCCCCGCGGATCCCGATGAGCGCCTGTCCGACGGCCGCGAGCAGCCCGGTGGGGGCCGCGTCGGTGGGCAGGTCGGCAGCGGTCGGCCAGGAGGCCCGGTGCACGCTGGTCTCGTGGGTCCAGGCCCACACCTCTTCCGTCGCGTACGGGAGGAACGGCGCCAGCAGTCGGAGCAGCACGTCGATCGCGCCGCGCAGCGCCAGGACCGCGCTCGCCTGGGTCTCGTGCGTCGCGTCGGCCGCCGTGCCGTAGGCACGTTCCTTCACGAGCTCGAGGTAGTCGTCGCAGAAGGTCCAGAAGAACCGCTCCGTGATCTCGAGCGCGCGGGCGTGGTCGAAGCCGTCGAACGCGGCGGTGGCCTGCTCGACGACCGCACCGAGCTCGGCGAGCATGTCGACATCGAGTGCCTCGGTCACGCTCGTGGCGCCCTCTGGAAGCGGGAAACCGTAGACGAACTTGGCGGCGTTCAGGACCTTGATCGCCAGACGGCGGCCGACCTTGATCTGCTTCGGGTTCTGCGGGTCGAAGGCCGCATCGGTGCCGAGCTTGGACGAGGCCGCCCAGTAGCGGACCGCGTCGGCGCCGTGCTGCTCGAGGATCGACAGCGGCGTGACGACGTTGCCCTTCGACTTCGACATCTTCTTGCGGTCGGGGTCGACGATGAAGCCCGAGATGCTGGCGTGCTTCCACGGCACGGTGTCCGCTTCGAGCTGGCTCCGGAGCACCGTCGTGAAGAGCCACGTGCGGATGATGTCCTGCGCCTGCGGGCGGACGTCGTACGGGTACACCAGGTCGTACAGCGCCGGGTCGGTCTCCCACTTGCCCGCGAGCTGCGGGGTGAGCGACGAGGTGGCCCAGGTGTCCATGACGTCGAGCTCGCCCTGGAACCCGCCGGCGACGCCGCGCTGGTCCTCGGAGTAGCCGGGTGCCGGGTCGGACGACGGGTCGACGGGCAGCTGCGCCTCGGTCGGGACGATCGGCTGGTCGAACACCGGGTTGCCATCGGCGTCGAGCGGGTACCAGACCGGGATCGGCACGCCGAAGAACCGCTGGCGCGAGATGAGCCAGTCGCCGGACAGGCCACCGACCCAGTTGTCGTAGCGGACGCGCATGAAGTCGGGGTGGAACGCGATCTCCTCGCCGCGGGCGCGGAGCGTCGTCTTCAGGGCTTCGTCGCGGGCACCGTTGACGATGTACCACTGGCGGGTCGAGACGATCTCGAGGGGCTTGTCGCCCTTCTCGAAGAACTTCACCGGGTGGTTGATCGTCTTGACGTCGCCGACGAGCTCGCCGGACTCGGTCAGGGCGTCCACGACGACCTTCTTGGCCGAGAACACGGTCTTGCCGGCCATCTCGGCGTAGAGCGCCTTGCCGGTCGCCGACTCGATCCACGCGGGCTCGTCGGAGCGCACGCGGCCGTCGAAGCCGAGGATCGCGCGGTTCGGCAGCTGCAGCTCGCGCCACCACACCACGTCGGTGGTGTCGCCGAAGGTGCAGACCATCGCGATGCCGGCGCCCTTGTCCTTCTGCGCCAGGTGGTGTGCGAGCACCGGGACCTCGACGTCGAAGAGGGGGGAGCGGACCGTGGTGCCGAACAGGTCCTGGAACCGCTCGTCGTCCGGGTGCGCGACGAGGGCGACGCACGCCGGCAGTAGCTCGGGACGGGTCGTCTGGATCACGACGTCGTCGCCGCCGTCGGTGCGGTGGAAGGCGATGCCGTGGTACGCGCCGGGCATCTCCTTGTCCTCGAGCTCGGCCTGCGCGACCGCGGTACGGAACGTGACGTCCCACAGGGTCGGGGCGTCGGCCTGGTAGGCCTCGCCGCGCTCGAGGTTGCGGAGGAAGGCACGCTGGGCGCTGGCCCGCGAGGTGTCGTCGATGGTGCGGTACGACTGGGTCCAGTCCACGGACAGGCCGAGGGTGCGGAAGAGCTCCTCGAACTGCTGCTCGTCCTGCACCGTGAGCTGGTCGCACAGCGCGATGAAGTTGCGGCGCGAGATCGGCAGCTGGTCGGCGGCCTTCGACGACTTGCCGTCGCCGCCCTCGAACGGCGGCGTGAAGTCGGGGTCGTAGGGGAGCGTCGGGTCGCAGCGGACGCCGTAGTAGTTCTGCACGCGGCGCTCGGTCGGCAGGCCGTTGTCGTCCCAGCCCATCGGGTAGAAGACGTGCTTGCCCCGCATGCGCTCGAACCGCGCCTTGAGGTCGGTGTGCGTGTACGAGAAGACGTGCCCGATGTGCAGCGACCCGGAGGCGGTCGGCGGCGGGGTGTCGATCGAGTAGACGGCGTCGCGGTGGCCGGCGGCGTCACGGTCGAAGCGGTAGGTGCCGTCCTGCTCCCAGACCGGCCCCCAGACCTGCTCGAGTCCGTCGACGCTGGGCTTCTCGGGCATGGGCTTGGTCATGGCTGCGCCTTCCGTGCGTGTGTGCGGCACCGAGTCCGTGATGAGGTGCCTGAGTGTCCCCGCTCGATGCGAGGTGCCCCAATCGTAGCGGGCAGGACCGACGCGGCTCACGACTGCCGGGAGCGGCGATTACCACACCGACCTGTCGGACACGCCGGAGACCTGGTAGTCTGTCGGAGTTTGTCCGGCGAGCGCGGGTTCGCAGGAACTGCACCGTTGCCGTCCGCCGGACGCCCGAAGGACGCACCGCACACCGGAGGAACGACTTGGCACCGAACGACGCACCCCACCCGCACGGCGATCGGCCGTTGCCGCACGGCGACCGACCGCTGCGCTCGAAGGGCGCTGCGAAGCGCGCTCGGCGCAAGCTGACGAAGGACGACGTCACCGTCGTCGAGGAGTCGCTGCTCAAGCGCGCCGTGGCAGCTGCCGCCCTCGGCAACGCGATGGAGTGGTTCGACTTCGGCATCTTCGCGTACCTGACCGTCACGATCTCGCAGGTCTTCCTGCCGCAGGGCGACCCGGCCGCGAACATCGTCGCGACCTTCGGGTTCTTCGCCGCGGCGTTCATCGTCCGACCGATCGGTGGCGCCGTCTTCGGTCCGATCGGCGACCGGATCGGCCGGCAGAAGGTCCTCGCGCTGACGATGATCCTGATGGCCGCCGGCACGCTGATGATCGGCCTGATCCCGTCGTACGACTCGATCGGCTTCTGGGCCCCGGTCCTGCTGCTCGTGGCCCGCTTCGTGCAGGGCTTCTCGACCGGCGGTGAGTACGGCGGCGCCGCGACCTTCATCGCCGAGTACTCGCCCGACAAGCGCCGTGGGTTCATGGGCTCGTGGCTCGAGTTCGGCACCCTGGCCGGCTACGTGCTCGGCGCGTCGATCGTCACCGGCCTGCAGTTCGGCCTGTCCGAGGACGCCCTGCTCAGCTGGGGCTGGCGCATCCCCTTCATCATCGCGGGCCCGCTCGGCCTGATCGGGCTGTACCTGCGCCTCAAGCTCGAGGAGACCCCGGCCTTCCAGAAGCAGCAGGAGCAGGCCGCCGAGCGCGAGGGGCAGAAGACCCCGTTCCTCAAGCTCTTCGCCGAGAACTGGCGCGCGCTCATCATCTGCATCGGCCTGGTCCTGGTCTTCAACGTGACCGACTACATGCTGCTGTCGTACATGCCGACCTACCTCGAGCAGAACCTCGGCCAGAACGCCACGTTCGGCCTCATCCTGATCGTCGTCGTGATGCTGCTCATGATGGTCGTCATCACGTTCGGTGGCCGGCTGTCCGACAAGTTCGGTCGTCGCCCGGTGCTCGCCGCCGGCTGCATCGGCTTCATCCTGCTGTCCTGGCCGGCCCTCAAGCTCGTCCAGACCGGCACGGGCGTCGGGGTCTTCTCCGGCCTGCTCATCCTCGGTGTCGTGCTCGTCACGTTCACCTCGACCATGCCGTCGACGCTGCCCGCGCTGTTCCCGACGATCATCCGCTACGGCGCCCTCGCGATCGCGTTCAACGTCTCGGTGTCGCTGTTCGGTGGGACCACCCCGCTCGCGACCTCGGCGCTCATCAACGCTGCGAAGGACGCCGGCTACGGCTGGGCCGAGGACATCCCGGCCTTCTACCTGATGCTGGCCGCCGTCATCGGGCTCGTCGCGGTGTACTTCACCAAGGAGACCGCATCCACTCCGCTCATGGGCTCCGGCCCGACGGTCGGTTCCGAGGACGAGGTCGCCGGCGTGATCGACGACTACAACGACCCGAACTCGGAGTTCGCGCAGTCCGACTGGGCGAAGGAGTTCGCGACGAGTGAGATCCCGATCATCTCGGGTGACACGCAGAAGAAGGAGTCCGCGGACTCCTGACCCCGGTCAGACCCGGCCAGGAGGCCCGGTGCACGTCCGCCACGGACGCGCGCCGGGCCTCCGGTCACGTCCAGGGCACGTGGCCCCCGGCCACGAGACTCGGCGTCAGCGACCGGCCTCGCGGCCTGCGGCCCGAGGCTGGTCGCCCTGCGCGAGACTCGGGCCGGCGGCGAGCCGCTCGGCGGCCTGCAGCAGGTGCGCGGTCACGGGGTGCGCCGGGCGCGCGAACACCGTCGCGGCGGGGCCGTGCTCGACGACCGCGCCCCGGTGCACGACGAGCACGTCGTCGGCCATCCGGCGCACGGCCCGCAGGTCGTGGGAGACGAACACCATCGCCACGCCGGTGTCGTCGCGGAGCCGCTCGAGCAGGGTCAGCACGGCGTCCTGCACGGTGGCGTCGAGGGCGGTGACCGGCTCGTCGAGGACGATCACCTCGGGGTCGGTGGCCAACGCCCGGGCGATCGCCAGGCGTTGTCGTTGCCCGCCGGAGAGCGTCAGCGGCGACCGCGGCCGGAGCGCCGGGTCGAGGTCCACCTGTCGCAGGGCTGCGTCCACCCGGGCGGCGAGGGAGCCACGGGCGCGGCGGTCGTCGCCCCGCGAGAACGCGTCGGCGAGGACCCGCTCGACCGACCACCGCTCGTCGAACGTGGCGCCGGGGTCCTGCACGACGGCCGCGACGCGGTGGCGTCGGGGTCGTCGGTCGTGTTCGGGGAGTGGTACCCACGGCGCTCCGTCGAGCGAGACCGTGCCGGCGTCGGGCGTCTCGAGCCCGAGGAGCATCCGCGCCAGGGTGGTCTTGCCCGACCCCGAGGTGCCGATCACCCCGAGCACCCGCCCAGGGTCGAGCCCGAACGACACGTCGTCGACGGCGCGGACGCCCTCGTAGTCGCGCGCGAGGCCCGCGGCGACGAGCACGCCCCTCGCACCGTGCGAGGTTGCGCGCTGGGTGCCGCGGTCGCCGATCGGCGCACGGTGCGTGGACGTGCGCTCGGTGCGGGGTTGCCCGCTCGGTGCGTCGCCAGAGGCCTGCACGGAGCCATCAACCTCGCACCGGTCGACCAGATCGGCACCGTGCGCAGCACGCACCAGGGCCTGCGTCGCGGCGTGCTGCGGATCCTGCAACACCGAGGCGACCGGGCCCTGCTCGACGATCCGGCCCTCGTGCATGACGGCCACCCGGTCGGCCCACCCCGCGACGAGCCCGAGGTCGTGCGTGATCACGAGCAGCCCCGCCCCACGCCGCTGTGCCGCCCGCAACTGCTCCATCACGGTGACCGCGACCCCGGCGTCCAGTGCGGTCGTGGGCTCGTCGGCGACCACGAGCTCCGGCGACCCGATGGTGGCCGCGGCGATGAGGGCCCGTTGCCGCATCCCGCCCGACAGCGTGCCGGCGAGGCGGCCGTCGGTCGCGATGTCCGGGTCGAGGCCCACTGCGCGCAGGGCATCGCGCACGGCGTCCACGCGCTCGGCCGCACCCATCTCGGTGTGCAGACGGAGGCTGTCGGCGACCTCGCGCCCGACGGGACGCAGCGGGTCCAACGCGCCCAGGGCCTCCTGGCCGACGTAGCCGACCCGCGACCCGCGTACCTGGCGCCACCGACGATCGGAGAAGGCGCGGACGTCGAGGCCGGCGACGGTGAAGGCGTCGGCGCGGACGGCGGAGCCGGGTGCAGACAGGCCGAGCGCGGCGCGGGCGGTGACGGTCTTGCCGGAGCCGGACGCGCCGACCAGGGCGACGCACTCGCCCGCGTCGACCCGCAGGACGACGTCGTGCACGATCGGCGTGCCCGCGATGGCGACGTGCAGCGCCTGGACCTCGAGGACGGTGGTCATCGGACGACTCCTGTTCGGCGGATCGCGCGACCGAGCACGGTGACGGCGGTCGCGAGCACCACGATGGCGAGCCCGGGGAAGGTGCTCATCCACGGTGCGGTCTGCAGGTAGGTCCGGCCGTCGGCGAGCATCGCGCCCCACTCCGGAGCCGGAGGTGGTGTGCCGACGCCGAGGTAGCTCAGCGCCGAGGCCCAGACGATCGCCTGGCCGACGCCGAGCGTCGCGACCGCCACGACGGGCCAGAGTGCGGTGGGCAGGACGTGCCGGACCACGATGCGGATCGGGGAGCGGCCGAGCAGCACGGCGGTCTCGACGACCTGCGACGACCGAGCGGCACGCACCAGACCACGGACGATGCGGGCGTAGCCCGGGGCGGTGGCGAAGCCGACGGCGAGCACGGCGGGGACCGGGCCGGGGCCGGTGACGGCGATGACCACCAGGGCGACGAGCAGCAGCGGCAGGGCGAAGGCGACCTCGGTGACGCGGCCGATCACGGCGTCGAGCAGCCGGCCGACACGCCCGGCGCCGGCGCCCAGTCCCGCGACGACCCCGAGCACGACGCCGGTGCCGCCGCCGATCAGGGTCGCGGCCACACCGACCACGAGCGAGGCCCGCGTGCCGGCGACGACCCGCGACAGGACGTCGCGTCCGGATTCATCGGTGCCGAAGGGGTGCGCGCCGCTCGGTGCGAGGAGCGCCTCGGACGGGTGCACGGCGAGCGGGTCCGCGCCGCCGAGCAGCGCCGGCCAGACGGCCGCCACGACGGCGAGCAGGACCACGGCACCCGCGACGGCGCCGGGGACGCCGAGGCCACGTCGCCGGCGACGTGCTGCTGCCGGTCGTCCGTCGACCGGTTCACCGGCCAGGAGGCTCGGCTCGGCGATGCCGCTCACCGCGCCGCCGCCTCGGGGCCGGGTCCACGGCGTCGCGCGGCTCGCGGGGTGCGGGGGCGCGGGGCGCCGGGGCGCGGGGTGCCGGTGCGCGGGCCTCCGCTGCGCGGGGTGCCGGTGCGCGGGCCTCCGCTGCGCGGGTCGACCACACGTTCGACGAGGTCGGCAACCGCGAGCACCACGACGTAGGCGGTGGCGGACACCAGCGCGATGCCGGCGACGAGCGGCATGTCCCGCTGCGTCACCGCGGTCACCAGGGCGCGACCGATGCCGGGCAGCGCGAACACGGACTCGACGACGACGGCGCCGGACACGAGGGACCCGAAGGCCCAAGCGGACAGGGCGATCCCGGGCAGCGCCGCGTGGCGGAGCAGGTGCCGGGCGAACAGCCCGAGGCGGGTCTCACCACGGCCCCGCGCGGCGAGGGCGAAGGCGGACCGTTGCGCGTCGACGACCCCGTCGCGCACGGTCTCGGCCAGGTACCCGGCGACCGGGACGGCCACCGTCAGCACCGGGAGCACCCAGCCGCGCACGGTTCCGTCGCTGACCGCGGGCACCCAACCGAGGGCGCTCGCGAACACCACGATGAGCACGCTGCCGAGCCAGAAGTGCGGCATCACGCTCGCGGTGACGCTCAGCGCGCTCGTCAGCCCGGCTGCGAACCGACCGCGCTGCGTCGACCACCAGGCCGCGACGATCGCCAGGACCCAGGCGACGACGAGGCCGGCCACCGCCAGGGTGAGCGTGACGGGCAGCTGCTGGCCGAGCAGCGTCGCGACCGGGGTGCGGAAGGCGTACGAGTCACCGAGCTGCAGGGTGGCGAGGCGTCCGAGGAACACCGCGTACTGCACGAGCACCGGCTGGTCGAGGCCGTACTCGTGCCGGACCTGGGCGACGGCCTCGGCGGAGGCCTGCGAGCCCGGACCACCGAGGATCGCGAGTGCGGGGTCGCCGGGGATGAGCCGGATCGCGACGAACACGATCGTCGCGACGGCCCAGAGCACGCCGATCCCGCCCGCGAGCCGTCGGACGGCCCACCACACCCAGGGCATCCGCGTCAGCGGTCGATCCAGGCCGTGCCGAACCAGGGCGTGGACACCGAGGTCGTCTGGATGCCGTGCACGGCCGAGCGCACCAGGAAGTGGTTCTGCTGGTCGTAGAGGGGCAGCACGGTGTTGCTCGCCAGGATCGTCTTCTGCGCCTGCTCGTACAGGTCGGCGCGCTCGTCGGCGTCCGAGGTGCGGGCCGCCTGCTCGAGCAGGGTGTCGAGCGCGGGGTCGTCGAGCTGCGCGAGGTTCGCGAAGTACCCGGACGGCGCCGGCTCGATGCTCGCGCTGTCGTACAGGATCCGCAGGACGTCGGGGCCGACCTTCGTGTACGGGGCGCTGACGACGTCGTACTCGTTCGCCGCGAGGGCCGCGTACCAGCTGGACAGGTCGAGTTCGTCGAGCACGACCTTGAACCCGACGGCCTTCTCGGACGCCTGGATCTGCTGGAACAGGCTGCGCTCGGCCGGCACCGACTGGTTCGTCGACACCGGGAACGTCACGGTGAGCTGCTGGCCGTCCTTGACGCGGATGCCGTCCGACCCGACCTTCCAGCCGGCGTCGTCGAGCAGCTGCTTCGCCTTCGTCGGTGAGTAGTCGAACCGGCTCTTCTCCGAGTACGCCAGCGGCTCGGCACTCGAGAGCACGGAGTACGAGCGCTTCGCGGTGCCGAGGAACAGCGACTGCAGGCCGGGGTCGATCTCGGCACCCGCGATGAACGCCTGCCGCACGGCCTCGTCACGGAACACGCCGTGGCCGGAGTTCAGCTCGAGGCGGTTCGAGGCACCGGGGCGCGGGGCGTCGAGGTCGCGGATGGCGCCCTTCGCCGACGCTGCCTTGAGCTGGTCGGGCTGCGCGTTGTCGATGACGTCGACCTGGCCGGACTGCAGCGCCGCGTAGCGCGACGTCGAGTCGGGCAGGAACCGCCACGTGATGCCGGACAGGCGCGGCTTCGTCTTCCCCCAGTAGTCGCTGTTCTTCGTCAGGGTGACGCGGTCGCCGTGCTTCCATCCGGCGACCTCGAACGGGCCGGTTCCGACGGGCGACTCGCAGTTCGTCGCCTGCTCGCGTTCGAGCGCCTTCGGGGACTCCATGCCGACCCACGGCTGCGAGAAGGACTCGAGCAGCGCGCTGTCCGGACGGCTCAGGGTGAGCGTCACGGTGTGGTCGTCGGTGGCCGTCGCCTTCGTGATGGACTGCAGCGCGAGGTAGCCGGTGCTCGACGCGGTGGCCGGGTCCTGCACGTGCTCGATGTTCGCCACGACGGCGGCGGCGTCGAACGGGGTGCCGTCGGTGAAGGTGACGTCGTCGCGCAGCGTGAAGGTGAGGGTCTTGCCGTCGTCGCTCGTGGTCCACTTCGTCGCGAGCTCGGGGGTCGGCTCGCCGTCCTCGAGCCCGACGAGCTCCTCGATGTACTGCGTCGCCAGGAGCGCCTGCGGGTAGTTGCCGCCGACGTGCGGGTCGAGGCAGGTGGGCTCGGCGTCGCCGGAGGCGTACGTCAGGGTCCCGCCGGTGACCGGCTTGCTGTTCGTGGTACTGGTCCCCGCACCGCTGCAGCCCGCGAGGACGAGGACGACGGCGGTGGCGCTCGCGACGGCGGCGACGGTTTTCTGTACTGAGTCCAAGATCATGGCTGGACGAGTCTAGCGGTTTACTGGGGCCCATGGACGAACCGATCCGCCGCGGTGGCCGGCCCCGACGCTCGAGCGCCGAGGTCCTCGCGGACGCCGCTGCCGAGCTGTTCCTCGAGCAGGGGTACGCACGCACCACGGTCGACCAGATCGCCGTGCGCGCGGGGGTCAGTCGCGCGACGTTCTTCAACTACTTCACGGCGAAGTCGGACGTGATGTGGCTCGAGCTCGACGCCGCGGTCGCGGGGCTGCCCGGGTACCTGGCGGCCTCGACCGAACCCAGTGCGGTGCGTGCGGTGGAGCAGGCCCTGCTCGCCGCGGCCCGGGCCCACGACCCCGAGCGGGTGCCGTGGGCGGTCGCGCAGGCCGAGGTGATGGGCATCGGCTCCGAGCTCGTCGCCGGGGTCGCCGTCCGGGTGATGGCGCAGCACGGGGCCGTCGCGGCCTTCGTGGCCGGGCGCACGGGGGACCAGCCGGGGGCGCTCTGGCCGCAGACGGTCTCTGGCGCTGTGCTCGGGGCGGCGGCGGCGGCGTTCGGGGTGTGGGTCGCCGACGGGGTGGCTCGTCGGCCGCTCGTCGAGTACGTCGCGGCGGCGCTGACCCCGGTGGTCGCCGGCCTCGACGCCCGCTGACGCCGTCGTCTCGCGCGCGCGACCTCCGTCAGTCGGTGCGCAGCGTCCCGGCGCCGCCGGCGGCCACGTCCGAGGCTGTCCCGTCGCGCACGACCTCGGGCACCTCGTCGCTCGTCGGCCGCAGCGAGGCGTCGCCCGGGTAGCTCAGCGTCAGCACGGCCTCCTCGATGTAGGGGCTGTCCTCGAGCGACTTCTCGACGTCGCGCAACCGCACCGCGACGTGCTCCTCGTTCTCGTTGCCCGTCAGGTCGACGGCCGCGACGAGGTACACCCGCGACGGTCCGACGAACTCCAGGTGCAGGTAGGTGACACGTTCGATCTGCGAGCGGCCGAGCAGCTCGACGAGCACGGCGTTCTCGAGCTCGGGCGACGTGCTCTCGCCGAGCAGGAAGCGGCGGTTGCGGTCGATGAGGATGATCGCCACGACCCCGAGCAGCACGCCGATCGCGATGGAACCGATCGCGTCGAAGATCGCCAGGCCGGTGATCTGGTGCAGGAACACCCCGAGGAAGGCGACGACGAGGCCGATGAGCGCAGCGGCGTCCTCGGCGAACACGGCCCGCAGCGTCGGGTTCGAGGACTGCAGCACGTGGCGCAGCACCGGCACCTTGCGCTTCGTCGCCGCTCCGTGCGCCTGGCGGTAGGCCTGCAGGAAGCTCGTGCCCTCGAGGCAGAACGACAGCGCGAGCACGATGTAGTTGAGCAGGACGTCCTCGGCCGGACCCGTCTCGCCGAGCTCGGAGATGCCGTGGTAGATCGACACGATGGCGCCGGCGGTGAACAGCCCGAACGCGGCGAACATCGACCAGATGTAGGTCTCGCGGCCGTACCCGAGCGGGTGTGCGGTGTCACGCTTCCGCGCGCCCCGTCGTTCGGCGACGAGCAGGAAGATCTCGTTCCCGGTGTCCGCCCACGAGTGCGCTGCCTCGGCCACCATCGAGGCCGAACCCGAGATGAGCGATGCGATGGTCTTCGCGATCGCGACGAGCAGGTTCGCGCCGAAGGCGATGATGACGGTGAGGGAGGACTCCGGGCGTTCGCCGGAGGCAGAGTCGTCGGGCATCCCTCCAGCATGCTCCCGTCCGCTAAACTCGTGTCACACGAGCGTCGATCCGGCCATCACCGGGGAGCTCCCGGAAGAACGCGGTCCGCGCGAGCGGCTCGTCAGTAGAACCGGGCGGACCGGGCCGCACCGAACCCGAACACGAGCGGTCGTGACGTGCGGACAGCACGGCGTGGCAAGCGAGGTGGTACCGCGGAGCCTGCTCCGTCCTCGTGGAGATCGAGCGAACCCACAAGGAGCCCCGGTGCCGTACCCGTTGAACGCCGATGCCGATGGCGTCGTCCCCTCGCCGTCCTTCCCCGCCGTCGAGCGGGGGATCCTCGCCTTCTGGAAGGGCGACGACACGTTCCAGGCGTCCATCGACCAGCGCCAGGGCTGCGACGAGTGGACCTTCTACGACGGCCCGCCGTTCGCGAACGGCCTGCCGCACTACGGTCACCTGCTGACCGGGTACGCGAAGGACGTCTTCCCGCGCTACCAGACCATGCGCGGCAAGCAGGTGCACCGCCGCTTCGGCTGGGACACCCACGGGCTGCCCGCCGAGCTCGAGGCGATGCGCCAGCTCGGCATCACCGAGAAGCACGAGATCGACGAGATGGGCGTCGACGTGTTCAACGCCGCCGCCAAGAAGTCCGTGCTGCAGTACACCGACGAGTGGCAGCAGTACGTCACCCGCCAGGCGCGCTGGGTCGACTTCGAGGACGACTACAAGACGCTCGACACCACGTTCATGGAGAGCGTGCTGTGGGCGTGGAAGCAGCTCTGGGACAAGGGCCTGGCGTACGAGGGCTTCCGGGTCCTGCCGTACTGCTGGAACGACCAGACGCCGCTGTCGAACCACGAGCTGCGCATGGACGACGACGTCTACAAGATGCGCCAGGACCAGTCCGTCACGGTGTCGTTCCCGCTGCAGGGTGCGCGCGCCGAGTCGCTCGGGCTGGCCGGCGTGCGTGCGCTCGCCTGGACGACGACCCCCTGGACCCTGCCCACGAACGCCGCGCTGGCCGTCGGGCCTGCGGTCTCGTACGTGGTGCTCCCTGCGGGGCCGGGAGGCGCGGCTGACGGCGCCGACGCCGGTTCCGTCCACTACCTGCTGGCTTCGGACACCGTGGCCGCCTACGCGAAGGACCTCGGCTACGAGACGGCCGAGGACGCCGCTGCCGCGGTCGTCCGCACCCTGGCGGGTGCGGAGCTCGACGGCGTCGAGTACGAGCGCCTGTTCGACTTCCTCGTCGATGCCGAGGGCATGGAGCACGCCTGGCGCATCCTGGTCGCCGACTACGTCGAGACCGGCGAGGGCACCGGCATCGTGCACCAGGCCCCTGCCTACGGTGCCGACGACCAGGTGGTCTGTGCTGCCGCCGGCATCCCCGTGGTGCTCTCCCTCGACGAGGGCGGGGTCTTCACCTCGCAGTTCGGCGAGGTCGCCGGCATGCTCTGGTCCGACGCGAACAAGCCGCTGACCAAGGCCGTCCGCGACGCCGGTCGCCTGCTCCGCCAGGCGTCCTACGAGCACAGCTACCCGCACTGCTGGCGGTGCCGGAAGCCCCTCATCTACAAGGCCGTGTCGTCGTGGTTCGTGCGAGTCACCGACTTCCGCGACCGCATGGGCGAGCTCAACCAGGACATCAACTGGGTGCCGGAGAACGTCAAGGACGGCCAGTTCGGCAAGTGGGTCGGCAACGCCATCGACTGGTCGGTGTCGCGCAACCGTTACTTCGGCACGCCGATCCCGGTGTGGCAGTCCGACGACCCCGAGTACCCGCGCACCGACGTGTACGGCGCGCTCGAGGACATCGAGCGCGACTTCGGTCGCCTGCCGCTGAACGCCGACGGCGAGGTCGACCTGCACCGCCCGTTCATCGACGACCTGACCCGCCCGAACCCCGACGACCCCACGGGGAACTCGACGATGCGCCGGATCACCGACGTGTTCGACGTCTGGTTCGACTCCGGGTCGATGCCGTACGCCCAGGTGCACTACCCGTTCGAGAACCGGGAGTGGTTCGAGTCGCACAACCCGGCCGACTTCATCGTCGAGTACATCGGGCAGACCCGCGGCTGGTTCTACGTCATGCACGTGCTGTCCACCGCGCTGTTCGACCGACCGGCCTTCAAGAACGTCATCAGCCACGGCATCGTCCTCGGCTCGGACGGTCAGAAGATGTCGAAGTCGCTGCGGAACTACCCGGACGTCTCCGAGGTGTTCGACCGCGACGGCGCTGACGCCATGCGCTGGTTCCTGATGTCCTCGTCGGTGATCCGCGGCGGCAACCTCGTCGTCACCGAAGAGGGCATCCGCCAGGGCGTCCGTGAGTTCATGCTCCCGCTGTGGTCGACGTACTACTTCTTCACCCTGTACGCGAACGCCTCCGGGCCGGACGGGTACCAGGCCCAGCGTCGGACCGACTCGACCGACGTGCTCGACCGGTACCTGCTCGCGAAGACCCGGGTGCTCGTGTCCGACGTGCAGCAGCACCTCGACGCGCTCGACACCCCGCTCGCGGCCCAGGCCGTCCGCGACTTCGCCGACGTGCTGACGAACTGGTACGTCCGCCGGTCGCGCGACAAGTTCTGGACCGGGGCCGACGGCGCGGCAGGGGACGACGCCCGTGCGGCGTTCGACACCCTGTACACGGTGCTCGAGACCCTGACGCGCGTCGCGGCCCCGCTCGCCCCGCTCGTCACCGAGGAGATCTGGAAGGGCCTGACCGGTGGTCGGAGCGTGCACCTGACGGACTTCCCCGACGCGGCCGAGTTCCCCGCGGACGACGCCCTCGTCGCGGCGATGGACCGCGTGCGCGACGTCGCCTCGAAGGGCCTCGCGCTCCGCAAGGCGACCGGCAAGCGCGTCCGGCTGCCGCTCGCCACGCTCACCCTCGTGGTGCCGGACCCGGCGGCGGTCGAACCGTTCGCCGACATCCTGCGCGACGAGCTGAACGTCAAGCGGGTCGTGCTCGAGGCCCAGGCCGAGGAGTCCCTGGCGCAGTACGGCATCGAGCGGAAGCTCACAGTCAACGCCCGCGTCGCCGGCCCGCGCATCGGCAAGGCCGTGCAGCAGGTGATCCCGGCCGCGAAGAAGGGCGACTGGACCGCGACCGAGTCCGGCGTGACCGTCGGCGGTGTCGACCTGGTCGAGGGCGAGTACACGCTCGACCTCACCGTCGCCGACCCGTCGGTCGCCGTGGCGTTCCTCGACGAGGGCGGCTTCGTGGTGCTCGACACCGTGACCACGCCCGAGCTCGAGGCCGAGGGGCTCGCCCGCGACGTCGTCCGCGCCGTCCAGCAGGCCCGACGCGACGCCGACCTGGACGTCAGCGACCGCATCGTCCTGACCCTCGGGGTCGACGAGGCCGCCGACGCGTCGGTGCGCACCCACCAGCAGCTCATCGCCGGGGAGACCCTGGCGACGAGCATCGAGATCGTGCCCCTCGGGGCAGGCGCCACCACCGATGTCGGTGACGGCGCGAAGGTGACCGTGGAGGTGTCACGCGCATGAGCGACGACGACCAGTACGACGAGCACGACCAGCACGACCAGCACGACGAGGACGGCATCCGGATCCCGGTGGGGCCGTCCGGTGACGCTCCGGTCGAAGCCGTGCCGTACGGCGGTGACGACGACGAGGTCAAGCGCGTCGAGGCCGCCCTGTACGCCCGGATCGGTGAGCAGTCGCCCGAGCACCGCCTGACCGCGACCCGTCGCGCCGTCGAGCTGCTCGGCGACCCGCACCTGGCGTACCCGGTGATCCACATCACCGGCACGAACGGCAAGACGTCCACCGCGCGCACGACCGAGAGCATCGTCCGCGCCCACGGTCTGCGCACCGGCCTGATGACGAGCCCGCACCTGGTGTCGATCCGGGAGCGCATCGTCATCGACGGGCAGCCGATCGAGCCGAGCCGGCTCGTCGAGAACTGGGACGACATCGCCCCGGTCCTCGAACTGACCGACCAGGAGCTCACCGCCAAGGGCGAGCTCCCGCTCACCTTCTTCGAGGCACTGACCGTCCTGGCCCTGGCGTGCTTCGCCGAGGCGCCGGTCGACGTCGCCGTGATCGAGGTCGGCATGGGCGGCGAGTGGGACTCCACCAACGTCGTGCAGAGCCAGGTCGCGGTGTTCACGCCGATCGCCATCGACCACGCGAAGCAGCTCGGCAGCACCGTTGCGGAGATCGCGCGGACCAAGTCCGGGATCATCAAGCCGTCGTCCGCCGTGGTGTCGAGCGAGCAGGTCCCCGAGGCCCTCGTCGAACTCGAGCGTGCCGCCGAGCTCACCGAGTCGACCCTCGCGGTCGAGGGCACCGGTTTCAGCGTCGTCGACGTCACGCCGGCGGTGGGCGGTCAGCTCATCACCGTGCAGGGGATCGCCGGCCGCTACGACGACCTGTTCCTGCCGCTGTTCGGGCGGCACCAGGCGCACAACGCGGCCGTCGCGATCGCCGCGGTCGAGTCGTTCCTCGGTCGGGGCACCCAGGCGCTCGACGAGGACGTCCTGTCCGAGGGCCTCGCCGGTGCCACCAGCCCGGGTCGCCTCCAGCCGATCGCCACCGACCCGACCGTCGTGGTCGACGCGGCGCACAACCCGCACGGTGCCAAGGCCCTGGCCGAGGCCCTGCCGGTGGCCTTCCCGTCCGAGCACGTCGTCGGCGTCGTCGGGATCCTCGGCGACAAGGACGCCCGCGGGTTCGTCCGCGCGCTGAAGGGCACCGTCGAGACCTTCGTCGTCACGCAGCCCCCGGGGGAGCGTGCCCTCGACGCGGACGCCTTCGCGAAGGTCGTCGTGGACGAGGTCGGCGCGGACCGTGTCGTCGTCGAACCGTCGCTCGCCGCCGCGCTCCAGCAGGCACGCGACCTGGCGGACGAGGCGGACGCCGAGGACGCCCTCGTGCTCGTCGCGGGCTCCATCGTGATGGTGGGTGCGGTCATGGACCTGGTCCACCGGGAAGGCGAGACGAAGTGACGAACGCACCACGGGCCTCCCGGCCAGGGCGCGCACCGCGCACCCGGAAGCCGCGACGCGACCGCGGGGCGCAGGAGAGCCTGCTGTCGATCGCGCTCGTGCTCGAGGCGATCATGTTCTTCTTCCCGATGCTCGTCGTGTTCGGCAAGGGGACCCTGCCGCCGGCCCTGGCGTTCGGCGGCGGCATCGGTGCGATGGTCGTGCTGGCGCTGGCCTCACGCCTGACCGGCAACCCCGCCGGTGTAGGGTTCGGGTGGCTGCTGCAGGCGGCCATCCTCGCCACCGGGTTCATCGAACCGTTCATGTTCGCGGTCGCCGTGGTGTTCCTGGCGCTGTGGGTCTTCTGCTTCGTCAAGGGCGGTCAGCTCGACCGCCAGAACGCTGCGCGCCGGGCCGCCATGGGCGAGGACTGACCACCCCTCCGATCCCGCGAACACACTAGGAGTACTGCGTGTCCGACCTCGAAGAGACCCTCGTCCTCGTCAAGCCCGACGGCGTCGCCCGCCAGCTCACCGGTGAGATCCTCCGCCGCATCGAGTCGAAGGGCTACGAGATCGTCGACCTGAAGATGCTCACCGCGCCGCGCGACCTGTTGGACGCGCACTACGAGGAGCACCAGGGCAAGCCGTTCTTCGAGCCGCTCGTCGAGTTCATGCAGTCCGGTCCGGTCGTCGCCGTGCGCGTCGCCGGCAACGGCGTGATCGCCGGCTTCCGGTCGCTCGCCGGCACCACCGACCCCACCAGCGCCGCGCCCGGCACCATCCGCGGCGACCTCGGTCGCGACTGGGGCCTCAAGGTGCAGCAGAACCTGGTGCACGGGTCGGACAGCACCGAGTCGTCGGCGCGCGAGCTCGCGCTCTGGTTCGCCTGAGACGCCGGGGGAACGACTCGTGACGAACAACGACCGACCCACCAAGAACGAGCGTCGCCAGCACGCGCGTGAGGTCTCGCGCCAGCGCGCCGATGCCGAGAAGCGTCGCAAGCGCCGCAACAAGTGGTTCCTGCAGGGCGGTATCGGCCTGGGCATCATCGCGATCGCCGCGATCATCACGCTCGTCGTGGTGAACGTGAACAACGCACCCGCCGTGTCCGCTGCCGGGCCGAAGAACATGGCCACCGGCGCGATCCAGTTCACCGGCGAGGGCGGCGAGGTCACCCCGGTGACCACCAAGGCCGTCACCGCGAAGGGCACCCCGTCGGCAGTCCCGACGTCGAACACCGACGGTGCGGTCGCGGTCACCGAGTACGTCGACTGGGCCTGCCCGGTCTGCAAGCAGTTCGAGGCCGCCTACGCCGGCCAGATCCTGGACAAGGTGAAGTCCGGCGACGCGACGCTGGCCATCCAGCCGGTGTCGATCCTCGACCGCAGCTACCAGAGCTCGCGCTACGCCAGCCGGGCCGCGAACGCCGCGATGTGCGTCGCGAACTACGCGCCGGACAAGTTCCTGGACGTCCAGACGCAGTTCTTCGACAACCAGCCCACCGAGGGCACCTCCGGCCTGACGAACGCCGAGATCGCGAAGCTCGTGAAAGCCGGCGGCGCGACCGGGTCGAACGTCTCCGAGTGCCTGTCGACCGAGCAGTTCAAGGGCTGGGTGACGAAGTCCACCAAGCTCGTCACCGCGGACGAGGCACTGCAGGGCACGCAGGGCTTCGGCACGCCGACCGTGGTCGTCAACGGCAAGCGCCTCGACGACCTCAGCACGGTCATCACCGCGATCGACGCCGCGGCGAAGTAGCACCACCCGCACGAGCGAAGGCCCCCGCTTCCATCCGGAAGCGGGGGCCTTCGTCGTCGCGCTGCCTCGTGCCTACGCGGCGCCGCCGTTCTGCTCGACGAAGGACGCGAAGGCGTCGGTGTCGGTCAGGGAGCCGGTGAACTGCTTGCCGTTGACGATGATCGTCGGGGTGCTCGTCACCTTGTCGAGCGACGAGTTCGGGATCGGGTCGTCCATCACCCGGTTCGTGGCGTCGGCGACCCACCCGGCGAAGTGCTGCCCGGTGATGCACGAGGCGACCTTGCTGTTCGTCGCGCCGGCGTCCTTCGCCAGGGAAGCGAGCTCGTCGTTCGTCAGGCCCTTGGTGCTCTCGGACGGCTGGTTCTCGTAGAGCGACGTGTTGTACGCCAGGAACGCATCCGGGTCGTAGTCTGCGACGCAGGCGGCCGCGGCGGCGGAGCGCGTGGAGTACTTCGACCCGAGCGACACCCGGTCGAGCAGGTTGAACGGGTGCAGTTCGAGCGTCGCAGAGCCGGCCTTCACCCACTGTTCGACCTGGTCCATCTGCGCCGTCTCGAACTGGTTGCAGTACGGGCACATGTAGTCCGAGTACACGGTGATGTTCGCCACCGAGTCGTCCTGCTTCGTCGCCGTCGGGGTCCCGCCGTCGGGCGTGGCCTTCGTCTCGACGGGCACGATCTCGCCGCTCTGGCCGGTGAACAGGATGCCGTCGCTCGCCATGTTGCGCGGTCCGGGCCCAGCGGGTTGCACCGAGTTCGCGATCACCAGGACGACCACGGCGACGACCGCCAGGCTGCCGACGATGATGCCGCTGATCCCGAGCGTCTTGTTGCGGCGACGTCGCGCCTGTTCCTGCACCCGGGCTTCGCGAGCGCGCTCTCGGGCGGCGTCACGACGGACCTTCTTGCTCTCGTTCTCGCTCATCGAGATCGAGCGTAGGTGCTGCACAGAGGTCGATCGGGCGTCCTGCCTGTGAAGCCCCCAGGAGTTCGGTGACACGTCATCGATGCGTCATGGACACCGCATCGGGGACGCCCAGCAGCAGATCAGAAGACCGTCAGGATGGTCGGGAACTTGATGATGATCGTCACGATGATGAACAGGTAGTTCGCCAGCGGGAACGCCCAGCAGAACGGGAGCAGTGCCCGGCCGACCCGCTGCGTGCGAGCACCGAAGCGGCCCTGCGCGGCGTTCCAGATCGTGAACACCCAGAACATCGGGATCGTCATCGACCACACGAGCATGCACCACGGGCACAGCGCGCCGATGAACCAGACGGTCTGGGTGAAGAGCCACGTCACGAAGACCCACGCCAGGAACACGCCGGCGTTGAACGCGATCCAGAACCACCGTGAACCGTTGCGGAAGCCCGCGAGCATCATCACCGCGACGGCGATCGGCGCGACGAAGCCCATCACTCCGAGCAGTGGGTTCGGGAACCCGAACAGGTGACCCTGCCAGCTCGCCATCACGTCCGAGCAGCTGATGAACGGGTTCACGTCGCAGGAGAGCACCGTGTCGGGGTCGGCGTACTTCTTGAACTCGTCGAGCACCAGGGAGAAGGACCCGTACAGGCCGACGAACCCGGTGATCAAGAGGAAGACGGCCATCGCGATCGGACGACGGGGGGCAGGCGCTGACGTGCTCACGCCGTCATCATCGCATGCGGCTTCCGGTCCTTTCCGGGAGCGGCGTGCGATACTGGCCGGAGGTCGTGTGGGCAACTGCAGACCGAAGAGAGCTTTCCGGGCAGTGCCCCACGGGGCAGTGTCCGGACGATCAGGTGCGGTGAGAGCGCACCGTGGTCGGGACAGCGTCACTCCGACGCCGAGCCGACCCGGGCCGGGTGCCCGGACCGGAACGGCAGCGGACGCAACGAGAAGTTGACGCAGACCGATCACGAAGACAGCGAGCGCGGGGCGTCGACGCCACCGCCACAACCAAAGAATTCCCGCCGCCTGACAAGGGTGCGAGTGGGGCCGAGGAGTGCGCCAGTCCATGGTGGAGCAGAACAACGACAACACGACCAACGACGAGAACGCCCCGAAGCGTCGGACCCGCCTGTTCGGCGGACGCCGCGCCCGGTCGTCCGGCCAGCAGGTCGCGGCCGACGCCGTGCAGGTGCCGGCCGTCGACGAGCCCCTCGCACTGACGGACGGGGCACCGGCAGAAGCCGTGTCCGTCGCGGTCGAGGCCGTCTCCGCGCAGAGCGCCGAGCCGGACGACGTGAGCACGCTGACCGGCGACCTGCCGGTGGTCGAGGCCGAGCCGACCGAGCCCGCAGCCGACGTGGCGGAGCCGAGTGGTGCCTCCCGTCCGACCGAGACCGAGCCGACGGCCGAGGCGAGCGAACCCGCCGCCCCAGCCGAGCCGTTCGTCCCGAAGGCGACGAGCACGCTCAGCCTGATCTTCCACGCCCCCGTCCTGCCGGAGCTGCCGCGCCGTGCCGCGCGGTACGAGCGCGACGAGGACGACCGAGACGACCGCTACGAGCGCTCCGACCGCTCCGAGCGCGAGGACCGGTTCGACCGCGATGACCGGTACGACTCCGAGGACCGCGAGGAGCAGGGCGGATCTCGTCGGCGCTCGCGTCGTCGGGGGAGCAGCGCCGACCGCGAAGCCCGTGCGCCGCGCGAGCCGCGCGACCACCAGGAGCCCCGCCGCCGCGAGCCCGAGCTCATCACCGAGCCGCAGCGCATCAAGGGCTCGACCCGGCTCGAGGCGAAGAAGCAGCGTCGCCGCGACGGCCGTGACGCCGGACGACGCCGCCAGGTCGTGAGCGAGGATGAGTTCCTCGCCCGCCGCGAGAGCGTCGACCGCCAGATGATCGTGCGCTCCAGCTCGTCGACCATCGAGATCGGCGTGCTCGAGGACGGCATCCTCGCCGAGCACTACATCACCAAGTCCGAGAACGTGTCGCTGATCGGCAACGTCTACCTCGGCAAGGTGCAGAACGTCCTGCCCTCGATGGAGGCCGCCTTCGTCGACATCGGCCGCGGCCGCAACGCCGTGCTGTACGCCGGCGAGGTCGACTGGAACTCGGTCGACACCAGCCACGGCCGTCGCATCGAGGCCGCGCTCAAGCCGGGCGACAAGGTCCTGGTGCAGGTCACGAAGGACCCCGTCGGCCACAAGGGTGCCCGCCTGACCAGCCAGGTCTCGCTGCCCGGTCGCTACCTGGTCTACGTGCCGAACGGCTCGATGAACGGGATCTCGCGCAAGCTGCCCGACACCGAGCGTGCGCGCCTGAAGAAGATCCTGAAGGAGGTCCTGCCGGAGCACGCGGGCGTCATCGTGCGCACCGCTGCCGAAGGTGCGACCGAGGAACAGCTCACCCGCGACGTGCAGCGCCTCACCAGCCAGTGGGAGGCCATCCAGAAGAAGGTCGCCGGTGGCCAGGCCCCGGTGATGCTGCACTCGGAACCGGACCTGCTCGTCAAGATCGTGCGTGACGTCTTCAACGAGGACTTCACGAAGCTCATCATCGACGGCGAGGCCGCCGGCGGCACCATCGACGAGTACCTGTCGGCCGTCGCGCCCGACCTGAAGGACCGCGTCGTCCGCTACGAGGGCCCGGACTCCTTCGAGGAGTACCGCCTGAACGAGCAGATCGACAAGGCGCTCGACCGCAAGGTCTGGCTGCCCTCCGGTGGTTCGCTCGTCATCGACCGCACCGAGGCCATGACGGTCGTCGACGTCAACACGGGCAAGTTCGTCGGCTCCGGGGGCAACCTCGAGGAGACGGTCACGAAGAACAACCTCGAGGCCGCCGAGGAACTCGTCCGCCAGCTCCGCCTGCGCGACATCGGCGGCATCATCGTCGTCGACTTCATCGACATGGTGCTCGAGGAGAACCGCGACCTCGTGCTCCGTCGCCTGATCGAGTGCCTGAGCCGCGACCGCACGAAGCACCAGGTCGCCGAGGTCACCTCGCTCGGCCTCGTGCAGATGACCCGCAAGAAGATCGGCGTCGGCCTGCGCGAGTCGCTCGACGAGGTCAACGCGAAGGTCAACGACAACAACGCCGACCCGGGCCCGAGCAAGGGGCGTCGCAAGGGGCGCAGTGGTGCCGGCAACAACGGCAACGGTGGCAACGGCAACGGTGGCAACGGGCACGGCAACGGCGGGGGCAACTCCGGCGGTGGCTCGGGTTCCGGTTCGTCGAACGGGCAGTCGAGCCAGGCGCACCAGATCACCGACGACGTGAAGAGCGCGCTGTCGCGGATCGCCGCCTCGACGATCCCGCACGAGGACTCACCGGCATCGCCGACCTCGGCGGAGGCACCGGCTTCGGCCGACGTGCCCGCAGCGACGTCCGCGTCCGACGACTCCGGAGCGGGCGAACAGCCCACCGGGTCGAAGCGTCGGCGCCGTGGCGGCCGGGGTGGACGGAGCGGCGAGCAGGCGAACGCTGCCGCGACCGAGGCCACCGAGGTCACCGAGTCGGCGCCCGTCGCAGTCGAGGCGGAGACGGCTGTCGAGCCGAAGCAGGCCGAGCCGAAGCGCGACCAGCCGAAGCAGGCTGCCCCGAAGCAGGCGGTCGCCGAGGCTGCTGCTCCTGCCGCCGAGCCGAAGGCCAAGGCCCCGGCCCGCCGTCGGGTCAGCTCCAGCGCGACGGTGACCCCGACCGAGAACACGGTCGCGATCCTGGACATCCCGCTCAACGCCGCCCCGAAGCGCGAGCCGCGGCAGGTCGCCCCGGACGCCGAGTCGCTGTTGGACTCCGTGCTCCAGGCGCTGCCGGAGCCGAAGCAGCCGGGTCAGGGTCGTTCGCGGTCCCGCCGGGTGTCGTCGCCGAGCATCAGTGCGCCGGCCACGACCGAGGGTGCATCCGGCGAGGACACCGACGGCTCCGTCATCCTGGGGAACTGAGCGTGACGAACCCCGGTGACCCGCAGCAGGATCGTGGGTACTACGGTGCGGGCTGGCAGCAGCCCGCACCGCCCGGCCCCGGGGGAGCCGGCGGTTCCGCCCCGCCGTACGGTGGGCAGCCTGTTGGGCAGCCGCAGCCTGGTGGGCAGCCGCCGCACGGCGTCCAGCCCGCCGCCGGGGTGCCCTACGCCCCGCCGCGACCGCCCCGTGCGCCGGCCGATCCGCGTCGGGCCTTCGCGCCCGGCGCCTCGGTGAACAACACCGCCGGGGCGCTCATCGCCGTGGTGTCCCTCGTGCTGGTCGAGTTCGTGTCCGGCATCGTCGGGCTCATCGGGACGTCGCTCGTCGTCAGTCCGTTCGCGCACTACGGCACGGGGGCCAGCCTGGTCGGCAGCTTCATCGCCTCGGTGTTCCTGGCGCCGTTCCCGTTCTACGCGGGGGCGTTCCTGGCGCTGGCGTTCCTGACGCCGATCGCCCGCCGCAGTCCGCTGCCGACCGTGCTGCTCCGTGCCGTGCTCGCCGGGGCTGCCGGGACGATCGCCCTCGCGCTCGTCGGTGTCTTCACGGGCGCGTTCGGTGCGATCACCTCGGGAGGGTCGCGCCTGGTCATCGACGTCGTCACGAACCCGCTCCGCAACGGCGTGCCGTTCACGGTGATGCTCCTGGCGAGCGCGACCGCGGCGTGGCTGTGGCTCGGGCGCCCGCGACGGAACCGTGGCGCCGCGCCGACGTCCGGCCTGCCGGGGACGGTGCGGCCCGCCGACGCCGTCCCGCCCGCGACCGTGCAGCCGGGGCCGCAGCAGCCGCAGCAGGGCCCGTACGGACAGGGTCTGGTCCAGCCGGACCCCCACGGGCAGTACGGCGGCCAGTACGGCGTACAGCCCCGTCCGGACCAGCAGCAGCCGCCGGCAGCCCCCTGGGGTGGTCCAGCGCCGCGCTGACCTCGCGTCGTCGCGCCTGCGGGCGTGTGATCGTGCGGGCGCTGCACGGTGCGAGGTTGACCACATGGTGCGGCCTTCGTGCCTCGCACCATGTGGTCAACCTCGCACGGTGCGCACGTGCGCGACCCGCGACCGCGGTCCTGCGAGGTCCTGCGAGGTGCGGCATCCGCCTGTCGCTGCACCGTGCGAGGTTCTCGGGGCGGTGCAGCGGCCGCGGCACGGTGCGAGCCTCTGGCGACGCACCGTGCTGCCGACCTCGCACGCAGTGGGCAACCTCGCACGGTGCGCTTGCCCGAGACGCGGCCCCGCACCGTGCGACAGGACGGGCGTGGCGGGCGTGCGCCGGGCCTCCCGTCCGCACCGTGCGAGGTTCCGGACATCGTGCGAGTCGGCGTGCCCCGCACCGAGTCGGGAACCTCGCACCGTGCGTGCCGGACGCACGCGCGCGGCGCGTCAGTGGGCGCGCTTGTCGCGTTGCGCCACGCGCAGGCCGCTGCGGATGAGCCGCAGCACGAGCTCCCGGCCGGACACCGCAGAGGCCCCCGCGGCGACCAGTTCGTCGTACTTCGCGAGCGGCACGTCGTAGTGGTCGTGGTCGAACGCACGACGCGGCACACCGGCGCGTGCAGCGAACGCGTGGAGTTCCGCGTAGGATTCATCACTGACGAGGTGCGACCACAGAGTGTCGTGAGCGGGCCACGTCGGTGGGTCGATCAACACGGTCACCGTGCAATCGTACGTGTGTCGCCGTTTGACCGGACCCATGGGGATCGAGTATTCTCGATCCCTGGTGTCAGCGGGCCGTTCTGCCTGCGTCGCCGATCGGGCCCGGCCTTCCGGGAGCCGCTCGTGCAGAAGTGGGCACCCGAGACTTCCCTCAAGCAGAGTTACGTAAGGATTTCCACGTGGTTTACGCAGTAGTGCGCGCCGGCGGCCGTCAGGAAAAGGTCGAGGTCGGCACCATCCTGACCGTCGACCGTGTCAAGGCGGACGACAAGGGCAACATCGACCTCGCCCCCGTGCTCCTCGTGGACGGTGACAAGATCACGTCGGCGGCTTCCGAGCTCGTCAACGTGACCGTCACCGCCGAGGTGCTCGACGACCTGCGCGGTCCGAAGGTCATCATCCAGAAGTTCAAGAACAAGACCGGGTACAAGAAGCGCCAGGGTTTCCGCGCTGAACTGACCCGCGTCAAGATCACCAAGATCGCGTAAGGGAGTCAGCTCATGGCACACAAGAAGGGTGCGAGTTCCACTCGCAACGGTCGTGACTCGAACGCTCAGCGCCTCGGCGTGAAGCGCTTCGGTGGCGAGGTCGTCAACGCCGGTGAGATCATCATCCGCCAGCGTGGCACCCACTTCCACCCGGGCGCCAACGTCGGCCGCGGTGGCGACGACACGCTGTTCGCCCTCTCGGCCGGTTCGGTCGAGTTCGGCACCAAGGGTGGCCGCAAGGTCATCAACATCGTCAACGCGTAGTCGCGACGATCAGCTTCAGCGGGAGGGGCGGGCCGAGTGCCCGCCCCTCCTTCGCTTTTCCCGTCGACGGATCACGTCGGCACAACGCGCCGACGGATCACGTCGGCACAACGCGCTGACGCACCCCGTCGGCGCAACGATCTTCCAGGAGTGGAACCATGGCGACCTTCGTCGACCGCGTGACCCTGCACCTCAGCGCGGGGAAGGGCGGCAACGGTTGCGTCTCGGTCCGCCGTGAGAAGTTCAAGCCCCTCGCCGGGCCCGACGGCGGCAACGGCGGTGACGGCGGCGACATCGTGCTCGTGGCCGACCCGCAGGTCACCACGCTGCTCGGCTACCACCGCTCCCCGCACCGTTCGTCCAAGAACGGGCAGCCGGGCATGGGCGACCACCGCAGCGGCGTCAGCGGCGAGGTCCAGGAGCTCCCGCTCCCGATCGGCACCGTCGTGTACGACGAGGCCGGCGAGGTCATCGCCGACCTGACCGAGCCCGGCATGCGCGTCGTCGTGGCCCCCGGTGGACAGGGCGGCCTCGGCAACGCGGCGCTCTCCACCACCAAGCGCAAGGCCCCCGGCTTCGCGCTCCTCGGCACCGAGGGCTGGGCGGGTGACATCAGCCTCGAGCTGAAGACCATCGCCGACGTCGCCCTCGTCGGGTTCCCGAGCGCCGGCAAGTCCTCGCTCATCGCCGCGATCTCGGCCGCGAAGCCGAAGATCGCCGACTACCCCTTCACCACGCTCACCCCGAACCTCGGTGTCGTCGAGTCGGGCGAGAGCCGCTTCACGGTCGCGGACGTCCCCGGGCTGATCGAGGGCGCGTCCGAGGGCAAGGGCCTCGGCCTCGAGTTCCTGCGCCACGTCGAGCGCTGCGAAGCCCTGCTGCACGTCATCGACTGCGCGACGATGGACCCGGGCCGCGACCCGATCAGCGACCTCGACGTCATCCTCGGCGAACTCGAGCGCTACCCGGTCCCCGAGGGCCAGGTGCCGCTGCTCGAGCGTCCGCAGCTCATCGCGCTCAACAAGATCGACGTGCCGGACGCCGCCGAGCTCGCCGAGTTCGTCACCGCCGAGCTCGAGGGCCGCGGCTACCGCGTGTTCCCGATCTCCACGGCGTCCCACAAGGGTCTGCGTGAGCTGACCTTCGCGTTGGCCGAGGTCGTCGAGCAGGGTCGTGCCAAGCGCGCGGCCGAGCCCGTCGTCGAGCGCATCGTCATCCGCCCCCGTGCCGTCAACGACCAGGGCTTCACGGTCCGTGCCGAGGGCGGCGAGGAGCACCGCTTCTTCCGCGTCCGCGGCGCGAAGCCGGAGCGCTGGATCCAGCAGACCGACTTCACCAACGAAGAGGCGATCGGCTTCCTGGCCGACCGGCTCGCGAAGCTCGGCATCGAGGACGGCTTGTTCAAGGCCGGCGCGGTCGCCGGTTCGACCGTCGTGATCGGTGGCGACGGCGGCATGGTCTTCGACTGGGAGCCGACGCTCACGTCCACCGCGGAGCTCATCACGAGCGCGCGCGGGACCGACGCCCGCATCGGTGCGACCTCGCGTCCGACCCGCAACGAGCGTCGCGAGGAGTACTTCGAGCGGATGGACGCCAAGGCCGCTGCCCGTGCCGAGCTCGAACAGGAGCGTGTCTCCGGCCTCTGGGTGAACGACGAGGTCGTCACCAGCGACGACCTCGAGACCGGCGACCCCGAGGCCGGAGTCGAGACCGGCGTCGAGACCGGTGACTTCGAGACCAGCGACCAGAAGGACTGACCGCGGCATGACCGACACGACCGCCCGCACCGACCTCGGACTCGTCACCCGGCGAGAGGACATCCCGCGTGCGCGGCGGATCGTGGTCAAGGTCGGCTCGTCCTCGGTCAGCGGTGACGCCGCCGGCCAGATCGGTCCACTGGTGGACGCCCTGGCCAGCGCGTACGGCCGTGGCACCGAGGTCGTGCTCGTGTCGTCCGGTGCGATCGCGACCGGGTTCCCGTTCCTCGGGCTCGAGGGCCGTCCCGACGACCTCGCCACGCAGCAGGCCGCGGCGGCCACCGGCCAGAACGTCCTGATGTTCCGGTACCAGAAGGAACTCGACCGGCACCGGGTCGTCGCGGCGCAGATCCTGCTGACCGCCGGCGACCTGCAGAACCCCACGCACCGGGTCAACGCGCAACGCGCCATCGACCGGCTGCTCGCCCTGCGGGTGCTGCCGATCGTGAACGAGAACGACACGGTCGCCACGCACGAGATCCGCTTCGGCGACAACGACCGGCTCGCTGCCCTGGTGGCTCGGCTGCTCGGTGCCGACGCCCTGGTGCTGCTGTCGGACGTCGAGGCCCTGTACACGAAGCCGCCGGAGCAGCCCGGCGCCGAGCGCATCGACGAGGTACCGTTCGGCGACGAGCTCGCCGGCGTCACCTTCGGCTCCGTCGGCAAGTCCGGCGTGGGGACCGGGGGAGCAGGCACCAAGGTCGCGGCTGCACGGCTCGCGGCCGAGGCGGGCACGTCGGTCCTGGTGACCGCCACGGCCCTCGTCGACCGCGCCCTGTCGGGCGAGCACGTCGGCACCTGGTTCCACGCCGCGCCGCGTCCCTGACACGGGTCGTCGACGGCTGACGGGAGGCGCAGGTCCCGTCCGTCACACGGGCTCGCGTCGGACCTAGAATCGGTCCATGTCGTCGATCGCGCCCGCCCCGACCCTGACCGACACGCTCGTGGCGGCCCGCACCGCCTCGTCGGCGCTGGCGACCGCGACGACGGCGGTCAAGGACGCCGCCCTGGTGGCGATCGCCGCCGGGGTCCGCGCAGCCACCGACGAGATCGTCGCCGCGAACCACGGTGACCTGGTCGCGGGCGAGGAGATCGGCCTGTCCTCCGGTCTCGTCGACCGCCTCCGGCTCGACCCCGCACGCATCGAGGCACTGGCCGCCGCGGTCGAGGACGTCGTCGGCCTGCAGGACCCGGTGGGGGAGCACCTGCGGGGCTCGCTCCTGCCGAACGGCCTGCAGCTCACGCAGGTGCGGGTGCCGTTCGGGGTCGTCGGCGCCATCTACGAGGCACGACCGAACGTCACGGTCGACATCGCCTCGCTCGCGCTGAAGTCGGGCAACGCGGTCGTGCTCCGTGGGGGATCCGCCGCCCAGCGGACGAACGCCGTGCTCGTGGCCCGCATCCAGGACGCCGTCGAGTCGGTCGGTCTGCCGCGCGAGCTCGTGCAGACCATCGACGAGTTCGGCCGTGCCGGAGCCACCGAGCTCATGCGCGCCCGCGGCCTGGTCGACGTGCTCATCCCGCGCGGCAGCGCCTCGCTCATCCAGACCGTCGTCACCGAGTCGCAGGTCCCCGTGATCGAGACCGGTGCCGGCGTGGTGCACGTGTTCCTCGACGCGTCGGCCCCCGAGCAGCGCGCCGTCGACATCGTCCTGAACAGCAAGGTGCAGCGGCCGAGCGTCTGCAACGCCCTCGAGACCCTGCTCGTGCACGAGCATGCGGCCGAGCGGCTGCTGCCCGTGCTCGCGGACCGGCTCCGCGCCTCCGGCGTCACGCTGCGCGGCGACGACGCCACGCGGGCGATCGTGCCGGGCGTGCTGCGCGCCACCGACGAGGACTGGGCGACCGAGTCGATGGACCTCGACCTGTCGATCCGCGTCGTGCCGGACGTCGACGCCGCGATGGCGCACATCGCGCGCTGGTCCACCCACCACACCGAGTCGATCGTCACGAACGACGTCGACACGGCCGAGCGGTTCCTGGCGACGGTCGACTCGGCGGTCGTGATGGTGAACGCGTCGACGCGCTTCACCGACGGCGGGGAGTTCGGCTTCGGCGCCGAGGTGGGCATCTCGACGCAGAAGCTGCACGCGCGTGGCCCGATGGGGTTGCCGGAGCTCACGAGCACCAAGTGGATCGTGCGCGGGAACGGCCAGATCCGCGGCTAGACTGAACGGCGTCTTTCCCCGACCGAACGGAGCACCGAACGATGACCTTCCTCGCAGAAGCTGCTGAGCACGCCTCCGGGGCCCCGGCGTTCGTGTTCCCGATGGTCGGCGCGCTGTTCTTCATCTTCCTGGGCTTCGTCACCTGGAGCTTCCGCGACGTGGCCTACCGCCACTCGCAGAAGTTCGAGGCCACCCGCCACCACGAGACGGGTGTCGACGAGTTCGGTCACACCAAGAGCTGATCTGCACCCGATGCTCGAGAGCACCGGACGACCGCGCATCGGGGTGATGGGCGGCACGTTCGACCCCATCCACCACGGTCACCTCGTCGCGGCGTCCGAGGTCGCTCGGGCGTTCGACCTGGACGAGGTCGTGTTCGTCCCCACCGGTCAGCCGTACATGAAGTCCGGCGTCACGGATGCCGAGCACCGATACCTGATGACGGTCATCGCGACCGCGTCCAACCCGATGTTCACGGTGAGCCGCGTCGACATCGACCGCCCCGGCCCGACGTACACGGTCGACACGCTCCGCGACCTGCACGAACAGCGGCCCGACGCGCAGCTCGTCTTCATCTCGGGCGCAGACGCCGTTCAGCAGATTGTCGACTGGAAAGACCATGATGGTCTCTGGGACCTCGCGCACTTCGTCGCCGTGACGCGTCCGGGACACGACCTGAGCATCAGCGGACTCCCCGAGCGAGACGTAAGCTTGCTCGAAGTCCCCGCACTGGCCATCTCGTCGACCGACTGCCGCGACCGGGTGAGACGTGGTTCCCCCGTCTGGTACCTGGTCCCCGACGGGGTCGTCCAGTACATCTCCAAGCACCACCTGTATCGGAGCGTTGCATGAGTTCGTCCGACGCGCAGCCGCCCCTGTCGCGGCGTCAGGCGCGCGAGCGGGAGCGTGCCGCAGCAGCCGGTTCGCAGCCCGCGACGCCGCCGCCGACCGTCGCCGCACCCACCGAGTCGACGGAACCCCGTCCTCGGCCCGGCTCGCACGTGGCACCCGCTCCCGGCGGTCCGGCCCAGTCCTCCGCTCCGGCGTCCGCCGCGACGGCGACGTCGGCACCGACGGGCACGCCGGCCTCGGCGCCCTCCGTGCCGGTGACCTCCGTCCCCGCGGCCGGAGTGTCGCCGTTCCCGCCCGCCTCGGCGACCGAGATCGTGCCCGGAAGCGGTGGTCTGACCCGCCGCCAGATCCGACAGCAGCGCGCCGCCGAGAACCAGGCGGTCCTGCCGGTCCCGCTGCAGAACCCCACGCCGCAGTCCTCCGACCGCACCGTCGAGGACGTCCTCGGCTCGGTCGACACCATCGAGCCGACCTCGGCGCCGCGCGCCGCGGACGCGCCGTCCGGTTCCGAGACCCCCACGGTGCTCGACGAGGCAGCGGTCGCCCAGGCCACCGAGGCCGACGGGTCGCCCGACGCCCTCGAACCGCTCGACGAAGCCGCTGCGCACGCCGAGGAGCCCCGGCGCCACCGGTCGACCTGGTCGCCGCCCGCCGACGACGGCGACGACGCATCCGACGCACAGCCCGGATACGGGTCCACCGACGCGGCTCCCGCAGCGACGCCCAGCGACCAGACGGGCACCGACCAGACGAGCACCGGCCAGACCAGCACCGGCCAGACCAGCACCGACGCGATCGCACCGGTCGACGCCGCTGCGCCCGAGCACCCCTCGGCCACGTCGCTCCCGGGGATCCCCGACGGTGCGCCGTCGACCCCGGCGGTGTTCCCGCTGTCGCTCGACCCCGAGGACGACGACACCGACCACGACACCAACGAGGTCCCGATCCCGGAGCCCGCACGGACCGAGCCCCCGAAGGTCCCCGCGTCCTTCCAGCGGCCGGCCGAGCCGAAGCCGATGACGACGGCCTTCGAGCCACCGGTCGGGCACTGGTCGCAGCAGGCGCACGGCTCGAACGACGCCGAGGTGCACGACGACTCGACCGGCACCCGCCGGATCGCGGTCACCGACACCAACGCGATCATCCTGCCGAACTCGGCCCTGGCCGACCCGACCGGAGCACTGAACGCGACGGGCGAGGTGATCCTCACGGGGTCCATCGACCTGCCCGCGTCGTTGTCCTCGACGGGGTCGCACCGACCGATCGACGGCGCCGAGGTCGACCGCCTGCTCGAGCAGCACGACGAGCAGCCGGAGACCGACGCCAGCCCGGTGCGCGCCAGCCGCGCGGTGTCCAGCCACACCTCGACCCGCCAGGTCGTCCTCGCCGCCGCGAAGCCGAAGGAGTCGCGCACGCCGCTCATCCTCGGTGTCACGGTCGGCGCCGTCGGTGTCGCCGCAGCCGCGGTCATCATCGTCGCGCTCGTCACGACCCACACCTTCGGCGGCTGACGCCCCGACCCGAACCACCGATCCCGACACCTGCGTCGGCCGCGGCCTGGCCGTGCGTCGGCGGGGTGGCTTATGATCGTGACCCATCAAGCGATCCGGCTCCCTGCCGGGTCGACGACCGGAAGGAATCCGTGACCGCCTCCACTCGCGCACTGGAACTCGTGCAGGCCGCCGCTCTCGCGGCGGACGCCAAGCAGGCCGAGGACCTCGTCGCGCTCGATGTGACCGGGCCGTTGCAGCTCACGGACGTGTTCCTGCTCGCAACCGGTCGGAACGAGCGCAACGTGCAGTCCATCGCCGATGCGGTCGAGGAGCGCCTCCTCGAGCTCGGCGCCAAGACCCTCCGCCGCGAAGGCCGGAGCGAGGGCCGCTGGGTCCTCATCGACGTCGGCGACATCGTGGTCCACGTCTTCCACGACGAGGACCGTCAGTACTACTCGCTCGAGCGGCTCTGGGCAGACTGCCCGACCATCCCGCTCGAGCTCCCGGTGGACCACACCGCCTGATCAGCGACGCGCCCGGGTGACGGCTTCGATTTCGTTGCCCGGCGTTCGCATGGTGTACGCTTCTATGGTGCCTCCGGGGAACCGGTCGGCACGGAAGCAACACAATCTGGGTCTGTGGCGCAGCTGGTAGCGCACCTGCATGGCATGCAGGGGGTCAGGGGTTCGAGTCCCCTCAGATCCACCAACAACCCCCGTCGTTCCCCGGAACGGCGGGGGTTTTCTCGTGGTGCGGGTGGCCGCACGTGCCCGATACGCTGAGCGCATGAGCAACGATGCGCCGCTGTCCGGAACCCCGCTGACGATCTCCGCCGCCGGGTACACGGCCGACATCGCCACGGTCGGTGCGACGCTGCGGACCCTGCGGCACGAGGGTCGCGACCTGATCGTGCCGTTCGCCGCCGACGAGGTCCGTCCGGCGTTCCGCGGTGCCGTCCTCGCTCCGTGGCCGAACCGCGTCGTCGACGGCGAGTACTCGTTCGGCGGTGTCGACCACGAGCTCGCGCTCACCGAACCGGCACGGCACCACGCCCTGCACGGACTGGTCGCCTGGACCGACTTCCGGGTCGAGGCGCAGGAGCCCGACCGCGTGGTGCTCGCCACCACCGTGCAGGCCCAGGCTGGCTACCCGTACCGCGTCGAGGTCCTGGTCGAGTACCGGCTGGACGACGCCGGGCTGCACACGACGATCACCGGCACGAACTCCGGCGCGGACGACGCCCCGTGGGGGACCGGCCCGCACCCGTACCTGGTCGCCGGCGCCGGCACGGTCGACGACTGGACCCTCACCCTGCCCGCGGCCGAGGTGCTCGAGGTCACGCCGGACCGGCTGATCCCGACCGACCTGGTCCCCGTGCACGACGAGTTCGACCTGCGCACCGCCACACGCATCGGCGACCGGTTCATCGACCACGCCTTCACGGGCTTCGACCGCGACGCCGACGGGGCAGCGACCATCGCCCTGACCGCGGCGGACGGCCGGGGTGTCCGCGCGACCTTCGGTCCGGAGTGCCCGTGGGTGCAGGTGCACACGGCCGACCACGTCGTCCCCGAGTACCACCGCGCCGGCCTGGCGGTCGAGCCGATGACGTGCGCCCCCGACGCCTTCAACGACGGTGTCGACCGCGGTCTCGTGGTGCTCGCCCCCGGTGCGTCCCACGCTGCCGCATGGACGATCTCCGCGATCTGACCGGTCCGTCGGCCGGCGCCCGCATCGAGGTCCGCCGGCTCGATCCGGTCCCCGACCTCGGCGCACTGGCCGCCGCGGCCGACGGCGACCTCGTGTGGCTCGACTCCGCGCTGCCGGAGGGCGCACCCGACGCCGCTCGACCACGGGCGCGATGGTCGGTGCTCACGTGGGCGGACGGACCGTTCGCGGCCCGGTTCCGCCACCAGGACCGGCAGGCGTCCGTCGAGGTCGCCGCGCCCGCTGCCGGCTGGTTCGGCTCGTCGTCCTCCGACGACCGTCCGGCCTTCACCGTGCTGGCCGACCTCCTCGCGCGGACGCCGCAGCTGCCCGAGCCGATCGCCGGCTGCGGCTTCGCACTCGGCTGGGTCGGGTTCCTCGGGTACGAGCTCGGTCGCGAGTCCGGCGGCCCGGACCGCACCGCCGACGGCCACGCCGACGCCGACCTGCGGTTCGTGGACCGCGCCGTGGTCGTCGACCACACCGGCGACGCCTGGGCGCTGACGCTCGTCGCCGACGCGGAACCGGCGGCCAGCGCGCAGAACCGGGCGTGGCTCGAGACGGTGACCGGGTCGCCGTCGCCGGCCGACGTGGCGGACGCGGCCACGGGCCTCCCGGCCGGGGTGTCGTCAGCGGTCGGACGCACATCGCGTGCCGACCACGAACGCGCCGTCGACGCGTGCCGCGCCGAGATCCGCGAGGGCAACGCGTTCCAGGTCTGTCTCACCACCTCCTTCTCCGTGCCGGGCGGGGGCCGGGAGGCCCGGGTCGGCCCCGGCACGGACCCGCACCTGTCCGAGTACCTCCGGATGCGGGCGTCGGACCCCGTCCCGTTCGGTGCGTACCTGCGGCTCGGCCCGCTGCGCGTGGCGAGCCGGTCGCCGGAGCGGTTCCTGCGGATCGCCGCGGACCGCACCGTGCTGGCGGAACCGATCAAGGGCACGCGGCGACGACTCGCCGACGCTGCCGCCGACGCGGCCGTGCGGGACGAACTCGCGGTGAGCGCCAAGGACCGTGCCGAGAACGTGATGATCGTGGACCTGCTGCGGAACGACCTGCTGCGGACGGCGATCCCCGGGTCGGTGCACGTCGAACGGCTGTGTGCGGTCGAGACCTACGCGAGCGTGCACCAGATGGTGTCGACGATCGGTGCGGTGCTGCCGTCGGGGACGTCGCCGGCGGACGTGGTGCGGGCGGCGTTCCCACCCGGGTCGATGACCGGCGCGCCGAAGATCAGCGCGATGGCGATCGCCGACCGGCTCGAGGGCACGCCGCGCGGGGTGTACTCGGGGACGATCGGGTACTTCTCGGCGAGCGGGGCGGTCGACCTGTCGGTGGTCATCCGGACACTGGTGACGGTGGTGGACGCACCGGGCGGCGGGCTGGATCCGGTCGAGGTCCGGTCGCGGACGCTCGGGGCCGGGGGAGCGGTGACGTGGTCGTCGGTGGCGGCGGACGAGGCAGACGAGGTCGTGACGAAGACGCGGTCCGTGCTCGGCGCGGTCGGTGCGGTGGCGACGTGGTGAGCTGACCGAACACCCGTTCGACCCGATTGTCCACGGATGTCGGACGCGATTGACATCATCGAACACATGTTCGAATATGAGGGCATGCAGACGGCGGCGGCACTCCGGTCGCCCGGCCCGGACCGGGTCGGGCGGAGCGGTGCTGCGCGCGGGGGTTCGGGTGCTGCGCGCGGGGGCGCGGGTGCTGCCCGTGGGGGCGGCGCGGGCGCTGCGGACCACCTCGGTGACGCCCGGGCGGCGCTCGACCGCATCACGTCCCTGCGGTCCCGGGTCACCGACATGGAGTCCACCCGTGTCGACACCGCCGGGCTCCCGACCGCCTCCGCTCTCGAACCCCTGCTGCCCGGCGGTGCGATCCGGGTCGGCGGCACCTACGCCGTCCCCGAGTCGGTGCTGCTCGCGATCACCATGCTGCAGGCGGCCTCGGCGGCCGGTGCGTGGTGCGCGGTCGTCGGGGTGCCGTCCTTCGGGATCGAGGCCGCGGCCGCTGCGGGGATCGACCTCGAGCGGCTCGTGCTCGTCCCCGATCCGGGCGACCAGTGGCTCGCGGTGACCGCGGCGATGGCCGATGTCGCCCAGATCGTGCTCACCCGGCCGCTCGGCCGGGTGGTGCCGGGCGACGTCGCCCGCCTGTCGGCCCGGCTCCGGCAACGCGGCGGGGCCCTCGTCGCGCTCGGGTCCTGGCCGGGAGCGGACGTCACGCTGCGGATCACGTCGTCGGTGTGGAGCGGCATCGGGCAGGGCCACGGGCACCTGACCGAGCGTCGTGCCACCGTGACGGCGACCGGTCGTGCGGGTGCGGTGCGCCCCACGAGCGCCGAACTGCTCCTGCCCGCGGCCGACGGCACGGTCCGGACGGCGACCCCCGTGCCGTCGGTGGGGTCCGGCGACACCCGGGTGCTGCGGCCCGTGGCGGTGGCGTCGTGACCGCCGCGGTGCTGCTGTGCGTGGCGGTGGCGTCGTGACCGCCGCGGTGCTGCTGTGCGTGGCGGTGGCGTCGTGATCGCGCCGGGGCGTGTCCGGGCCGACGCGATCGCCCGCGGCGGGGCGCTGCCCGAGCCGCCACCGACCCGGACCATCGTGCTCTGGTGCCCGGACTGGCCGGTGATCGCGGCGGCCCGCGCGGCCGGGGCACCGCCGGAGCAGCCCTTCGCCGTGGTCGCGAAGGGCCTGGTGTTCGCGAGCTCCGCGTCCGCACGGCAGCACGGCGTCGTCCGGGGCCTCCGGGTGCGCGAGGCGCAGGCGCGCTGTCCGGAGCTCGTCGTGCACCCCTACGACGATGCGCTCGACCACCGCGCGTTCGAACCCGTCATCCGCGCGGTCGAGGCGGCCGTCCCCGGGGTCGAGGTACTGCGGCCCGGCACCCTCGCCCTGCGTGCCCGGGGCCCGGCGCGGTACTACGGCGGCGAGCGGGCGGCCGCGGCGACCCTGGCGGGGATCGCGGCCGACCACGGTGCCCCGGCGGTGCGGGCCGGTGTGGCGGACACCCCGTTCGCGGCGGAGCAGGCAGCACGGGCCCGACCGGTGCGTCCCGGCGAACGGGTACGGATCGTGCCGGTCTCCGGGTCGTCGGACTTCCTGGCGGCCCTGCCCCTCGGTGTGCTCGGCGACCCCGAGCTCGCGACGGTGCTCGACCGGCTCGGCATCACCACGCTGGGCGATTTCGCGTCGCTCAGTGACGAGCAGGTCCGCGACCGGTTCGGGGTCGCCGGGGCGTTCCTGCACCGGCTGGCCGGCGGACGCGACCCGCGGGAGATCTCGGCACGCGCGATCCCGCCCGAGCTCCGGATCGAGGCCGCCTTCGAGCCCCCGCTCGACCGTGCCGACCAGATCGCGTTCGCGTTCCGGCGCTCCGCCGACGACTTCGCCGCGCGCCTCCGTGCCGCGGGGCTGGTCGCGACGACCATCCGGGTGGGGATCGTCGACGAGCGGGACATCCTGCTCGAACGCACGTGGGCGCACCCCCGGTGGTTCGACGCCGCCGACGTCGTCGACCGGGTGCGGTGGCAGCTCGCCGGCGGGGTCGACCCGACCGGGCTCGAGGCCCCGGTCACCTCGGTCGTGCTCGAGCCGGTCGCCGTCGACGACATGGCGAACCACGAACGCGGGCTCTGGGGCTCCGGGCCGGACGAGCGCGTGCACCACGGGCTGGCCCGGATCCAGGGCATGGTCGGGCACGACGGGGTGGTGAGCCCGCGGGTCGGTGGTGGCCGGACCCTGTCCGAGCGAGTGGTGCTCGTGCCCTGGGGCGACGCCCCACCCGGCGGTGAGCGCGCCCTGGCCGCCGTGCGCGACCGACCGTGGCCCGGCAAGCTGCCCGGTCCGCCGCCCGCCACCGTCCTCGAGCGTCCCCGACCGGTCGACGTGGTCTCCGGCGACGGCGCGAGCGTCGACGTCGACGACCGCGGTGTGCTGTCCGGCGCGCCCGAACGCTTCCGCGCCGAGGGGGACCGGGGCGGCGGGTTCGCACCCGTCACGGCCTGGGCGGGCCCCTGGCCGCTCGTCGTGCGGTGGTGGGAGTCCGGCGGCCGACGACTGCACCGGCTGCAGCTCGTCGACGCCGAGGGCCGTGCCTGGTACCTGGTGCTGGCGGACCACCGCTGGTGGGCGGAGGCGATCGCCACGTGAACCGATCCAGGAGCAGGACCTGATGGGCTACAGCAACCCACCCGTGCCGTGGTCGCAGTTCGAGCGCGCCCTGTCGGACAAGCGCAGTCCGGGGACGGCGAAGGCCGGCGACGGCGGGGACAGCCCGGCGTGGTCGCGCAAGCGCGAGCCGTACGTGCCCACGGACCAGCCGGCGGCTGCGGACGACGGCCCTCCGGTCGTGCCGTACGCCGAGCTGCACGCGCACTCGGCCTTCAGCTTCCTCGACGGTGCCAGCCAGCCCGAGCAGCTGTTCGAGGAAGCCGCACGGCTGCGCCTGCACGCCCTCGCCCTCACCGACCACGACGGCTTCTACGGTGCCGCCCGGATGGCCGAGGTCGCCGAGGCGTACCCGCAGGTCGGCACCGTCTACGGCACCGAGCTCTCGCTGGGCCTGACCGAACCGCAGAACGGCGTCCCCGATCCCGAGGGCTCCCACCTGCTCCTGCTCGCCGACGGGCAGGACGGCTACCACCGGCTCGCGGGCGCGGTGACGAGTGCGCACCTCGCGGCCGGGTCCGAGAAGGGCAGCCCGCGCTACGACCTCGACGAGCTCGCGGGGCGGGCCGACGGACACTGGCGGGTGCTCACCGGGTGCCGGAAGGGCACCGTCCGGCAGGCGCTCGAGCAGGGCGGGGAGTCTGCGGCGGAGACCGCGCTGCGCGTGCTGCTCGACCGCTTCGGGCGCAGCAACGTCGTGGTGGAGCTCCTCGACCACGGCGACCCGCTCGACAGTGCGCGGAACGACGTGCTCGCGACCCTCGCCGAGCGGTACACGCTGCCCCTGGTCGCGACCGGCAACGTCCACTACGCCACCCCGGACCGGTTCCCGGTGGCGACGGCGCTGGCCGCGGTGCGGGCCCGGCGCAGCCTCGACGAGATCGACGGGTGGCTGCCGGCCGCCGACACCGCGCACCTGCGCTCCGGCGCCGAGATGACCCGGCGGTTCGGGCGGTACCCGGGGGCGATCGAGAACACCGTCACGCTGGCCGACGAACTCGGGTTCCGGCTGCGCACGGTCAAGCCCGGGCTGCCCGACCTCGACGTGCCGGACGGCCACACCGCGATGTCCTGGTTGCGGGAACTCACCTGGACGGGTGCACGTCGCCTCTACCCCGGCAGTGCCGACGGCGTGGACCCCCAGAAGCGCGAGCGCATCGAACGCGAGCTCGCGGTGATCGAGGACAAGAACTTCCCCGGCTACTTCCTGATCGTGCGCGACATGGTGCAGTACGCCCGCGGCCGGGGGATCCTCTGCCAGGGGCGGGGCTCCGCCGCGAACTCCGCGGTCTGCTACCTGCTCGAGATCACCGCGGTGGACTCGATCCGCTACGGCCTGCCGTTCGAGCGGTTCCTGTCGGCGATGCGCGACGAAGAACCCGACATCGACGTCGACTTCGACTCGGACCGCCGCGAAGAGGTGATCCAGTACGTCTACGAGAAGTACGGCCGGTACAACGCCGCCCAGGTCGCGAACGTCATCACGTACCGCCCGAAGGGTGCCGTCCGCGACATGGCGAAGGCACTCGGCCACAGCCCGGGGCAGCAGGACGCCTGGTCGAAGCAGGTCGAGCGGTGGGGCTCGGTGACCGAGAGCCAGGACCACGACATACCGCCGGCCGTCGTCGGGCTGGCGAGCGACGTCCTGGGCTTCCCGCGCCACCTCGGCATCCACTCGGGTGGCATGGTGCTCACCGACCGGCCGGTGGGCGAGGTCGTGCCGATCGAGCACGCGCGGATGGACGGCCGCACCGTGCTGCAGTGGGACAAGGACGACTGCGCCTTCATGGGGCTCGTGAAGTTCGACATGCTCGGCCTCGGCATGCTCGCGGCGCTGCAGTACTCGTTCGACCTGGCGGCGGAGCACTGCGGGGAACGCTGGGAGATGCACTCCATGCCGAAGGAGGAACAGGGCGTCTACGACCAGCTCTGCCGAGCCGACACCATCGGGGTGTTCCAGGTGGAGTCCCGCGCGCAGATGGGCACCCTGCCCCGGCTGCTCCCACGGCGGTTCTACGACCTGGTGATCGAGGTCGCCCTCGTCCGCCCCGGCCCGATCCAGGGCGGTGCCGTGCACCCCTACATCCGGCGTCGGACCGGCGAGGAACCGATCACGTACATCCACCCGTCGCTCGAACCGGTGCTCGAACGCACCCTCGGGGTGCCGCTGTTCCAGGAGCAGCTCATGCAGATGGCGATCGCGGTCGGCAACTGCTCGGGCGACGACGCCGACCTGCTGCGGCGGGCGATGGGGTCGAAGCGCGGCCACGAGAAGATCGACCGGCTGCGCGACAAGCTCTACGCGGGCATGTCGGACAACGGCATCCACGGCGAGGACGCCGACGCGATCTACGCGAAGATTCAGGCGTTCGCGAACTTCGGCTTCGCGGAGAGCCACTCGATCAGCTTCGCCCTGATCGTCTACGCGAGCGCCTGGATGCGCCTGCACTACCCGGGGGCGTTCCTGGCCGCGCTGCTCCGGGCGCAGCCGATGGGGTTCTACTCACCGCAGACCCTGGTCGCCGACGCCCGTCGGCACGGCGTCCAGGTGCTCCGACCGGACATCCTGCGCTCCGGTGTCGACGCGACGCTCGAACCGCTCGGCGACGACCAGGTGGTGCCCCCGTGCGGTGACGACGCCTGCCTGCACACCGAGCAGCCGCCGGTGCTGCCCTTCGACAAGGCACTGCCCGACGACACCGCACGGCACCGCCGCGACGGCGCGTTCGCGGTCCGGCTCGGACTCGCCGAGGTCGCCTCGCTCAGCCGGAAGAGCGCCGAGAAGATCGTCGCCGAGCGTGACGCGAACGGTCCCTTCGTCGACATGTCCGACCTGGCCCGCCGGGTGGGGCTGACGACGGCGCAGCTCGAGGCGCTCGCCGCAGCCGACGCCTTCGCCCCGTTCGACATCGACCGCCGCGGGGCGATGTGGTCGGCGGCGCAGGCCGCTGCGGAGCGCGCTGACCAGCTGCCGGACACGCAGGTCGTCGTCCAACCGCCGCTGTTCGGGCAGATGACGAGCGGCGACGTCCTGATCGCCGACATGTGGTCGACGGGCATGACGACCGACGACCACCCCGTCCGGCACGTGCGCGACCGGCTCGCCGCCCGCCGGGTGCTCAGCGTGCAGGACACCGCGACGGCCGAGACCGGGCGGCGGGTCGAGATCGGCGGGATCGTCACGCACCGGCAGCGTCCGGCGACGGCGTCGGGGATCACGTTCATGAACGTCGAGGACGAGACCGGGCTGGTCAACGTCATCTGCAGCGTCGGGGTGTGGGGGCGGTACCGCCGGGTTGCCCGGGAATCCCCGGCGGTGATCGTCCGCGGCATCCTCGAGCGCTCGCCCGACGGCGTGGTCAACCTGGTGGCTGACCGGATCGAGCACCTGTCGCTGTCCGTGCGCACGCGGTCGCGGGACTTCCAGTGAGTGGTCGGGGGCGGCGGTCCGCGCGCGGCGGGCGGCGGGCGGCGGAGTAGGCGCGCGGCTACTCGACCTCGGGCAGTCGCACCGTGACCTCGAGCCCGCCGGAGCGCACGTTCCGCAGCGACGCCGTCCCACCGGCGCGCTCGGCCACCGCACGGACGATCGCGAGCCCCAGGCCGGATCCACCCGGCAGGGCGATCGCACCGGTGGCCGGGTCGGGGTTCGGGCGCGACTTCCGTGCCTCGTCCGGTCGGGTGAACCGGTCGAACGCCACCGGGATGAACGACTCGGGGACACCGGGGCCGTCGTCGGTGACCTGCAGGACACCCTCGCCGCCGGTGCTGCGCCAGGACACGAAGATGCCGCCACCGCGGGGGAGCGCCGACACCGCGTTGCCCGCGATGTTCGTGACGAGCTGCGCCATGCCGCCGGTGTCGAGCCGGTAGCGGGGCTCGTGGGTCCCACCGCCGATGCCGGGCCCGGAGCCACCGACGCCCACCGGGGCCTCGAGGTCGAAGTCGACGGTGACGTCCTTGGCTGACGCGATGAGCCGGACCCGGTCGACGGCCGCCATGACCTCGTCACCGAGGTCGGACCAGGCGGTCTCCGGGCGCTGGTCGCCGTCCTGTTCCAGCCGTTCGGACTCCTCGATCCGCGACAGCGCGAGCAGGTCGTTCGCCAACCGGGAGAGCCGGGCGACGCTGTGCTTGGCGCGCTCGATGTGGGCGGCCAGGGCAGCGGCGTCGTCACCGTCGAGCGACGCCAGGTCGAGCTGGGTGGTCAGGATGGCGAGCGGTGTGCGGAGCTCGTGGCTGGCGTCGGACACCATCTGCCGTTCCCGCTCGGTGGCCTGGCGCGTGCGGGCGAGGAAGGCGTTGAGGGTCGTGGCGAGGGACGCGAGTTCGTCCTGCGCGGGCCCGACGGGCAGCTCGGCCCGTTCGGGCGCGACGGACAGCCGCTCGGCCTCACGGCGCATGCGGTTGACGGGACGGAGTGCCGCGGTCGCCAGGATCCACGAGGCGATGCCGAAGGCGAGCAGGATCGCGACGCCCGTGAGCGACAGGGTCGAGGTGAGGTCGTCGACCACGATCGCCTCGGCCTGCGAGTTCCGGGCGGCGACGACCGTCCACCGGCCGGCCTGGTTCACGGGGTGTTCGACCACTACGCGGTACTCGGACCCGGACACCCGGATGATCGAGGTGCCGGCCGCCGTGGAGGTCAGGCTGCCGAGGGCGCTCTCCACGCGGGTGGGCATCGTCGAGAGCACGATGTCTCCGGACGGTGAGACCACGGCGACGAGCTGCGCGTTGCCCGGCGGGGACAGGTCGGGATCACTGTCCACCTCGAGCGTGGCGACGTAGGGGTCGGCGTCGGCGTCCAGCAGGGTCCGGGTCGCACTCGCGACGACGCTGACCACCTGGAACCGCATCACCAGCACGAGCAGCACGATCACGACCGCGGCGATCGCCGTCGAGCCGATCGTGATCCGTGCCCGCAGCGACAGCAGGCGCAGGGGGCGGACCAGACCGCGTCGTGGGCGGTCCGGCCCCGGGCGAGCGGAGGCCCCGCTCACGCCCCGAGCAGATCCAGGCGGTACCCGCGGCCGCGCACGGTGGCGATCGCGACGGTGGCCTCGTGGGCAACGAGCTTCTTGCGGAGGTACGAGATGTACTGCTCGACGACGTTCGGGTCGACGTGCTGCGAGCCGTCCCAGACCTCTTCGAGGATCTTCGGCCGGTCGACCACGCTGCCGGCGGAGCGCGCGAGCAGGCGGAGCAGCGCGAACTCGGTCGGGCTGACGGCGACGCGCTGGCCCTTGATCGAGATGCGACGGGCCTCGGAGTCGATAGAGACGTCGCCGACCTCGATCGTTCGAGGTGCCCCGGCGGACTCGCGGCGACCGAGGGCGCGGAGCCTGGCGGTGAGCTCGGCGAACGCGAACGGCTTGGTGAGGTAGTCGTCCGCCCCGGCGTCGAGGCCGAACACGCGGTCGTCCACGGCGTCGCGCGCGGTGACGAGCAGGATCCGCACGGGGTCCTCGCGCTCGCGGATCCGTCGTGCGAGCTCGAACCCGGACATGCCGGGCATCATCACGTCCACGACGGCCAGGTCGAACGCCTGCTCGCCGAGGGCGATGAGCGCCTCGACCCCGTTCTCCACCGCCGTCACGCGGTACCCCTCGGCAGCGAGACCGCGCTCCATCAGGGCACGCATCTCATCGTCGTCCTCGACCACCAACAGCCGCATAGTGGACCTCCTCGGACCCATCGTGGCATCGAACGGGCGCGGAGGGCCGATGCCCGGGCCGAACTCACTGAATCTCGTCACAGGAGCGGGTACCGTGGCTGCCAGGCCACCGGGCAGAACGGTCTGTCCCGCGTTCTAGGGACATGAGGACTTCTTGCTTCATTGGTAGGATCACCTGGCGGACAGCGCTTACCCGAAGGGCGGTCCGTTGCACCAGGGGGCACCATGAACGACCCGATCGACCACGCGTCCGTCGACCACCCGTCCGTCGACCACCCGGCCATCGTCCGTCTCCGCGCGGAGCTCGACGCCGCGTGGAAGGGCATCGGCGCGCTCGGCCAGATGGAGGGCGTCCGCCGCGACCGCGTGGTCGCCGAACTGCGGACGGCCGTCCCCGATGTGGCGAGCCGCGCGGCGCGCGAGGTCGGCACCGAGGCCGTCGTCGCGGAGATCAGCCGGTTCGCCGACGTCGGCGTTCCCGGCACCGATCCCGCCGTGCCGGCCGCGGTGATCTGGGACGACGTCGTGCAGACGGCGGCCGAAGCCGCACGCGCCACGCGCTGACCGGCACCGGCACGCCGCGCCCGACCGGCGCCGGCGCTAGCACGCCGCGTCGACCGGCGTCAGTCGTCCTCGCCGAGCAGCTCCTCGCGCACGCGTCGGACGTCCTCGAGCAGAGCGCCGATGAGCACCCAGTGCCGTGAGTTCGGTCGCACGATCTCCATCGGTGCCGTCAGCGCGGGTTCCGCGGTCGCCACCCCGGCATCGTCCCCATCGGCACCCGCGGCGAACGACGGGTCCAGCCGTGTCGACTCGACCCGGGCGCTCAGCGCGCGGACGTCCGAGCCGATCCGGGCCACCTCGGTCGCGATGCCACCGACCACCGGGTCAGCGCGCAGGTCTGGTGCGGTGTTGTCGTGGATCGCCCGGGTCATGCCGGTGACGCGCGTCACCAGGACGCGCAGGTGCTCGGTGATGGCGACGTCGCGGTCGAGGATCGTGCGGTGCCGGCCGCCTCGTGGGTTCATCGTCAGGGACTCGCGAGCCGCGTTCAGTGATGCCTCGGTCTTCGCGTGCTGCTGCCGGAGCGCGCGCGCCCGCACCAGGGCGTCCTGCCACCGGTCGCGGTCCCACCCCTCGGTCAGGCCGATCGCGACGCGTTCGAAGGCCACGGCGGTGTCGCGGGCGAGTCGGGCGACGGCGAGGTGAGCGGGCTCGAGCAGGACCGGCGGGATGATCAGGGCGTTCACGACGAGGGCGACGACCGCACCGATCACGGTCTCGAGGATCCGGTCGGCCGAGTAGTTCGGCGTGACGACCCCCGCGGTGAGCACGAGCATCCCGCTGATGCTGACCTGGGTCGCCGAGGTCGGGGTCAGCCGGAGCACCCAGGCGATGAGGATGGCGAGCACGACCACGAGCAGGACGACCCACACCGAGTCGCCGAGCAGCAGGTGGAACCCGGTGGCGAGCAGCACGCCGAGCACGACCCCGGCGCTCCGCTCGAGGCCCTTGACGAACGACTGGTTGATGCTCGGCTGCACGACGAGCAGCGCGGCGATCGCGGCGAAGGTCGGGAACGGTCCCTGGATCAGCAGCCGGCACAGCAGCACCGCCGCGACGACCGCGACCGCGGTCTTCACGACCTGCAGGAACGGCGTGCGACTGGAGCTGCGGAGACGCGCGACCGGGTTCACCTCGACCACGCTAGCCACCGCCCGCACGCCGAGCCGTGCACGAACGCGACGAAAACGTCCGGACACGGTTGACTGATGTCGTGTGGCCCAACCATGAGCGCGTCATCCCGCAGGCCTTCGCCGGCTCCGGGACCTCTGTCGTGGCCGCACGGGCGCACTCCGTCGAGCCCTCGGGCAACGGCTACCTGTACGGCTACGAGGTCGACACCGTCGACCGGAACGGTCAGCGCGCCACCGTCCTGACGTACGTCGACACCGGCGGCGCGCACGACCAGAACAGTGCGATCGTCACCGATCCCGCGACCGGCGAACCCGTCTCGGTGTGGGCGTACCCGAACGACCCGGGTCTGCCGGTGCTGCCGCAGGTGACCTACCGGGACGCGGTCGCCGAGCTCCTGACGACGCTCGGCATGCCCGTCACCGACCCGGTGCTCACGGTGGCCGCGTACCGACCGGGCAAGCGGGCGGTGGTGCGGGTGGACGCCCCCGAGCGAACCCTGTTCCTGAAGATCGTCCGTCCGCACCGGGTCGCGCCGATCGTGAAGTCGCACGAGCAGTTCGTGGCGGCGGGCCTGCCGGTGCCCCGCGTGCTGTCCAGCCGCGGCGACGGGCTCCTCGTGCTCGAGCGGATCCGCGGCGTGCCGGCCGGCAGCCGCATCCTCGACATCGCCGACGACCCGCGGTTCGTCGCGTCGCTGGCCGCCCTGAGCGGTCGGGTCGCGACCGTCCCGATGACCCAGCAGGCCCGTGCCGACGCGATGGACCACGCCGACTGGCACCGCCGCACGCTCATCGCCGCGTTGCCGCAGGACGCCGACGAGATCGACCGCCTGTACGACGCCATCGGCCGCCGGTCGATCGGCTGGACGAGCGCGACGAAGCAGGTCGTGCACGGCGACCTGCACCTCGAGCAGGTCTTCGTCGACGAGGACGAGCCCTGGCGCATCTCCGGCCTGCTGGACATCGACACCGCGGGATGGGGCTTCCCGGTCCGCGACATCGGGGCGGTCGTCGCCCACCTGGTCGTCACCGGCCTCTGGCACCGATCGCGCGGAGACGCCGACCGCGGAGCCGCAGCCGAGCGCCTCGCCGACGCGATCGCCCGCGACTGGGTCGCCCGCAACTCGCGCGAGACCGACCGCATCGGGCCCGCAATCGGTGCCCAGCTGCTGGCCCACGCCGGCGGCCAGGCGACCACCGGCTCCGCGAACGGCATCCAGACCGCCGAGCAGCTCCTCGCGGCGACGCGGGCCGCGTTGGCCGAGGCTGCTCCGGTCCTGCCGGCGGCCGGCCTGGTCCGCCCGCGGTCCGCGCCCCGCGTCTGACGGGGTTCCACGGCACGCCGCGCGCCTAGCGCCCAGTTTTCACGACACGCCACGCGCCGAGCGCCGAGGTTCCACGACATGCCGCGCGCGGTGCGCCGAGGTTCCACGGACGCTTCCGAGGCGGCGTGAGATGCCAAGATTTCGGAACCCCGGGCGCGGCGGTGAATGCGACCCGTGGCGGTCGGGAGGCCCGGGGCGGGCCCGCCCCGGGCCTCCCGGTCGGCCGTCGCGAACGTTCCAGATCCCGTGGGACGCGCGCGGGAAGGGGACGCTCGGGCCGCAACGGCCAGGAGGCGCGACGCGCGCGGGCGACGAGGAGTCGCCTCTGTCGGGGGTCGGGGAGTAAACTGAGCGCGCACGCACCGCGTTCCCGCGTGCCGCGTCGATTCCGGACGCAGCCGTCGATCACTTGATCGACGCGGGAACCGGGCCGTGACCGCCCCGCGGGGGCGTCACGTGCGTGTGACGACGCCGGATCCCGGCGCGGACCGTCGCACCCGGCGCCGAGCAGGCGCTCGCGGTGGAACGGTCCGCGGGACTCCACCGGACGTCCCGAAGCGGGGACCGGCGAAGCGGTGGGCCACGGTGGCCCGCAGCCGAACCGGAGCCGTGTCAGGCCCCGGTGCAGGACTTCCGCCCCACGGGCGGCTCGCCCCGATGCGTGGGCGGAACAGGAGGAGCGTTGGCTCGATCAGGCACCCGGCGAGCTGCCGGCGGGACGCGGACCGCGTCACGTCGGACGAGGCCGCTGGACAACGACGGCGTGATCCCCGTCCTCGCCCGCGCGGTGCGCGAGGTCGAGGCGGCGGCGCAGCGCGGACCGCTCAAGGCGACGAACCGGACGAAGTTCCAGGCCGTCGCACTGCTCATGCGCGAAGAGCGCGCTCGGGTGAAGGGCGACACCGACCTCACCGACTCGCAGCGCGCCGAGCAGCTCAAGCGGCTCGACGGCGTGGCGACGATCCTCGCGAAGACCGCGGCCCGCGACACCAGCGTCATCCAGCTGCTGGCAGAAGAGGTGCAGGTCTCCGAGGCGACCCGCGCCGTCAAGCGCGACATGATGATCGCCGGCGGCATGGAGCTGCAGCCCGAGGACCTCGTCATCGCAGCGGAGCCCACCCCGGTCGCCGAGACCCCGGTGCGCGCGGTCACCCCGCAGGCGGTCGTGCAGCGTCAGCTCGCCAACCCGTTCCTGCCGCCGGACTTCGCGCTCGCCGACCAGCCCGTCGCGCACCCGCGTCGCCTGGCGAACTGGGAGCTCTTCGGTCCGCTGTTCAAGTCGTTCGAGTACGGCGCAGGCGGGGGAGCGGCGACGATGCCGCTGCCCGAGCCGACCTCGCTGCACTCCCGCTCCGGCACCACCCTGATGAAGCACCAGGCCGAACTGGTCGCCGCCGCGTCGCAGGGGCACCGCACGTTCCTGCTCGCCGACGAGCCGGGCCTCGGCAAGACAGCGCAGTCGTTGCTCGCCGCCGACGCCGCCAACGCGTTCCCGCTGCTCGTCGTGGTGCCGAACGTCGTCAAGACGAACTGGGCGCGCGAAGCCGAGCGCTGGGTGCCGAACCACCGCGCTACCGTCATCCACGGGGACGGCAACGACCTCGACGGGTTCGCCGACATCATCATCGTGAACTACGAGATCCTCGACCGGCACGCCGGCTGGCTCGGGGGCTTCGGCTTCAAGGGCATGGTCGTCGACGAGGCACACTTCATCAAGAACAAGGACTCGCAGCGCGCTCGCTTCGTGCTGCAGATCGCCGACCGCATCCGGCAGCGCACCGCGGCACCGCTGCTCATGGCGCTGACGGGCACCCCGCTGATCAACTCGGTCGAGGACTTCCGGACCATCTGGGAGTACCTCGGCTGGATCGACGACAAGAAGCCCCGCGCGAAGCTCATGAACGAGCTCGAGGAGATCGGCTTGACGCCGGCCGACCAGGGCTTCTTCGTCGAGGCCCGCCGTGCCGTGATCGACCAGGGCATCGTCCGACGCCGCAAGGTCGACGTCGCCGCGGACATCCCTGCCCGCCGGATCGCCGACATCCCCGTCGAGCTCGACGGCGACGAGGGCCGCTCCATCCGCGATGCCGAGCGCGAGCTCACCGCGAAGCTCGTCCGCCGGTACCACCAGGCGCTCGACGCCCGCACCGGGCAGGACCCGGTCGTCGGCATCGACCACAAGCTCGTCCGGCAGGTCGCGCGCTGGGAGCTCGAGGACCAGGACGCCTCGTCGACCGGCGAGAACGTGTTCTCGATGGTCCGACGCATCGGTCGCGCCAAGGCCCAGCTCGCAGCGGACTACGCCGCGCAGCTCGCGTCGAACGTCGGCAAGGTCGTGTTCTTCGCGAAGCACCTCGACGTGATGGACCAGGCGGAAGAGGTCTTCGCTCGACGTGGCCTGCGCACCGCCACGATCCGCGGCGACCAGACGGCCACGCAGCGCACGGCGCAGATCGACTCGTTCGTGAACGACCCCGACGTCGCCGTGATCGTCTGCTCGCTCACCGCGGCCGGCGTGGGCCTGAACCTGCAGGTGGCGTCCAACGTCGTGCTCGCCGAGCTGTCGTGGACGAGCGCCGAGCAGACCCAGGCGATCGACCGCGTGCACCGCATCGGGCAGGAAGAGCCCGTCACCGCGTGGCGCATCATCGCCGCGCAGACGATCGACACCAAGATCGCCGAGCTCATCGACTCGAAGGCGTCCCTGGCCGCTCGCGCGCTCGACGGTTCGGACGAGGAACTCGTCGACTCCGGCGACATCCAGCTCGACGCCATGGCCGCGCTGCTGACCGAGGCGCTCGGGGGCTAGCTCCGGGGCGGGCGGCGCGCGACGCGCATCCGTTCAGCACAACCAAAGTCCGTCCGAACCACGTGATCACGCGGTTCGGACGGACTTCGGTCGTGCGGGGCTTCGCGCCAGGGGGTGCCGCTCAGATGCGGGACTGCACCTCGGCCAGCGACGGGTTCGTCGCCGTGCTGCCGTCGGGGAACACGAGCGTCGGGACGGTCTGGTTGCCGCCGTTGACCTCGGCGACGAGTTCCGCCGTGCCCGGGGTCTGCTCGATGTCGACCTCGGTGAAGGGCACGCCGGCCTTCGTCATCTGGTTCTTCAGCCGGGCGCAGTAGCCGCACCAGGTGGTCGTGAACATCGTGACGCCGCCGGCTTCGGGGGTGAACTGCTCGCGGGTGATCGTGTCGCTCATGGCGCCAGGCTAACCCCGCTGTCTGGACACCCTTGACGTGCTTATCCGATATAGCTAGGTTAAGCCGCATGGATCCGATCCGACGCGTCACCGCCCCGACGCTCGACGTGCTCGACGCACTGCTGGCCGCCGACGGCCCGGCATGGGGGCTGCTCGTCATCAAGGCCACCGGGCGCCAGGCCGGCACCGTCTACCCGATCCTCGAGCGACTCGAGCGGCAGGGGTGGATCACGTCGTCGTGGGACGACGAGACCGACCGACCGGGGCCGCGTCGTCGGCTCTACGAGTTCACGCCCGATGGGTTCGACGCCGCACGCGACCTCGTCGCCGCGCGTCCGTCCGCCGCGACGCCCGTTCGTCCGGCTCGCTCGGCCCACCGGCCGGTGACCTCGTGAGCGCGCTCGACCGGGTGCTCGTGGGGGCCGCCGTCGCCGTCTCGCCCGCAGCACACCGCGCCGCCCGCCGCGAGCAGTGGCTCGCCGACGTGCGCGATGCCCACGAACTCGACCTCTCGCCGACTGCACTCGCGTTCGGCGCGTTCACCACGGCGCTGTTCCACAGACGCGCCGGCCACCGATCCACCTGGGGGGACACCATGACCGCACTGCCGACACCCGTCCGTTCTGCACCGCACACCATCCGGACCGTGCCGGTGCTGGTCGCCCTCGCGGTCGTGTCGTTGCTCGTGGAAGGGGCGTGGCTCATCCTGCAGCCGAACTACGGCTACGAGAGTGCCTCGGACCGAGTCCTCGGCATCACCGGGACGTGGTCTCTGGTGTTCTTCGTGCCCGGTGCGGCCATCGCGCTGGCAGCGCTCACGCTCCGCACGGGTGCTCGACGCCGTCGCCTCGGCGCCAGCATGATCGTCGCGGCGGCCGTCGGCGGTGCGCTGCAGCCGATCCTCACGCCGCCGACGAGCCTGCCGATCGCCCTGGTGCCCGTCGTCCTCGCCCTTGCCGGGTGGCTGGTCGCGGCACGCGCTGCGCGGTGGACCTGGGTACTCCTGGTCCTCCCGGTCGCTGTCTTCGCCCTGCAGTGGGCCGGCGTGCTCTACCCGCTCGTCCCGGTGCGGTGGAGCCCGTTCCTCGTCACCCTGCCCCACCTGGCGATCGTCCTCGCCGGAGCGGTGGCGTCACGGTTCTCCACCGATGCGCCCGCGGTGGTCGGGGCGCACGGCGAAGCCCTGGTAGACAAGACCGTGTGAGTGACACCCACCTCGAGATCGAGCGCACCTACGACCTGCCAGAGGGCGGTGCCCTGCCCGACCTCGTCGGCGCCGGTGGCATCCTCCGCACCGAGCACCAGGAGCCGTTCGAGCTCGATGCGACGTACTGGGACACCGAGCGGTACGACCTGGTGGCGGCGCGGGTCACGGTCCGCCGTCGGACCGGTGGCCCCGATGCCGGGTGGCACATCAAGCGCTCCGAGTCGGACACGGTCCGCCACGAGCAGCACTTCCCGCTGACCGACGACGCCGACACGGTGCCGACCGAGGTCCTCGCGGCGCTCTTCACCGAGCGTCGCGGCCGTGGCCTGCGCCCCGTGGTCCGCATCACGACCACCCGCACCGTCACCCGCCTGCTCGACGAGGACGGCGACCAGGTCGCCGAGCTCGCCGACGACCAGGTGACCGCGCAGCGCCTCGACGACGACGCTCCGGAGACGCCGCGCACCTGGCGCGAGGTCGAGGTCGAGGCCGTCGCCGACGTCGACCCGCAGGTCGCGCACGAGCTCTTCGCGGCCCTGGACGGGCGCTTCGCGGCCGTGGGCGCCGGCCCCGCCGCCGTCGCGTCCAAGCTGGCACGCGGGCTGGCAGGAGCACCGGCACCGCGCCTCCAGACCGAGGAGAAGCCGGACAAGGGCACGACCGCACGCGTCCTCGCGAAGCGACTGCGGAAGCTGCGCGCTGCGCTGCTCGGCCAGGAATCGCGGCTCCGCTCCGGCGACGCGGCCGACCTCCGGCAGACGGCTGAGACCGCACTCGAGATCGCCTCGATCCTCGGCGCCTACCGTCCGGCGTTCGCCGACGGTGACGCCGTCGACCGAGCCGCCGAGGCGGCCGACGGCCTGGCTGCCGTGACCGCGCGCGCAGCACTCAACGAGTACCTCATCGACCGGTTGCCGCGCGCGTCGACCCCGGCGCAGGACGACCTGGTCGACTCCATGACCCGCGAACGCATCCTGGCGTCGACCCGTGAGCGCCGCGACCAGTCGGTGCGGGACGTCGTCGCGTTCGTGCACGGCGAGCCGTTCCTCGAGCTGCTCGACGCGCTCGACGACGCCGTCGAACGTCCGACCCCGACCGAGTGGTCGCTCCGTTCGCCGAAGAAGGTCGCGCAGGACGTCGGCGCCGTCGTGAAGCCGCACATCCGCGAGCTCGTCCGGGCCGCGGTCGCCGACGACACCTCGGACACCGCCGCCGAGCGCGAGGCCGCCGACCGTGCGACCACCGAAGCCGCCTGGCAGGGCACGATGCGGGCACGGATGGCGATGGACGTCCTCGGCGACGACGCGTTCCCGCACGCGCTGTGGAAGCGGATCGGCAGCGCAGCCGACGTGCTGACCGAGCGTGTTCGATCGCTGCACGCCCTCGACGCGCTGCGGACCAACGCGGCGATCGCCGAACGCGGTGGCGAGGGGACGTTCGGCTACGGCGTACTCGCGGGGGACCGGGTGCGCCTGGCCGAGGAGTCCTACGACGAGGCGGTGCACGCGCTCAACCGCGTGTGAGGCGCGCCGCGCGGCGGGTGCCGCGCGACTCGGGGCGCGGGTCGCGGGTCGCGGGCGCGGGCGTTCGCTTGGTGAGCAGAAATGGTCGGGTGCGCGCGCGCAACCCGACCATTTCTGCTCACGAAGTCATCAGGCGGCGGGCGTCTCGTCGGCCAGCCCGAGCACGTCGAGCAGCCAAGCGAGCTCGAACGCCCGCTCCTTCCACGAGGCGTACCGACCGCTCACGCCGCCGTGGCCCGCGGACATCTCGGTCTTCAGCAGCACTGGCGCCCCGACCTCGCGCAGCTTCGCGGTCCACTTCGCCGGCTCGACGTAGAGCACACGGGTGTCGTTGATCGACGTCACGGCGAGGATCCGCGGGTACTGCACGTCGTCGCGGACGTTCTCGTACGGGGTGTACTCGCTCATGTAGCGGTAGACCTCGGCGTCGTGTAGCGGGTCGCCCCACTCGTCCCACTCGATGACGGTCAGGGGCAGGTCGGGGTCGAGGATGCTCGTGAGCGCGTCGACGAACGGCACCGCGGCGACGATCCCGGCGAACCGGTCCGGTGCGATGTTCGCCACCGCACCCATGAGGAGCCCGCCGGCGCTGCCGCCCTCGGCCACGAGCCGGTCCGCGGTGGTGCGGCCGGACTCGATCAGGTGGTCGGCGACCGCGACGAAGTCGGTGAACGTGTTCTTCTTCGTCAGCGTCTTGCCGTTCTCGTACCAGTGGCGACCCATCTCGCCGCCACCACGCACGTGGGCGACCGCGAAGACGACGCCGCGGTCGAGCATCGACAGACGCATGACGCTGAAGCCCGGGTCGATGGAGTGCTCGTACGAGCCGTAGCCGTACAGGTGGAGCGGCGAGGGGGTGTCCGCGTCGACGGCGTCGCGCCGCCAGACGAGCGAGATCGGTACGCGGGTGCCGTCCGCCGCCGTGGCCCAGTCGCGCTCCTGCGCGTAGTCGGCGGGGTCGTAGCCGCCGAGCACCGGCTGGCGCTTCAGGACCGTCACCTCGCCGGTCGCCAGGTCCAGGTCGCTGACCTCGGACGGGGTGACGAACGAGGTGAACCCGATGCGGAGCGTCGGCTGGTCCCACTCGGGGTTGCCGCCGAGACCGGCCGAGAACAGTGCTTCGTCGAACGGGACCTCGTGCGCGTCGCCGTACCCGTCACCCTCGATGGGGATGATCGCGATGCGGGGGAGCGCCTCGGAGCGGTACTCGAGCGCGAGGTGCCCGGCGAAGGCGTCGACGGACTCGATGCGGCGCTCGGTGTGGTGCGCCACCACGACCCGGCGGTCCCGCTCGGACGTGGGGTCGTCGGCGGGGACGTCGACGAGCTCGAAGTTCTCGGCACCGTCGTTGTGCAGCACCAGGAACCGGTCGCTGCCGCCGACGATGGCGTGCTCGATCTCGTACTCGACGCCGTCGCGCCGCGGCCACACGACCTGGAACTCGCCGGTCGGGTCGGCGGCGTCGAGCACCAGGGCCTCGGACGTGATCTTCGACCCGAGCTCGATGACGATGTACTGCGACGACCGGGTGACACCGACGCCGACCCAGTAGCGGTCGTCGGGTTCCTCGAAGACCAGGACGTCGTCGGACGCCGCCGTGCCGACGGCGTGCCGCCAGATCTTGTCCGGGCGCCACGACTCGTCGACCGTCGGGTAGAAGACGTAGCGGCCGGCCGGGTCGAACGTCGCGCCGGCCCCGGTGTTCGGGATGGCGTCGCCGAGATCGGTGCCGGAGGCCAGGTCGCGCACGTGCAGGGTGTACCGCTCGTCGCCCTCGACGTCGATGCCGTAGACCAGGCGGGTGCCGTCGTCGCTGATGTCGTAGGTGCCGAGGGAGAAGAACTCGTGGCCGTCGGCCAGGGCGTTGCCGTCGAGGACGACCTGCTCGCCGGGGAGGGTCGACTCGCCCTCGACGACAGCCGGCGGGGTCCAGTCGTCCGGACCGGCGATCGGCGCGCGGCAGTGCACGCCGTACTGGCTGCCCTCGGCCGTGCGGGTGAAGTACCACCAGCCGCCCATGCGCACCGGCACCGAGAGGTCCGTCTCCTGGACACGGTTCTTGACCTCGGCGAAGACGCGGTCGCGCAGCGGGGCGAGGTGGTCGGTGGCGGCGTCGGTGTAGGCGTTCTCGGCCTCGAGGTAGGCGAGGGTGTCCGGCGACTCCTTGTCACGCAGCCACTCGTAGTCGTCGACGAAGTCGATGCCGTGGTGGGTCCGCGTCACGGGCCGCTTGGCGGCGGTGGGCGGGGTGGCCTGGGAGTGCTCGGTGCTCACCATCCCACCCTATGCGCACGGCCCCGTGGCGAGCCGGGCGTCACGCCGCCGCACGCAACCGGTCCGACCACGCCCGTGCGTCCACCCCCGCGCGGATCCGCTGCTCGAAGGCCTCGAGCTCGTCCACGACGGCCGGTGCGACCCAGGCACGGTCACGCCGCCGCTCGGTGACCGGACGCAGCACCCCGGCGCGGACGAGGTCTGCAGCCACGGAGCCGGCCAGGTCGGCGTCGACCGGTCCGCCGTCGACGCCGGCGGCGAGGAGGTCCTGCAGCCGGGTCTCGGTCAGGACCGGGTCGTCGGAGAGCGCCCGCCCGACGACTGCGTGCACACCCGTGGCACACGGACCCGCCATCCGGTCGGCCGCGTGCTCGTCGAGCAGCAGGGCGGCCACGGTCGCCTCGTCGCACACGGTGCCGATGGCGATCGCGATGTCTGCCACCAGGGCGTCCACGATCCCGTCGCGGTACCGCTCGAGGTGCCGGAAGTACCGGCCCCGATCCGCTGCGAGCGCGGTGGCGATCGGCGCGGTCACCGTCGTCGTGACGCCCCGGCGTCGCAGCACGGCGCTGATCAGCGCACGTCCGATCCGGCCGTTGCCGTCGGTGAACGGGTGAATCGACTCGAACTGGGCGTGCCCGATCGCAGCCTGGGCGATCGGGTGCAGGTCCGTCCGGTGCAGGAACGCGAACAGGTCGGCCATGAGGGGCGCGACGAGCTCCGGCGGCGGCGGGACGTACGTCGCCAGCCGCGGGGTGTCACCGCCACCGATCCAGTTCTGGACGCTGCGGTAGCGCCCGGCGTACCGGCCGTCGACCGGGTCGTCGCGCATGAGCAGCCGGTGCGCCTCGAGCAGCGCGGTCTCGGTGATCACGCCCGTGTCCGCTGCCGCGACCAATCCCTCGATCGCACCGGCGGCGCGGACGACGACGGTCGCACTCGGGTTCGCGCGGATGCCCACGAGCGCTCGGGCGCAGTCGTCGAGCGACGCGGACTCGTCCTCGATCCGCGACGAGGCGACGGCCTCGGTCCGACCGATCACCGATCCGAGGGGCGCGAGCCGGGAACCGTGGTGGACGTCGAGCGACCGGAGCGCCGCGGCTGCGCGGTCGAGCAGCGCCTCGGTCCGGACATCGGGCTCCCACCGAGCACGAGCGATCACCGGTGGGAGCGACACCCGGACGGACGTGGTCATCCGATCGGCGCGGGAACCCCGGCGGGCACTGCGCCACGGACGCGCCGCGCTGCCGTGCACGGGCCATCCGCGGTGCAGGAGCACGCCGCCGTGCGCGGTCTGGCCCCCGAGCGCGGTCGAGCCGTCGTGGACGTGCGGGGTCTCGCTCCGATGCACCATGCCGGGAGCGTAGGGACCCCCGGACGCCCGACGCCAGGAATTCGTATTTCGCCGGCCCGCGTAGCGTTGGTGGCATGAGCAACTCCTTCGCGATCACCGGTGCCCACGTCGTCCCCGTCTCCGCCCCCGCCTTCGACGGTGGCGCGGTCGTCGTCGAGGACGGCCGCATCACCGCGATCGGCCCGGACGTCACACCGCCCCCGGGGATGACCGTCGTGGACGCAGCCGGTGCGTGGCTCGTCCCGGGCTTCGTCGAGTCCCACGGCCACGTCGGCATCCACGAGGAGGCGAACGGCGAGGCCGGCAACGACACGAACGAGATGACCGGCCCGAACATGGCCGGGGTTCGTGCGATCGACGCGATCGACATCGACGACGAGGGCTTCCGCGACGCGCTCGCCGGGGGGATCACGAGCATCGTCGTGAAGCCGGGGTCCGGCAACCCGATCGGCGGCCAGACCGTCGCCATCAAGACCTGGGGCGGGCGCACGGTCGACGAACAGCTCATCTCGGACTCGGTGAGCATCAAGAGCGCGCTCGGCGAGAACCCGAAGCGGGTGTACGGCGGCAAGGGTCAGACGCCGGCGACGCGCCTCGGCGTCGCGAAGATCATCCGTGACGCCTTCGTCGAGGCCCAGAACTACCGCGCCGCCCGTGACGCCGCCGCCGCGAAGGGTGAGCCGTTCGCGCGTGACCTGACGAAGGAGGCACTCGTCCGGGTCCTCGACGGCGAACTCGTCTGGGACCAGCACACCCACCGCCACGACGACATCGCGACCGCGATCCGGCTGTCCGAGGAGTTCGGCTACCGCCTGGTCGTGAACCACGGCACCGAGGCGCACAAGATCGCCAGCCTGCTCGCCGAGAAGGACATCCCGGTCATCTACGGCCCCCTGTTCACGAGCCGCTCGAAGGTCGAGCTCCGCGACCGCGGCATCCCGAACCTCGCGACCATCGCCGCCGCCGGCGTCCGGGTCGCCATCACCACGGACGCCCCCGTCGTGCCGATCGGCATGCTCGTCGACCAGGCCACCGCCGCGGTGAAGGAGGGCCTGCCCGCACAGACCGCGCTCGAGGCGCTCACCGTCAACCCGGCCGAGTTCCTGGGCTTCGGTGACCGTGTCGGTCGGCTGGCCGTGGGCCACGACGCCGACCTCGTGCTCTGGGACGGCGACCCGCTCGACGCGACCAGTCGCGCGACACGTGTCTGGATCGACGGCCGGCAGGTCTTCGAGTGGGCGGACGGCACGGGCGTCACCACCCCGCGCTGGTAGCGCTCCCGCGCCCCGCCCTCGAGACGCCGGCGTCTCGGCACCACGCCGTCACGTCCGCGAGACGCCGTCGGATCCGGCGGCGCCGGGACGACACGACGGCGTCTCGCGCTGGCAGTGCACGCAGCTGACGGCGGACGGGAGGCACGGTACAGGGCCGCCACGGGCCTCCCGTCCGCCGCGTGGTCGGCCGCACGACGCCGGCGTGTCCGCACCACGCCGTCACGTCCGCGAGACGCCGCCGGATTCGGCGGCGCCGAGACGACACGACGGCGTCTCACCGAGCGAACCGAGCGAACCGAGCGAACCGAGCGAACCGAGCGCACTCGGCGAACCCGGCCGGCTCAGACCTCGCGCGCCAGCAGGAACTCGTTGATCCGGTCCGTCAGGTCCGCGTCGATCGCACGGGCGTCGCCGTTCACGGAGCGGATCGGCGCCGCCTGCCGGACGCTCGACACGAGCCAGAGTGCGTCGGCAGCCTGCAGATCGGCGAGCGTGACGAGTTCGTAGGCGGTCTCGATGCCCTGCTGCTCGGCGAAGCGGAAGACGTCGGCTTGCGTGGTGCCGGCCAGGATCCCGATGTCGGTGCGCGGCGTGACGAGCCGGTCGTCGACCTTCAGGATCAGGTTCGCGCGCGTGCCCTCGAGCACGTAGCCGTCGCTCGACACGAACAGGGCGTCGTCGGCACCGCGGCGGACGGCCTCGCGGAGCGCTGCCATGTTGACCGCGTACGACAGGGTCTTCGCGCCCTGCAGCAGCCACGGCGAGGTGCGCTCGACGTCGTGTCGGTAGCCGCGGTCCAGCACGACGACGGAGATGCCCTCGGTGCGCGCGGCGGTCGAGTCGACGGACGGTGCGGCGTAGACCCAGCCGGTGGGTCGGTCGGTGCCCTCGACGCCACGGGTCAGGACGGTCTTCGCGAAGGCCTCGCGGACCGGGTCGAGCCGGGCGCAGACGGCCTCGATCGCCTGCCGCCAGGCGTCGGGGTCCGGCGCGGGCAGGTCGAGCATCGCGGCGGAGCGGCCGAACCGGTCGAGGTGCGCCTCGAGGGCCTGCGGACGACCGTCGACCACCGTGATCGTCTCGAACACGCCGTCGCCCCGGGTGATGCCGAGGTCCTGCACCTGCAGGTGCTCCTCGAGCGGCTTCGCCCAGGTGAAGGCGTCCGCTGCGGTGTCGTGCGGCGCGGCGTCGCGGGAGGGCTGGTTGAGGATCGCGAGCACGGTTTCGGTCATACGCCCATCCAATCGCACACACGTCCGCGCACGTTGTGCGTGGGCGCGCTTCGTGCGTGGGCGTCAGCTCGCGTCGGGCAGGGCGCCCATGAGCTTCCACACCGCCTGGGTGAGCTCGGGGTGCTGCAGCGCGATCCGGCGCAACCGGTGGTACTCCTCGCCGAGGACAGTGCCCTGACCGGACGCGGGGTGCATCGACCACTGGGCGTGCCGCTTGCCGATCGCGGCGTCGAGGTCGACCGCGTCGGCCCGCAGGATGAGCACGACCTGCTCGTCCACCGTGGGGAGCGTCGGCATGAACTCCCACGGGTCCTCGCCCTGGCGGCTCCGGTGCTCGACGAGCATCGAGATCTCCTCGGCGGCCTCGGCGCGCAGCACTTCGAGGCTGCGCCCGGTCCTGCGGGGCTCAGCCATGGTGCCCCCGCAGCACGCCTGCCATGGGAAGAGCGTACGACACATCTTCGGCCAGACTTGACGGGTGACCCCGCGCGACGAGAGCAAGTCCCAGCACCCCCGAGTGGTCGTCGTCTACCTGCTGCGCGACGGCGCGAGCGGGCCCGAGGTCCTGCTCGGGGAGAAGCGCCGCGGTCTCGGCACCGGCCGGCTGGTCGGCCCGGGCGGCAAGCGCGAGCCCGGTGAGTCGGCGGTCGAGACCGCCGTGCGCGAGGTGCGCGAAGAGGTCGGCCTGCGTCTCGAGACGGTCGACCTGGAGGCCCGTGGCACGTTGGACTACCGGTTCCCGTACCGGCCGTCCTGGTCCCAGGTCTCGGACGTCTTCGTGTGCCGCCGCTGGCAGGGCAGCCCGTCGGGCTCCGACGAGCTCGAGCCGCGGTGGATCCCGGTCGCCGACGTCCCCTACGAGGCGATGTGGGACGACGCGAAGTACTGGCTGCCGGCGGTGCTCCGTGGGGGTTCGGTGCGTGCACGCTTCACGTTCGCCGACGACGACGCGACGGTCGCGGGCTTCACCGGGACGGGTGTCGAGTCACCCGCGTAGAGCGGATCAGCGGATCTGCTGGGTGCGGGTGCTGCCGGTGCGAGCTTCCTCGGCGGCGGCGATGACCTCGGCGTCCCCGCTGCGACCACCGAGGGGCCGGACGAAGAAGTCGATGATCCCGAACACGATCGCGCCGACCATGGCGAACATCGCCCAGCCGACGAAGAGCCCGGCGGTGTTCCGGCCGTCGGCGGGTGCGAGCACGATGCTCGCGACGTAGAAGCCGACCGTCAGCACGAGGAGCACGACGACGACGGTGACGAGGACGCGGTGCCAGGTGATGCGCGGGTTCATGCCCCCCAGGATACGCGCCGCCGACGCCTCACCGGTCCGCGTGGCGTCCGTGCGGCGGCTCGTCCCCGGCGTCGACGCGAGCGGACGTGTCGGACCGAGCCGGTGCCCTGGAGCCCTCGGTGCGTGGGACGGGACGCGTGCGTGGTCCGGTCCCCGCGCCTCCCGGCCGTTGCACGGGGCCGGTGCGGTCCCCGGTCCGCACCACGGGGATGCGGCCGGTGGGGGTGGTCTCGGTCTCGAGGCCGTCGCGTCCGCCGGTGAAGACGTCACCGCCGACGCGGGCGTCCTCCCAGTCGTCGTCGCTCAGGACGCTCAGGGTGCCCGTCTCGGTGGACTCGAGGCCGTGGCGCTCGAGCTCGGCGTCGCGCTCCTTGCCGAGGAACTCACGGTTCGCTGTGTTGGCGTCCTGGAACATCGTGGTCCGGCCCGTGACGATGGCGCGGATGCGTCGCCGCTCCCACCACTTCTTGCCGAAGTACATGAGCACCAGGCCGACCGCGGCGTAGCAGCCCATCGTGATCAGACCGCGGGCAGGGCCGGGGCCGACGCCGTAGATCTGGTGCTTGATCATGTCGACCATGCTCGACCCGACGACGACGTTGTTGAGCCAGGCGAACGGCTCCGGCATGAACCACTTCGGGTACGCCCCACCGGACGACGGCATCGACAGGAACACGAAGCAGATCATGGCAGGGGCAGCGATGAACCGGCCGACGAAGTAGCTCAGCCCGTTGACGGCGAGACCGATCGCGACGATCCACCCCCACGCGATGAGCACGAGCTGGATCCAGTGGCCGTGGATGGCGCCGACGACCGGACCGGCGAGCGTGTTCGTGATGAGGGAGATGACGAGCCCGCCGACGACGATGACGGTCATGCGGGTGCGGTGCCGGAGCGGGCCGCCCATGATCCCGATGAACATCGCGACCATGTAGCCGCCGATGCACCAGGCGAGCATCACGTACATCGGGACGGTGCCGTACTCGTCCCACGCGGGCAGGGGAGCGAGCTCGGTGATCTTCGGGGTCGCGACGCCGATGCCCGTGAGCACCGCGCTCAGTGTCGCCGGCACGAGGCTCGCGACCTGGAACTGGTGGGCGCTCGCCTTGAAGAACTCGTTCGTCGCGGGGTCGTAGGCGACCGCCATCGACCCCGCGATGACGTCCCGCTTCGCCGCCGCCAGGGAGTCGTAGGTGTGGAACACGAACTCGCCCGGCAACGCCTTCTGCACGGCGGCGACGAGTGTCGGGTCGCTGCCGACCAGGGCGATCGGCACGTCGTGCGGGTGCGGTGCGTGGAACGCGAAGACGTAGCAGAGGCAGAAGCCGACGATGAAGAACAGCGGCATCCAGAGCTGCAGGCCGATGAGCTGGAGCGACGGGTGCAACGTCGAGTACCAGCGGCGGTACGCGCCGTGCTGCTGCGGTGCCGGCACGGGTGCCTGTCGGCGCAGAGCCGGTCGGGTGGAACCGGCGACCTTCGCACCCCGGCGGGGCTTCGTGCCACGGGCCGAGGGGCGGGTGCTGCGTGGCTTCGGCGCCGACGTCGGCCGGGACCCTCCGGGACGGTCCGGGGTGTCGTCGTTCCTGTTGACGTCGTTCCGCGGCGTGCTCACTCGGCGCTGTGCTCCTGTTCTCGGACGGAGCGCCAGGATACGCCGAGGCACTCAGGAGCGGCTGCGTGAGGCCTGCGCCGAGTCCATCGCGAGTTCTTCGGCGTCGAGGGTCACGAGCACACGGCGCATGACCTCTTCATCGAGGTTGCCCTTCTCGCGCTCCTCGAGCACGATCTCGCGTCGTCGGTCGAGCAGCTCGCGCCGGATGTCCTGGATCTGCGAGCCGCGCAGGCGCATCGGGGCGTTGCGCTCCTCGACCTCTTCTTCCTCGGCGTCCTGCCGGAAGGTCTCGACCTGCCGCTCGAGTCGGGCCTTCAGCCGGTTCACCACCGAGTCGACCGCGACGTCGCCGTACTGCTTCGACCAGTCCGGCCGTCGCTTCTCGAGCAGCTCGATGGCGGCCTCGGTCGTGCGCTGGTTCAGCCGCATCTCGCTCCGGACGTCCTCCTCGCCCTCGGCCGGGTCCTGCACCTTGAGTGCACGGATGACGAAGGGCAGGGTCAGGCCCTGCAGCAGCAGCGTGCCGACGGTGACGAAGAACGCGATGATGAAGATCGTGTCCTGTGCGGGGATCTGCGTCGGGCTCGCGACCACGGACACCGCGGCGGCGAGGGTCACCACGCCGCGCATGCCGGTCCACGAGATGACGGTGAGCTCGCGCCAGTTGAGCTTCGGCTCGGCCGTCCCGCGCATCCACCGCAGTGACGGGTGGCCGCGGGAGAGCTTGATGCGCAGTGGACGGAGCCATCGCCCGTTGAAGCGGTTGCGCACGTACGACTCGAAGATGAAGAGCGGCCGCACCAGGATCACGACGCCGAGCACCACTGCCGCGGCGGTGAGTGTCTGGCCGAGACTCCGTTCGCTCTCGACCAGGTCCTGCACCACGGTGTTGAGCTGCAGGCCGATCAGGGCGAAGACGAAGCCCTCGAGGATGACGTCGATGCTGGTCCACAGCGGACGCTCCTGCAGTCGGGTGGCGTAGCCCTCCTTCGGCGAGTTGTAGCCGATGTACAGGCCGGCCGTGACGACCGCGATGACGCCGGAACCGGACAGGTCCTCGGCCAGGATGTAGGCGACGAAGGGCAGCAGGATGCTCATGATCGTCTCGACCACGGGGTCGTTGAGCCGCATCCGGATCCAGTGCACGACGACGCCGAGCACGATGCCGACGGCCAGGCCGACGCCGATCGCCAGGCCGAAGATGCCGAGGTCCTGCCAGATCGTGAGCGATGTCCCCGCGATGATCAGGGTGAACACGCGCACCAGGGTCAGGGACGCGGCGTCGTTGATCAGGCTCTCGCCGGACAGCACCGTCATCACCCGGCGGGGGAGCCCGAGCTTGCGACCGATCGCGGCGGCGGACACGGCGTCCGGCGGGGCGACGATCGCACCGAGCAGGATCGCCGCGGGCAGGGTCATGTCCGGGATCAGGAAGTACGCCACCGCGCCGACCACGAGTGCCGTCACGATGACCAGGAAGATGCCGAGACGTCGGATCTGCTTGATCGACGTCCGGAAGCTCTGCCACGACACGTCGAGGGCCGCCGAGTAGAGCAGCGGCGGCAGGATCACCGTCAGGATCACCTCGGAGTCGATCTCCATCGCGGGCAGCCCCGGCAGGAACGACGCTGCGAGGGCGACCGCCGTCACGAGGAGGGGAGCGGGGAGTCCCTTGGCCCGTGCGAACCCGGTCACCGCGAGCGATCCGACCAACAGGATGAGGAGCTCGACGGTGTCCATGGGACTCATTCTCGCATCGGCATGGTTCCGAATCTGAACGAGTCTGAAGCTCCGGTGAACAGCAGGTTGCCGATCAGGTTTGCTCCGGAGGCCGTCGATGGGGAACACTGGCCCGCGGTGGACATCACACTCATAGTCGTCCTGGTCATCGCGTTGGCCCTCTTCTTCGACTTCACAAACGGTTTTCACGACACCGCCAACGCGATGGCGACTCCGATCGCGACCGGGGCCATGAAGCCCAAGGTCGCGGTCACGGTCGCCGCGGTGCTCAACCTCGTCGGTGCGTTCCTCAGCACCGCGGTGGCGACCTCGATCTCGCACGGCCTCATCAACGAGGGCCCGGGCGGCGTCGCGATCTCACCGGAGATGATCTTCGCGGGGCTCATCGGAGCGGTCGTGTGGAACATGATCACGTGGCTCCGCGGGCTGCCCTCGTCGTCGTCGCACGCGCTGTTCGGCGGACTGATCGGCGCCGCGATCGTCGGGGCCGGGTTCCAGTCCGTCAACTACGTCGCGCTGCTGACGGTCGTCATCATCCCGGCCTTCGCGTCCCCGGTGATCGCGTCGCTCGTGTCGTTCCTGTCGACACGCATCGCGTACCGGATCACGAAGCGTCCGGTGTTCCCGAACGAGCGCGGTGGCTTCCGCGTCGGGCAGATCTTCACCTCGTCGATGGTGTCGCTCGCACACGGCACGAACGACGCCCAGAAGACGATGGGTGTCATCACGCTGACGCTGATCGCCTCGGGGGCGCAGTCGTCGAACCAGGGCGTGCAGTTCTGGGTCGTCGTCGCCTGTGCCCTGGCGATCGCACTCGGCACCTACACGGGCGGGTGGCGCATCATCCGCACGCTCGGGTCCGGCATCACCGAGATCCGTGCCACCCAGGGCTTCGCGGCCGAGGCCTCGACCGCCGCGACGATCCTGGCGTCCAGTCACCTCGGCTTCGCGCTCTCGACCACGCAGGTGTCCTCCGGCTCGATCATCGGTGCCGGGCTCGGCCGCCGCGGCTCGAAGATCCAGTGGTCCACCGCCGGCAAGATCGTCATCGCGTGGTTCATCACGCTGCCCGCCGCCGCAGCCGTGGGTGCGGTGGCCTCGGGCATCGCGCGCCTGGGCGTCATGGGGCTCGTGATCGACGCCGTGGTCGGCGCCGCCGTGATCCTCGGCCTGTACCTGTGGTCGCTCCGGAAGCCGCACGAGGGTGCCTCGGCGATCGAGGTCGACGTCGCCGCGAACGCCGTCTACACCCGCAAGGAACTGCGCGACCTGCAGCGCAAGAAGCGTGCGGACGCCGTCGCCGACCGCCGCGCCGCACTGAGCCGCGAGCGCACGCTCCGCCGCATGGCCGCACGCAAGGGAGGCCGTCGCTGATGGGTATCGACTGGTTCGCATTCGTCACCGTGGCGCTCGTCGCCGTGGTCTCGTCGTGCTTCGTCGTCGCCGTGTACTCCGTCGGTCTCCGGTTCTGGAGTGCCGCGGACACCCGCGCGGGCAAGTTCACCGTGAAGGACGACGGCACGATCGGTCCGGCGACCGCCGGGTTCCCGAACCCCGCCGGAGCGACGACCGCGGTGCGTGCCTTCCGTGCGCTCGCGATCCTCTGCTACGCGGTCTGCGGCGCCGTCGTGCTGTACGGCATCTACCTCATCGTCCCCCAGTTCCACTGACGCGGGGCGCGCGGGGCGACGCGCGCTTCGTGAGCAGAAATGGTCGGGTGCGTTCCGGCGACCCGACCATTCCTGCTCACCATGTGCGCGCCCCCGCTCGGCTCCCGGACCGGCCGGACGGACTGGGCTAGCCTCGACGTGTGACCGGCAACGAAGCAGCACAGGCCCCCACCGGGGCGCAGACCCGTACCGAGAGCGACTCGCTGGGGTCGCGCGAGGTCCCGATCGACGCGTACTGGGGCATCAACACCCTGCGGGCCCTGGAGAACTTCCCGATCACGTCGGTGCCGATCTCGGTGTACCCGGACCTCATCGAGGCGCTCGCCACCGTCAAGCAGGCGGCAGCGCGGGCGAACCGGGCGATCGGGGTCCTCGACGACGAGCGCGCTGACGCCATCGACCGTGCTGCGCAGGAGGTGCGGGACGGCGCCCTGCGTGAGCAGTTCGTCGTCGACATCGTGCAGGGCGGTGCCGGCACGAGCACGAACATGAACACGAACGAGGTCCTGGCGAACCGGGCCCTCGAGCTCCTCGGCCACGAGCGGGGCGACTACGGGTACCTGCACCCGATCGACCACGTGAACCGCAGCCAGTCGACGAACGACACGTACCCGACGAGCATCAAGATCGCGATGATCTTCTCCGCCCGGCGGCTCATCGAGCAGCTCGAGCAGCTCTCCGCGGCGTTCGCCGAGCGCGGGAACGCCTTCGCCGACGTGCTCAAGGTCGGCCGCACGCAGCTGCAGGACGCCGTGCCGATGACCCTCGGGCAGGAGTTCACCGGCTTCTCGCACACGATCCAGGAGGACGCCGACCTGCTCCGCAAGGTCCTGCCGCTGCTGGCCGAGATGAACCTCGGCGCGACGGCGATCGGCACCGGGATCACCGCGGACCCGCTCTACCGCGACGAGGTCCGCCGGCAGCTGCAGGACGCCAGCGGCATCGACGTCGTGACGGCACCGGACCTGATCGAGGCGACGAGTGACGCCGGCGCCTTCATGACGCTGTCCGGCACGGTGAAGCGCAGTGCCGCGAAGCTCTCGAAGATCTGCAACGACCTGCGGCTGCTCGCGTCGGGGCCGCAGGCGGGACTCGGCGAGATCACCTTGCCGGCGCGCCAGGCGGGCTCGTCGATCATGCCGGGCAAGGTGAACCCGGTGATCCCCGAGGTCGTGAACCAGATCGCGTTCGCCGTGGTCGGCGCCGACACGACCGTGACGATGGCGGCCGAGGGCGGACAGCTCCAGCTCAACGCGTTCGAGCCGATCATCGCGCACTCGATCCTGCAGTCGCTGCAGTGGATGTCACGGGGCTGCGCGACGTTGCGCGAGCACTGCGTGACGGGCATCGAGGCGAACGAGGCGAAGCTCGCGGCGCAGGTCGACACGAACGTCGGGGTGGTCACGGCCCTGACCCCGTACATCGGCTACGCGGCTGCGGCGTCGATCGCGCACACCGCACTGACCACGTCGACGCCGATCTCGACGCTCGTCGTGGCCGCCGGCCTGATGGACGAGGACCAGGTGCAGCGCGTGCTGAGCCCGGCGCGGCTGTCCGGCATCGAGCTCGCGACCGGTGCGATCCCGGTGGTCACCGAGGAGATGCTGGACCGAGCGGCACGCGAGCGCTGACGCGCAACCAGCGCCACCAGCGCAACCAGCGCGTCCAGCGCAAGCATGGGCGGCACGACCGCCTCAGGGTATCGGCGCCTCGCCGACGCGCACCTGCTGGGCCACGTCGCGCAGGTGCTCCTGCGCCGGGGTCGGCTCGACGTCCTCGTCGGCGGCGACCTGGGCCGCGGTGGTCCGGACGTTCCGCGCCGCGGCGATGTCGGCGTCCCGCCAGCGGGCGAGCGTGAAGTTGCGGGTGACGTCGCGCAGCGGCAACCGGATCGACTCGTCGGCCTCGATGCCGGCCAGGAGCTGCCGCATCCGGATCACCTCGGAGTCGAGCTCACCGCCGACCACGAGCACGAAGTTCGAGATGTACAGGTAGACGAGCAGCAGGATCCCGCCGCCGAGCCACCCGTACGCACGGTTCCCGCCGCCGATCGTCTCGACGTAGACGGCGAAGCCGAGGGTCGCGAGCGCCCAGGTGACGATGGCGAACGCGGCACCGGCGGACACCCACCGCAGCTGCGGCGTCTTCACGTTCGGGGTCGCGTAGTACAGGACCGCGACCATCACCACGAGGTCGGCAGCGAGCACGGGCCACTTCACGACGTTCCACACGTCGTCGATCCACGGTGCCCACCCGAACGACGCGACGATCGCCGCCGAGATCGTCGGGGTGCCGAGCAGGATCACGATCGCGATCGCCCCGCCCGCCATCACGAGCAGCGTCACGAGGAGCATCATGCTGCGGAACTTCCAGATCCGCCGACCCTCCTCGACCTCGTACGACGTGTTCATCGCCCGCCCGAACGCCGTCGCGTACCCGGACAGCGACCACAGCGTCAGCACGACGCCGGTCGCGAAGCCGAGCCACGGGTTGTCGAGGGTCAGCAGCTGGCGCAGCGGGGTCTCGAGGTGCTCGGCCGTCTCCGGACGCAGGATGAACCCGAGCACTCCGATGATGTCGGCCAGGCTGTCGCCCTTGCGGTCGACGATCGACAGCGCGGACACCACGGTCAGCGCGGTGGGGAACACGGTCAGCAGCGCGAAGAACGTCAGCGATGCCGCCGCGTCGACGACGCGGTGCCGGATGACCGAGTGGTAGGTGCGCCGGACGACGGCGCGGACTCCCGTCCGCTGGAGGTCGCGCGATGCGCTGTCCGGCATGCGTTGTACGGTACCCGACACGTGACGTCACGCCGTGCCGTGGTCGCGCCGCGGTGCGGACGGGAGGCCCGTGGCGGGCCCGCCCCGCGCCTCCCGTCCGCTCCCTGGTCGCGTCGAACCCGCCAGAGCGACACGATCCCGCCACGGTCTGCCGTCCGTCTCGCGAAAGCGACAGACGTCCGCGGAAGGTTCGCGCAGATCTGTCGCTTTGGCGGGAGGGCCTGCGGCCGCTCGGGCGTCAGTTGGCGTGGGGGTGCAGGGCGTCGTAGCGGCGGAAGGAGGGGACGAGGCGGAGGAGCAGCGCGACGAGCGCCACGATGAGCACGCCGCCGATGATCGGCGGGTACGCGATGCCGGCCGCGACGACCAGACCCGCGTAGAGGTCGCCGAGCCGCGGGCCTCCTGTGACGACCACGATGAAGATGCCCTGCAGCCGGCCGCGCATGCCGTCCGGCGACGCTGCCTGCAGGATCGTGTTCCGGAACACCGAGCTGACGTTGTCCGCACCGCCGGCCGCCGCCAGGAACAGGGCCGCCAACCCGAGCGCGGGCAGGATCTCGACGGAGAACGACTCGCCCGATCGTCCGCCGAGCACGTGCGCGAGCGCGATGACGACGCCGAACGCCGCGATCGCGCCGCCGTACGCGGTGATGGCCCACCCGACCGCCTCACCCTGGCGGCGCACGTGTCCGAGCGGCCCGGAGAAGACGCTCGACAGCAGCGCGCCGATCGCGTAGGCGGCCGTGAGGGTGCCCACGGTGATCGATCCGCCGCCGATCACGAGCGCCCCGATCGCGGGGAACAGGACGCGGGGCTGGCCGAACGTCATCGCGACGATGTCGAGCACGAACGTCATGGTGATGTTGCGCGACCTCCGCAGGAACCGTGCGCCCTCGACGAGGGAGCTCAGGCCCGGGCGGAGGGCACCGTGGTCGGCCGCCATCCGCGGCAGCGTGAACACCCCGAGGAACGCGAAGGTGAACAGGACGACGTCGATCGTGTAGGTCGGCGCGAACCCGACGCTCGCGATCAGGACACCGGCGACGGCCGGTCCGACGGTGACCTGGAAACCCGAGGCGATCCCGCCCAGGGCGCTCGCCGCTGGCAGCAGGTCGGTGCCGACGAGTCGCGGCACGATCGCCGAACGCGAGGCGTTGCTCACGGTCGCGGCGACGGCGTTCACGGTCGCCAGGACGTAGAGCAGTGCGACGCTGTGCAGCCCGAGCCACGAGTGCGTGGCGATGAGGGCGACCGCGACCCAGGCGATGATCGACGACACGAGCGCGACCGTTCGGCGGTCGAAGGCGTCCGCGAGCATGCCGCCGTACAGGCCGGCGACCACCATCGGCAGCAGGGCGATGACCCCCACGAGCGCCACGGCGAAGGTGGAGTGCGTGATCTCGTACACCTCGAGCCCGACCGCCACCGTGGTCATCTGCGTGCCGATCCCGGCGATGGCGGTGCCCGCCCAGAGCCGGGCGAAGGCGGGGGATCGGCGGAGCGGGGTGAGGTCGGCGAGCAGGCGGCGGCGCGGCGGTGCGGGAGTGGGTCGTGTCACGGTGGAACCATTCTGCGGCCTGGGTGGCCGTTGCGTCTGCCGTTGCCGCGCTCTGGTTGACTGGATCGCATGACTGACCTCAACAGCAAGCCCGAATTCGACGCGCCCGAGGGCCCGGCCCCCACCGACCTCGTCATCACCGACATCGTCGAGGGCTCCGGCGAGGAAGCGTCCGCTGGCTCGACCGTCAAGGTGCACTACGCCGGCGTCGAGTACGAGACCGGCGAGGAGTTCGACAGCTCCTGGAACCGCGGTGAGCCCATCGACTTCCCGCTCGCAGCGCTCGTGCGCGGCTGGCAGGAGGGCATCCCCGGCATGAAGGTCGGCGGTCGCCGCAAGCTCGTCGTCCCGCCGGAGCTCGCCTACGGTCCCGCCGGTGGCGGCCACTTCCTGTCCGGCAAGACCCTGATCTTCGTGATCGACCTGCTCGGGGTGCGCTGATGCAGGTCGGTGCCCCGACCATCGAGCTGAACGACGGCCACCGGTTCCCGGAGCTCGGCCTCGGCACCTACGGCCTGAACGGCGACGAGGGTGCGGCCGCGGTCGGCACCGCGATCGCCAGCGGCTACCGGCTGCTCGACACGGCGCTGAACTACGGCAACGAAGATGCCGTCGGCCGCGCCGTCCGCGAGTCCGACGTGGCACGCGAGGACCTCGTCGTCACGTCGAAGCTCCCCGGCCGCCACCACGGCTACGACGAGGCGCACCGCTCGATCGACGAGACCCTCGGCAACCTCGGGCTCGACCACGTCGACCTGTACCTGATCCACTGGCCGAACCCGTCGGTGGACAAGTTCGTCGACACGTGGAAGGCGTTCGTCGACCTGCGCGACAGCGGCAAGGTCCGCTCGATCGGTGTCTCGAACTTCACCCCGGAGCACCTGCGTCGCATCATCGACGCGACCGGTGTCGCCCCGGCCGTGAACCAGGTCGAGCTGCACCCGTACTTCCCGCAGGCAGAACTGCGGAAGGTGCACCAGGAGCTCGGCATCGTGACCGAGAGCTGGAGCCCGCTCGCCGTCCGGTCGGAGCTCCTCACCGAGCAGCCGATCACCGACGCCGCAGCGGCCCACGGTGTGACCCCCGGCCAGGTCGTCCTGCGGTGGCACGTCCAGCTCGGTGCCGTGCCGGTGCCGAAGTCGGCCGACGCCACCCGGCAGCGCGAGAACCTCGACGTGTTCGGCTTCGAGCTGACCGACGCCGAGGTGCAGGCCATCTCCGGCCTCGAGCGCGGTCGGCTGTGGGACGCAGACCCGGACACGCACGAAGAGATGTGACCGACGACCCTTCGGGAACTGCGGGCCTCCAGCGGGCAGTACACTGGATTCCCCTCTTCCCGAAGGGTTGCGTGTGTCCGAACCGACCGAGATCGACCGCGAGCGCGGCTACGTGGACGGCCTCTTCCGCCGTCTCGACGAGCTGACCGCCGAGGCCGAACAGCGTCTCGCCGAGACCCGTCGTCAGGCGGTCGGCGGGAACCACCAGAGCCGCAGCGAGCGCGACGCGTACGCCCGACTCTACGAAGACACCGTGGCGACGCTCGAGCGCGTGGGGGACCGTCTGGTCTTCGGCCGGCTCGAGGTCTCCGAGCCCGACAGCTCGGAGGACGCCTTCCGGTACATCGGCCGCGTGGGCCTGCGTGACGCCGACCACCGCCCGCTCCTGCTCGACTGGCGTGTGCCCGGTGCCAGCGCGTTCTACCAGGCCACCGCGGCGCACCCGATGGGCATGCGCTCGCGTCGCCACCTGTCGCTCGAGGGCCGTCGGGTCGTCGGCGTCGAGGACGAGGTGTTCGACGCCTCGCTCTACGACGACGAGCGCACCCACCTGCAGGGAGAGGGGGCGCTGCTGGCCGCTGTGACCGCCGAGCGCACCGGCCGGATGACCGACATCGTCGCCACCATCCAGGGCGAGCAGGACCGCATCATCCGTTCACCGCTCGAGGGTGTCCTGATCGTGCAGGGCGGCCCCGGCACCGGCAAGACCGCCGTGGCGCTGCACCGTGCCGCGTACCTGCTGTACTCGTACCGCGAGCGGCTGCGGGGCTCCGGCGTCCTGATGGTCGGCCCGTCGCCGGCGTTCCTGACCTACATCGAACAGGTCCTGCCGTCGCTCGGTGAGACCGGCGTCGTGATGGCCTCGCTCGGCTCGCTCTACCCGGGGGTGCACGCGACGACCCACGACGCCCGTGACGTCGCCGCCGTGAAGGGCTCCGCGCAGACGGCTGCGCTCCTGCGCCGCGCCGTGCGGTCCCGCCAGGTGGTGCCGACCGAGTCGGTGACGCTCGACGTCGAGGGCGAGCGGCTCGTGGTGCCGCCGCAGCTCGTGGCCGACGCGATGAAGCGCGCACAGGACCGCGGCAAGCCCCACAACGCCGCGCGCGTGACGTTCAACAAGCTGGCGCTCGACGCGATGACCCGGCTGCTCGCCGAACAGCTGCGCGAGCGCGGCACGACGGTGGACGAGGCCGACGAGAAGGTCCTGCGCGAGGACATCCGGAGCTCCTACGACGCCCGGGTGCTGCTGAACACCGCGTGGCTGCCGCTGCCGCCGGAGAAGTTCCTCGAGGACCTGTACGCCCGTCCGAACTGGCTCGCCTCGCTGACCCCGGACTGGACCCCGGAGCGCCGTGCCCTGCTGCAGCGCGCACGCGGTGGTGCCTGGACGGTCGAGGACGTCCCCCTGCTCGACGAGGCCGCCGAACTGCTCGGCCCGTTCGACCCGACCGGCGGCGCCGCCAAGCGTGCGGCGAAGGCCAGCCGGAACCGTGACATCGAGAACGCGCGGCAGGCGATCGAGAACATGGGTGTCGAGGGCATCGTCACCGCCGAACAGGTCGCCGGCTCGTTCGCCGAGGGCGGCGACCCCCGCTCGACCGCGGAGCGCGCCGCCGACGACCGCGAGTGGACCTACGGGCACATCGTGGTCGACGAGGCGCAGGAGCTCTCGCCGATGCAGTGGCGCGTGCTCGCCCGCCGCAACCCGCTGCGCTCCTTCACGATCGTCGGCGACATGGCGCAGGGCTCCTCGCCCGGGGCCGCGCGCACCTGGGACGACGTGCTCGGCGCGCTCGCCCGCCGACGCCGTGGCCGGGCACCGCTCGTGCCGCTCGACCACCGCATCGAGCAGCTCACCGTGAACTACCGCACCCCGCGGTCCATCGTCGAGGCCGCCGGCGTCTTCGCCGACGGCGCCGGCCTGACCGTCACCCGCAACGAGGCCGTGCGCGACGGCGACCCCGTCGAGCGCGTTCGCGTCGCCCGCGCCGACCTGCTCGACACGGTCGTGTCGGTCGCCGACGCCGAACGGTCGCGGATCGGTGCCGGCACCATCGGCGTGATCGTCCCCGAGTCCGAGGTCGCCGCTGTCCGGCAGCGGCTCACGCGCACCGAGGCCGACGTGCGCGGGCTCGCCTCGCCGCACGCCGGGTCGCTCACGGTGCTGACCGGGGCCGACGCCAAGGGCCTCGAGTTCGACGGCGTGCTGCTCGTCGACCCCGACCGGGTCGGTGCCGACGCTGCGCGCCCGGCGGCCGCGGTCTACGTCGCGATGACCCGTCCGACGCGGCGCCTGACGGTCATCGACGTCGACTGAGGGGTCGCGTTCGCGCGCGGCCACTTCGTGAGCAGAAATGGTCGGGTTCGCCGCGCGGAGGCGACCATTGCTGCTCACGATCCGCGGCGCTCCGGCGGGCGCGGGGCGGACGGGAGGCCCGTGGCGGCTCCGGCACACCCCCGCCGTCTCAGGACTGGTCGCCTGCAGAGCGGACGCGCGCGACGAGGTCGGCCCACGCGCCGTCGAGACGGCGACCCGGGATCGTCACGGTCGTGCGCTCGACGGTGATCGTCCACGTGAAGTCGTCGGGGACCGGCGGCCCGGCCGACGCCGTCGCGGGGGTCCGGGGGAGCGCGTCGACGACCTCGGACCACGCCGCGGGGTCGGCGCTCGTGTCCGTGTCGACCCGCCAGTGCCGCGTGGTACCGGCGAAGCCCCCGGAACGACGGACCTCGATGCGCATGCTCCCGACCGTACGCCGGTGCGTGGCGCTCGATCGTCTCAGTCGAGGACGCCCACCGTCCGCCAGGCATCCCGCACCGCGGTGTGCTCCGCGGAACCGGCGCCGAACCGGGACCGAGCGGCGTCGATCGTCACGGCGGCGAACCCGGCGAAGTCGATCGAGGCGGTGACGGACTCCGAGGTCAGGGCGTCCCACCACACGGCACCGGCGCCCTGCCAGACGTACCCGCCGATCGCGGTCGCCGCCAGGAAGAACGCGTGGTTCGGGATACCGGAGTTCGTGTGCACCCCGCCGGCGTCGTCGGTCGTCACGACGAAGTCGGCCATCGTCGCGGGCTGCGGGTCCTTGCCGAGCACCGGGTCGTCGTAGGCGGTGCCCGGGGCCCGCATCGAGCGCAGGGCGTCGCCGTGCACGGCATCCGTGAAGAGCCCTCGCCGATGAGCCAGCTCGCCTGCTCGGCGGTCTGCCCGGCCGCGTACTGGGCGACGAGGGAGCCGAACACGTCGCTGATCGACTCGTTGAGCGCCCCGGACTGCCCCTGGTAGGTCAGGTCGGCGGTGTACTGCGTGACACCGTGCGCCAGTTCGTGCCCGATGACGTCGAGCGCGATCGTGAAGCGCCGGAACACCTCGTCGTCGCCGTCGCCGAACACCATCCGGCTGCCGTCCCAGTAGGCGTTGTCGTAGTCCTGCCCGAAGTGGACCGTGGCGTCGAGGGGGAGCCCGGCGCCGTCGATCGACACCCGGCCGAAGACGTCGAGCCAGAAGGCGTGGGTCGCGCCGAGGCCCGCGTACGCCTCGTCGACGGCCGCGTCGCCGGTGTCGGGATCGCCCTCGTGCCGGACGACCGTGCCGGGCAGCGTCGTCGTGCCGCGGGCATCGGCGATCGTGCGCTGGGGCGACCGGTCGACCGTGCCGCTGCCCTTGACGCTGACACCGCGCGGGGCGACCAGGTGCCGGTGCTTCGGGCGCTGCACGAGCTCGAGCGACGCCAGTGCGGTGCGCGCGGCCGACGCCGCACGGGGGAACTCGGCCGCCTGGGCCACGGCGTGGAGCAGGTAGGGCGGGACGACGGAGCGCCGGCTGTCGGTCGGGGTCATGCGCTCATGCAACCACCGGGCACCGACACCCCGGCCGTGGGTCAGTCGCGCTTGCGGTTCTCGACCAGACCGAGCGCGTAGGACTCCCACCACTGCCCGGCGGCCGGTCCACCGTTGCACGTGCCGTCGCTGAGCCCCGGCGTCTTGACCCAGAGCAGGGCGTCGAGCCGGCTCGATCCACCGGTGACGTGCGGGTCCTGGCCGAGGCCCGCACCTTCGGGGTTGCACCAGGTCCCGCGCCAGCCCTGACCGTTGCGGGACACGTCGATGACGAAGTGCGGATCACCACCGATCGCGTCGGCGAGTTCGTCGGCGTAGGTGCGTTCCTGGTCGACGCGGTAGAAGTTCGACACGTTCGTGAAGAAGCCCTGCACCTCGTCGACACCCGCCTGACGCAGCCAGTCGGCCATCGTCGCGGTCGGGACACGGTTCTCGTTGCCGCCGTCGAGGTACACCGTCAGTCCGTGCCCGGTCAGCGCGTCCACGGCCTCGCGGAGCAGGGGGAGCCGGGAGTCGCGGAGGCGCTCGCAGTTCTGGATCTGTGCGATCGCGTCCGGTTCGACGAGCACGACGGCCTTCGAGCCGGCCATCGCGCGGACGGCGGAGCGGACCCACGGCAGGTACGCGTCGTCGGTGGTGCCGCCCTTCGAGTAGCTGCCGCAGTCGCGGTCCGGCACGGTGTACAGGACGAAGACCGGGGTGGCGTGCTGCCGTTGAGCGCTCCGGACGACGGTGCGGATCGTCGCGCGCGTCTCGGACTGCGAGGGGTTCGTGAGCCAGGTCGCGATCGGCTGGTCGGCGATGCGGGCGATCTGCGCCGCGGTGTCGTCGTGTCCGGCGGCGCGGGCCTGGCGCTCACGGAGTCCCGGCTGGTTCATCGCGGACGGCTGGTGTGCCAGCCCGCCGGGGAACGCCTGCTCCACGGTCTTCCGCGTCACGACGTCCCGTCCGCTCGCTGTCGGGTCGGCGTCCGGCCCACTGCCGTGCGGCACGACGACCACGAGCGTCGTGACGACCGCCGCGACGCCGACGACCGCGGCCGTGATCCACAGCCACTGACGTCGCGCGGACGCACGCTTCCCCTGGTGCTCCGGCATCCGGCGGTCCTCCCTGTTCGCACCCATGCTGACAGGTGCGGGGGAGTCCTGGCCAGGACGCCGGGGTGTTCGTCCAGGTCGGCTGACGGGTTCTGCCAGGAGCGCTCCAGCGGGCGTGCAGGGCGGTGCCGCAGACTGGCGGGATGTTCCGTCGACTCCTCCTCCTCGCCGTGACCGCGGCGTACGCCTGGGTGATCTGGCGGATGACGCTGACCCCGCAGGTGTTCACGTCGGCACAGAACTCGTTCGTGCTGCACGCGATCGCCTGGGTGCAGCAGCTCCCGCACGGCACGTGGTTCACGTACGAGCGCACCGAGTTCCTCGCCAACATCGCGATGTTCGTCCCGGTCGGCATGCTCGCCGCGCTCTGGTTGCCGCGGCGCTGGTGGATCCTCGGAGCCCTGGTCGCGGTGGCCCTGTCGACCGGCATCGAGTTCGCGCAGGCCACCTACCTGCCGTACCGCGTCGCCGACCCCCGCGACGTGCTGTCGAACGGCCTCGGCGGTCTGCTCGGCGCGACCCTCGTCGGACTCGTCCGCAGTCTGCTGCCGGCCCCGCGTCGTCGTCGCCTGCGCGCCAGGACCGCCTAGGACTCTGGTAGTCTTGCGCGGTTGCCGTCGAACGGCCGCGGACAAAGAGCGCTCGTGCATCAGGCACGGGCACCGCGCAACGGACTGAAAGGGGATCTACGCATGGCACTTGACGCGAAGGTCAAGCAGGAGATCATCGAAGAGTACGCGACCCACCCGGGCGACACCGGTTCCCCCGAGGTCCAGGTCGCCGTTCTGACGCGTCGTATCAACGACCTGAACGAGCACCTCAAGGAGCACAAGCACGACCACCACTCGCGTCGTGGTCTGCTGCTCATGGTCGGTCAGCGTCGCCGTCTCCTCGGTTACCTCTCCGACGTCGACATCGCCCGCTACCGTGCGCTCATCGAGCGCCTCGGCCTGCGCCGCTAGTCGACGCCTCACGGCTTGACTGAACGCCCCGGTCCTCCTCGCGAGGACCGGGGCGTTCTCCGTTCCCGGGAATGGTTGCGCGCTGCGTGTGGTTCAGTACGATGTTCATGCAAACGCATCGAAAGTCGGGAACCACCATGACCACCATCGCCGTCGTCTCCGCCGGACTCTCCGAGCCCAGCTCCACCCGCCTGCTCGCCGACCGCCTGGGCGAGGCCGCCGTCGCCGCGCTCGTCGCCGAGGGCGCGCCCGCGCACGTCCTGCACGTCGAGCTCCGGCCGCTCGCGCACGAGATCACCGACGCGATGCTCACCGGCTTCGCGGCGCCCGCGCTGTCCGCCGCCACGGCCGCAGTGGTCGAGGCCGACGCCGTCGTCTTCGTCACGCCGATCTTCACGGCCGGCGTCAGCGGTCTCGCGAAGTCGTTCCTCGACGTCCTCGACAAGGACGCCCTCGCCGACCTGCCCGTCCTGCTCGGCGCCACGGGCGGGACCTCGCGGCACTCGCTCGCCATCGACCACGCCCTGCGTCCGGTCTTCGCGTACCTCCGCGCAGCGGTGGTGCCGACCGGCGTGTTCGCCGCGACCGACGACTGGGGGAGCGACGGCGACGCCGCGGCCCTGGACGGACGCATCCGCCGGGCCGGAGCGGACCTGGCCTGGGCGATCCGGGCCTCCCGGCGGGCCCCGCAGGAAGCCGACGCGCTCCCCGCGACCGTGGACTTCGCGAGCCTGCTCGGCGGCCTCGGTCACTGACCCCGTGCCCCTTCCCGGAAGACGCCGTCGTCCTGCTGAGACGCCGCCGGATCCGGCGGCGTCTGGCTGACTCGAGGGCGTCCAGCCAACACGCCGGCGTCTCGTGGACGGGCTCTTAGGCGGACCACAGGGTTCGTGGGGTCGGCGTGCGGCCGGCTGGCGGCTCGCTCATCGGTGCGCTCGGGAGCCTCGTCATGACGACGAGGAGGACCGATGGACACCAGGGGCAACGGCAAGCGATCCGCACGGGTCACGAGTGCGCTCGTGGGCCTGGGCGGACTCGCGGTCGCGACAGTCACGGGTGCCGGGCTGTGGTTCGGGCACGAGCAGGCCAGCACGACGACGACCGACACGTCCACGAGCACGAACACCACGACGGACTCCGGTTCGGGTACCGGGACGTCGAGTGACGCCACCACCGACTCCGGGTCGTCGTCCTCCTCGTCGTCGAACGACACGTCGACCGACACGTCGACCGACAGCGGCACGAGCAGCAGCGACACCGGCGTCTCGCAGGGCGCCACCGGTGGGTCGTCCGACACGACGACGACGGGATCGTGACCGTGCGCGCCGCCGCCGAGTGGGACCTCTGGACCACCACCGCCCGGGTCGTCCTCGACCACCGCGACCGCCGCCACCTCGCCGCCGCCGAGTCCTGCGTCCGAGACGTCACGGCCGCCGTCGACGCCGCGTGCAGCCGGTTCCGCGCCGACTCCGAGCTCGTGGCCCGCGCCGACGACCTGGCGCGCGGCACCGAGGTCTCGCCCCTGCTGGCGACGCTCGTGCACCAGGCCGTCGACGCCGCACGGCTGTCCGACGGGGACGTCGACCCGACGCTCGGACGGCGCATGGTGTCCCTCGGGTACGACGCCGCGTTCGCCGACGCGCCCCCGGTCCCGTCACCCGACGCCGTCGCCCGAGCGCTCGACGACCGCCCGGCGTGGCAGCGGATCCTGCTGTCCGGCACGTTCCTGCGGGTCCCCGAGAGCGTCACGCTCGACCTCGGTGCCACGGCGAAGGCCGCCGCCGCGGACATGGCGGCCGCGAGCATCACCGCGCGGCTCGGCGTCGGTGCCCTCGTCTCGCTCGGCGGGGACGTCGCCACGGCCGGCCCGGACCCCTCCGGCGGCTGGCAGGTGCGTGTGCAGGACCTGGCGGACGACCCCGTCGACCACGTCCGGATCGCCTCCGGGTGGTCCGTCGCGACCTCGAGCACGCAGAAGCGCCGCTGGGAGCAGGACGGGACCGCGCGGCACCACATCCTCGATCCGCGGTGGGGCCTGCCCGCCGAACCGGTGTGGCGGTCGGTGACGGTCGTCGCCCCCTCGTGCACCACCGCCAACACGATGACCACCGCCGCGATCGTCCGGGGGCACGGCGCCGTGGAGTGGCTCCGGCAGAGCGGCCGTGCGGCCCGGCTCGTCGCGGCCGACGGCTCGGTGCTGCGGATCGGCGGATGGCCCGACGACCAGGCTGCCGACGGTTCCGTCACCGTCACCGTCGACGGGGCGGACGCCGCCTGATGGACACCGCGCTCTGGGTGGTCGGCCGCGGCACGGGCGTCGCCGCCGTCGTGCTCCTGACCCTGACGGTCCTGCTCGGCATCGTGACCCGCGGCGGACGACCGCTTCCCGGCCTGCCGCGGTTCGGCGTGCAGCTCGTGCACCGTGACGTCGCCCTGGCGTCCACCGTGTTCGTGGCCGTGCACGTGGTGACGCTGCTGCTCGACACCGAGGCCGAACTGCGTCTGCTGGACGCCGTCGTGCCGTTCGTCGGTGCGTACCGCTGGTTCTGGCTCGGTCTCGGCACCCTGGCCGTGGACCTGCTCGTGGTGCTCGTCGTCACGGCGATGCTCCGCCGGGTGATCGGTCCGCGGGTGTTCCGCGCCGTGCACTGGGCCGCCTACGCCATGTGGCCGATCGCGATGGCGCACGCGATCGGTACCGGGACCGACGGCACGTCCGCCTGGTTCCTGGTGGTCGCCGGGGTCTGCGCCGCCGTCGTTTTCGGCGCCGTGGCCTGGCGCTGCACGGCCGGCGTCACCGCGTTCCGTCCGACCCCGAAGGAGGCCCTCCGATGACCCTGGCCCACCCGCTCACCGTGCCACCACCGACCGGCACGCAGCGACTCCTCGCCGCCCCCGGCCCCGGGCTCGACGCCCACCTCCGCACGCACGGGCCGCTGCCGCACGTGGGACCCGGGATCATCGACGAGATCGGTCTCGCCGGGGTCGACGGCCGCGGCGGAGCCGGGTTCCCGCTCGCCCGCAAGCTCGACGCCGTGGCGGGCCGGACCCGGCGCGGAGGCCGCGGTGCCCCGATCGTCATCGCCAACGGTGCCGAGGGGGAACCCGCCAGTCGCAAGGACGCCGTCCTGCTCGAACGCGCACCGCACCTGGTGCTCGACGGCATCGTCGTCGCGGCGCTCGCGATCGGTGCGACCGAGGCCGTGGTCGCCACGAGCGCGCGGCTCGCCGACCGGGTCCGGCAGGCACTCGCTGAACGCACCGACGGCCGGCGCGGCACCGGCACCGACCCGGTCGCCATCGAGGTCCGTGCTCTGCCCCACACCACCTTCGTCGCCGGGCAGGCCACGGCGCTCGCCTCGGCCGTCGCCGGAGGACGCGGCCTTCCGGAGGACCGCGTCGTGCGGCTCGCCGACCGTGGCCCGAGCGGTCGGCCGACCCTCGTGTCGAACGTCGAGACCCTCGCCCAGGCAGCACTCGTCGCACGGTACGGGGCGGCGTGGGCGCGGAGCGTCGGCAGCGCGAGTGCTCCCGGCACCCGTCTCGTGACGGTCAGCGACGTGACCGACCCGGGCGGTGCCGTGGTGCTGGAGACCGCCGGGGGTGCGCCGCTCGGGCAGCTGCTGGGGGCCTCCCGGCTACCGGCGGCCGACCCTCGACGGACGCGAGCCGTCCTGCTCGGCGGGTGGGGCGGCACCTGGGTGCCGGCCGCAGCGCTCGACGCGGCCTTCGACGTCGACGGGCTCGCACCGTGGGGTGCGGCGCCCGGGGCGGGCGTGCTGGCCGTGCTCGACGACCGGACCTGCCCGGTCGGGGTCACCGCAGGCCTCGCCGCGGCGCTCGCCGGGGCGTCCGCCGGCCGCTGCGGGCCGTGCGTGAACGGGTTGCCGCGGATCGCCGACGTGGTCGCCGACCTGGCCTCCGGGCGTCGGGCGGGCGACCTGGCCGGCGAGGTCCGGCGGGTCGCTGCCCTGGTCGACGGACGTGGGGCCTGCCACCACCCGGACGGCGTCGCGCGGATGGTGCGGAGCGCCCTCGACGTGTTCCACGACGACGTGCAGGCGCACCTGCGGGGCGCGTGTCTGGTCGGGCCCGGTGCGGCCGGGTCCGGCTCGGCGGGGTCCGGCTCGGTCGGGGGACCCCGATGACCGCCGCCGGTACCGTCGCCCTGCACGTCGACTGGACCCGCTGCCGGGGACGCGGCCTGTGCACCGAACTGTTCGCCGAGCGGCTGGCGCGCGACGAGTGGGGCTACCCGATCGCACGGGACGGCAGCGGCACCCGCGACGTGCCGGTGCGGCCGGACGAACGCGCCGCAGCTGCGGACGCGGTGGCGATGTGCCCGCTGCAGGCGTTGCGACTGGTGGGGGAGTGAGCAGGGCTGCGGCGAGCAGTGGCGCTCAGTACCAGTGCGGGTTGACGCTCATCTCGTGGCCCCACGCACCGCACGGCGACCCGTAGGCGCTCTTGATGTAGGCGAGTCCCCAGTTGATCTGCGTGTTCGCGTTCGTCCGCCAGTCCGCCCCGGCCGCCGACATCTTGTCAGCGGGCAGGGACTGCGGGATGCCGTAGGCGCCGCTCGAGGCGTTCAACGCGTTCGCCCGCCAGCCGGACTCCTGCGTCCACAGCGACACCAGGCAGGAGAACTGGTCATCGCCCCAGCCGTACGAGCCCAGGGCGCTCCGCGCGTAGGCCTGTGCGGCCGCGGGGTCCACCACGACACCGCCGGTGCTCGGGTAGCTCGTGCCCCCGCCGCCACCGGCGCTGGTGCTCCCGCCGCTGCCGGTGTCGGCGCTCGCCGAGGCTGCTGCCGCCGCCTGTGCCGCGGCGGCCGCCGCACGCTTGCGCTGCTGTTCGGCCTTCTGCGCCGCGACCTTCTGCCCGAGCTCGTACCCGGCTGCCTGCTTGGCGGTGGTGTCCCGGAGCGACGCGAGCTGCGCGTACAGCTCGTCGCTGTGCTGCTCGGTCGACTCGACCGCGGCGTTCGCCACGGCCTCGGCGGACTTCGCCGCCGCGGACCGTTCCTCGGCCGCCTGCGCACGCGTCGTGCGTTCGGTCTCGGCGCGTTCGGCCTGTTCGTGCAGTGACGATGCCGTTCCGGCCGCGACGGACGCCTCGTCCATCACGCCGGACCACGTGGACGACAGCTGGTCGAGCGCGCCCAGCTGGTAGAGCAGTTGGTCGGGGTTCCCCGCGGTCGCGATCCGGGTGGTCATCTGGTTCGTGCTGCCGTCGCGGTACAGGTTCGCCGCCAGCTGGCCGGCACGCTGCTGGGCCCGGTCCGCCGTCTCCGTCGCGTGCTGCGCCTGGGCCTGGAGGCTCGTGGCGGCCTGGGTGGCCTCCGCCAGCTCCGCCTCGGCCGCGTCCGCCTTCGACGAGGCCGTCAGCGCGGCCTGCGACTTCGCCGCCGCCTCGTCCTGCGCCGACTGCAGCGCGGCCTGCACCTTGGTGACCTCGGCGCGCTTGGCGGTCTCGTTCCCCTTGGCCCGCTGCACGTCCTGCCAGGTCGGGTACTCCGTCGCGGACGCCGGGACAGCGGTGAGGACCGGGGCGACGAGCGCGCCGACGACCACGGCGGCCGCGACGAGCACGCCCCGCGAGGGGGTGAGACGCATGGCAGCAGGTTACCGAGGCTCGCCCGGCCGTCAGCGAGCCGCGCCGCCGATTCCCTGTGGACTGGTAAAGTCCATCGTGTCCGAGGACCGTTTCCCCGGATGTTCGACACAACACTGCGCAGGCCGGGCACGGAGCTGGTCATCGGTGGTGGCTCGCGGGCCGGAACGGTTTCCCGAGTGCTTCTACTGCTGGCCAGACATGCGTCCGGAACGATCGGCGCGCACGCACCATCGAGTGCCGTCGCCACGGCCTGCCGAACACACATCAAGGAGGCACCCTTTTGGAGGGTCCCGAGATCAAGTTCGCCGAAGCCGTCATCGACAACGGCAAGTACGGCAAGCGCACCGTCCGGTTCGAGACCGGTCGGCTCGCACAGCAGGCGCAGGGCGCGGTCGCCGCGTACCTCGACGAGGAAACGATGCTCCTCTCGGCCACCAGCGCCGGCAAGCACCCGCGTGAAGGATTCGACTTCTTCCCGCTGACCGTCGACGTCGAGGAGCGCTCCTACGCCGCCGGCAAGATCCCCGGTTCGTTCTTCCGCCGCGAAGGCCGCCCGTCGACCGAGGCCATCCTGGTCTGCCGACTCATCGACCGGCCGCTGCGCCCGTCGTTCGTCGACGGCCTGCGCAACGAGGTCCAGATCGTCATCACCGTCCTGAGCATCGCTCCGGACGAGTTCTACGACGCGCTGGCCATCAACGCCGCGTCCGCGTCGACGCAGATCTCCGGTCTGCCGTTCTCCGGCCCGATCGCCGGTGTGCGCCTCGCGCTCATCCCGGGTTCGAACGGCACCGACCAGTGGGTCGCGTTCCCGAAGGCATCGCAGCTCGCCGACGCCGTCTTCGACCTCACGGTCGCTGGCCGTGTCGTCACCGACGAGGCGGGCAACGAGGACGTCGCCATCATGATGGTCGAGGCCGAGGCCACCGAGCACAGCTGGGAGCTCATCCAGGGCGGCGCCACCAAGCCCGACGAGGCCGTCGTCGCGCAGGGCCTCGAGGCGGCCAAGCCGTTCCTCAAGTCCCTCGTCGACGCCCAGGCGAAGCTCGCCGCGCAGTCCGCCAAGGAGATCCAGGACTACCCGGTCTTCCCGCCGTACGCGCCCGAGGTCTACTCGGCCGTCGAGGCCCTCGCGCTCTCCGAGCTTGGTGACGTCTACAAGATCGCCGCCAAGACCGAGCGCCAGGACGCCGACGACGCACTCAAGTCGCGCGTCAAGGAGGCCATCGCGTCGAAGGTGTCGGCGGGCGAACTGCCCGAGGTCGCCAACTCGCAGGTCAGTGCCGCGTACAAGTCGGTCACGAAGAAGGTCGTCCGCGGCCGCATCCTGACCGAGCAGGTCCGCATGGACGGTCGCGGCCTCGCCGACATCCGTCCGCTCGACGCCGAGGTCGCCGTGATCCCGCGCGTCCACGGTTCGGCGATCTTCCAGCGCGGCGAGACGCAGATCCTCGGCGTCACCACGCTGAACATGCTCAAGATGGAGCAGCAGATCGACTCGCTGTCGCCCGTCACGAAGAAGCGCTACCTGCACCACTACAACTTCCCGCCCTACTCGACCGGTGAGACCGGCCGTGTGGGTTCGCCGAAGCGTCGCGAGATCGGGCACGGCTTCCTCGCCGAGCGCGCCCTCGTGCCGGTGCTGCCGACGCGTGAAGAGTTCCCGTACGCCATCCGTCAGGTCTCCGAGGCGCTCAGCTCCAACGGCTCGACCTCGATGGGTTCCGTCTGCGCCTCGACCCTCTCGCTGCTCAACGCCGGTGTGCCCCTCAAGGCCCCGGTCGCCGGCATCGCGATGGGCCTGGTGTCCGACACCGTCGACGGCCAGACCCGCTACGCGGCGCTGACCGACATCCTCGGTGCCGAGGACGCCCTCGGTGACATGGACTTCAAGGTCGCCGGTACCTCGGAGTTCGTCACCGCGATCCAGCTCGACACCAAGCTCGACGGCATCCCGTCGACGGTGCTCGACGCGGCGCTGAAGCAGGCCAAGGAGGCCCGCTCGGCCATCCTCGGTGTGCTGAACGAGGCGATCGACGCCCCCGACGAGATGGCGGACACCGCTCCTCGCGTCATCTCGGTGCAGATCCCCGTCGACAAGATCGGCGAGCTGATCGGCCCGAAGGGCAAGACGATCAACGGCATCCAGGACGAGACCGGTGCCGACATCTCGATCGAGGACAACGGCACCGTCTACATCGGTGCCGTCGACGGACCGTCGGCCGAGGCCGCTCGTGCGTCGGTCAACGCGATCGCGAACCCGACCAACCCGGAGATCGGGGACCAGTTCCTCGGCACCGTCGTGAAGATCGCCACGTTCGGCGCCTTCGTGTCGCTGCTCCCGGGCCGTGACGGTCTGCTCCACGTCTCCGAGGTGCGCAAGCTCGCCGGTGGCAAGCGTGTGGAGAACGTCGAGGACGTCCTGGGCGTCGGCCAGAAGGTCCTGGTCGAGGTCACCAAGGTGGACGACCGCGGCAAGCTGTCGCTCGCGCCGGTCGTCGCCGAGGAGTCGGACACCGACTCCAGCGGTGCCCGCGAGGAGTCGACGGACGCCACCGTCTGATCCACCCCTGGCACACGAACGGCCGTCGTCCCTTCCGGGGCGGCGGCCGTTCGTCGTTGCGGGGCGGCCCGTGCCGAGACTCGGACTGGGCGACAGTTCTCGGGCACCGGGGCCCGAGAACTGTCGCTGACGCCGAGTCTCGGCCGAGCCGCGGGCGGCTGCCGGTCAGGCGGCGGGGGTCTCCTGCGTGCCGACGAGCTGCGCGCGACCGAGCAGGTGCTCACGCAGCACGAAGCCGACGACCGCGGGCGTCGCGTCGGCCGGCGCCTCGAGCAGCGGCACGTCGAGGGCGCTCAGCGTGAAGAAGTAGCGGTGCGCGCCGTGGCCCGCGGGCGGAGCGGCGCCGAGGAACGTGTCGGTGCCGAACTCGTTGCGGCGGCGGAGTGCCTCGGCCGGCAGCAGGGCGTCGTCGGTGCCGGCGCCGGCGGGCAGCGAGGTCGCCGAGCCCGGGATGTCGGTCAGGCTCCAGTGCCAGAAGCCCGAGCCGGTCGGGGCGTCGGGGTCGTAGACGGTGAGGACGAAGCTCTTCGTGCCCTCGGGAGCGCCGGACCACTCGAGTGCGGGGGAGCGGTCCTCGCCACCCGCGTCGGTGCCGCGCGCCGAGGTCGGCAGCTCGCTGCCGTCGGTGAAGTCGGGGCTGGTCAGGGTGAACGAGGGGACCTCGGGGAGGTTCCAGTTGGGGTCGTTGGCCATGCGCCCAGCCAACACCCACAGCCTCGGCGGCCGCCCGACGCGGCCGCCCGACGCGGCCGCCCGACGCGGTCGCCCGACGCGGTCGCCCGACGCGGCCGCCCTGTCCGAACTCCGCCGAATGACCGGGAACGCTGGAAGCGCCCCCTGTTCGGGGGTATCTTCACCCCACGATCGACCAACCTGCCGATCGCGATCACGCCGACCCGTTTCCCTGCAGCGTCGGTGGGGTCCCGTGCTGCCAGCACGACATGAGGACAACGATGTTCGACAAGCGTTTCATCCACCACGCCATCGATCGCAGCGCCGAGAACGCGCTCGACCGACGACGGTTCTTCGCAGCCGCCGGCGTCGCCGGTGCCTCAGCCGGCATCGCCGCGCTCGGCTCGTCGGTGCTCACCACCGACCGCGCCGCCGCCACCCCGGAAGAGGACGGTGCCGTCTCCGACGCGGCCATCCTCAACTTCGCCCTGAACCTCGAGTACCTCGAGGCCGAGTTCTACCTGCGTGCCGTGTTCGGCGCGGGGCTCGCCGACAGCATGATCACCGGCATCGACCCACAGGGGCCGGTGATCGGTGGCAAGAAGGTGCCGTTCAAGACCGCGGCCATCCGCGGCATCGCCACCGAGATCGCGAACGACGAGCGCGCGCACGTGGCGTTCCTCCGATCCGCCCTCGGCGGTGCGACGGTCTCACGTCCGAAGATCGACCTCGTGTCGAGCTTCACCGCGGCGGCGCGCGCTTCGGGTGTGGTCGGCCCGACCGGCACCTTCGACCCGTTCGCCAGTGAGGAGAACTTCCTGCTCGGGGCGTACATCTTCGAGGACGTCGGGGTCACCGCCTACAAGGGGGCCGCGCCGCTCATCACCAGCAAGACGTACCTCAGTGCCGCGGCGGGCATCCTCGCCGTCGAGGCCTACCACGCCGGGATCATCCGGTCGAAGCTCTCGGACAAGGGGCTGCAGGTGCCGGCGAACAAGATCTCCGACGCCCGTGACTCGCTCGACGGTCCGACCGATGACGACCAGGGGGTGACGACCCGGTCGGGAGCGGTGAACCTCGTGCCGACGGACTCGAACTCGCTCGCCTACGGCCGCACCGCGGAGCGTGTCCTGAACGTGGTGTTCCTGAACCCGAACCAGATCGACAAGGGCGGGTTCTTCCCGGACGGCGTCAACGGGTCGATCGTCTCGAGCGGCAACCCCGGGAGCGCCACCGGACCGGCCTGATCCGCGCGACGCGACCGGTCGCGGTGAGCGCGACCACAGTGCGGACGGGAGGCACGGTGCCAGCTGGCGCCGTGCCTCCCGTCCGCTCGTGGTCGCGCCGGGCTGACGCCGACGGCTGACGCGACAAGGTCGACGTCGTGCGACATCGGGGATGTCGTTCGTGCGCGCCTGCGACTGTTGCGGCCGCGGTGGAGCGACAAAGCCGACGTCGTACGACATCGGGGGTGTCGTTCTGCGTCGACGGCAGCCGGGCGTCAGGCGGCGAGGACGCGGTCCACGACGCGACCGAGCGCTGCCGTCGCCGCGATGGCGTCACCGGCGTAGGCGCCGGCCATCGCACCGTCGCGCGCGAGCATGAGCTCGTCGGCACCGTCGCCCGGCAGCTGGTGGCCGGACTCCTGCAGCAGGGTGGCGAGCCGGTCGGTGTACCAGTCGCGGTGGGTGGCGACCACCTCGCGCACGGGGTCGCGGGGGTCGTGGTACTCAGCGGCGGCGTTGAGGAACGCGCACCCGCGGAAGTCGGGGTCGTTGACCTCGTCCGCCAGGGCGGCGACCCACGCGCGGACCGCTGCGGCGGAGGAGCCGGCGTCGGTGACGAGCTGTTCCAGGCGTTCCTGCACCCGCTCGTGCTGCGTGCGGATGTAGGCGAGGATCAGGTTGTCCTTCGACCCGTAGTGCTTGTAGAACGTCGCCTTCGTGACGCTCGCCTCGGAGATGAGGCGGTCGACGCCGACGCTGTGGATGCCCTCTTCGTAGAAGAGTCGCGTGGCCGTCTCGAGGATGCGGACCTTCGCGCCGCCGGAGCGGGGAGTCGGGGGGACGCTCGACCCGTCCGGCGACGCGAGGTTCGTGCTCGGACCAGGGAGACGCTGGACGGCCGGTTGGGGGGAATCGACCGTCACAGCGTGGCTCCTTGGTTCATCGGCTCCGCGACCGAGTGGGGGGACTCGTGGCCGCGAGGACTGATGTCCCGAGCCGCCGGATCGGAACTTAGGGGGGCTTTCGATCCGGCGTGAACGACTGTACCACAAGGAGGACAGACAGACGAGTCGGTCTGTCCGCAATTTCTGTACCCCTCTTCGAGTGACAGTCCGTGGGCCTGTGGAAACTGGGCGGTGGGCTCCGGAGCATCAGTAGGCTCGTCTGCGATGAACCAGCCAGTGCCACTGCCGCTCGGAGCCCCGGACACGTCCTTCCTGACGTCCGGAGGGGCCTTCGTCCGCCGCACCGTGCTGCCGTCGGGTGTCCGGGTGTTGACCGAAGCCGTGCCCGGTGCCGCTTCGACGAGCATCGGCTTCTGGGTCGGCGTCGGTTCGCGCGACGAACGCGACGGCCAGTTCGGATCGACCCACTTCCTCGAGCACCTGCTGTTCAAGGGCACCGAGACCCGGTCGGCGCTCGACATCGCGATCGCGTTCGACTCGGTCGGCGGCGAGCACAACGCCGCGACCGCCAAGGAGTACACCTGCTACTACGCACGGGTGCGGGACGCCGACGTCCCGATGGCCGTGCAGGTCATCGGTGACATGGTCACCGGCTCGGTGCTCGACCCCGAGGCGTTCGCCGTCGAGCGCGGCGTCATCCTCGAAGAACTCGCGATGGCCGCCGACGACCCGGCCGACGTCGCGGGCGAGGCGTTCTTCGCCGCGGCCTTCGGCGGACACGCGCTCGGCCGCCCGATCGGCGGGACCCCGGACAGCATCCGCGCGGTCCAGCGGGACGAGGTCCTGGCCCACTACCGCGAGCACTACGCACCGAACGGCATCGTCGTGACCGCCGCCGGTGCCGTCGACCACGACCGGTTCTGCGACGCGGTCGCCGCGGTGTTCCACGACGCACCGCACGCCGAGCCGCTCGCGCGCCGGACGCCACAGACCGTCGCCGACCCCATCGAGCCCAAGCTGTCGGTGGTCCACCGCCCGACGGAGCAGGTCAGCATGCTGCGCGGCTCGCAGGGGCTCGACCTGCGCGACGACCGCCGGCCGTCCCTCAGCGTCCTGAACGCCGTGCTCGGCGGGGGCATGAGCTCCCGGCTCTTCCAAGAGGTCCGCGAGCGACGCGGCCTCGCCTACGCGGTGTCGTCCTTCGCGCCCGCCTACCTCGACAACGGCGCCTTCGGCGTCTACGCGGGCTGTGCGCCCGACAACGTCCCCGGGGTCATCGAGATCATCGACGCCGAGTTCCGCCGCATGGTGGACGACGGCATCACCGACGACGAGCTCCGCCGCGCCAAGGGCCAGATCGAGGGCGCCCTGACGCTCTCGCTCGAGGACTCCGACGCCCGGATGACCCGCCTCGGCCGGTCCGAGCTCGGCACCGGGGAGTACACCGACCTGTCGACCGCACTGGAGCGTGTCGACCGGGTCACCACCGACGGCGTGCTCGAACTCGCCCGCGACCTCCTGACCCGCCCGACGATCACGTCGGTGGTCGGGGCGGTGCAGCAGGACGAGCTCGCCGCAGCGATCGGGATGGGCAGCTGAGCACGGACATGTCGCACTACCTGTACCTCGTCCGGCACGGCGAACACCAGGACGCCGAGCACGGCCTCCGCGACGGCAAGCTGTCGGAACGCGGCAAGCGCCAGGCGATGCTGGTCGCCGATCGACTCGGCGGGCTGCCGTTCGACGGCGTGTACCACTCGCCGTTGGAGGCCCCCAGCGAGACCGCCGCGTTCCTGGCGCAGCGACTGCCGTCGATCCAGCCCGAACCCTCGACGCTGCTGTTCGACTGCGTCCCCTCCGGCCCGACCCCGGACATGCCGCACGCCTACCAGGGCTGGTACGGCGGCGTCACGGAAGAGGAGATCATCGCCGGCCAGGCGCAGATGGGCGACGCCGTCTCCGAGTGGTTCACCCCGGCGCGCGAGGACCGGCACGACCTGCTCATCACCCACAACGCCGTGATCGGCTGGTTCGTGCGCGAAGCGTTCCAGGCGCCCGAGTGGCGCTGGATGGGCACGAACGTCGCGCACACCGCGCTCACGATCATCCGGATCCGCTCCGCGAAGCCGGCCGAGGTGGTCGCTCTGAACGACCTGGCCCACCTGCCGGTGGAGCTCCGCACCGGGCTGCCGGTCGACCAGCCCGTCTAGCGTCGCGCGCTGGCCGGGTGGTCGGCGTCGACCGGGAGGCCCGTGACAGCTCAGACGATCGGCGTGCGGGCCGTGCGCTTGCGGGCCGTGCGTTTGCGGTACCAGGCGGTCGCGTTCGGGTTGTCGTTGAACGGCGCGACGCGCTCGTAGCCCCGGCTGCGGTACATCGCGCCTGCGGCGACGAGCGAGTCGTTCGTGTCCAGCACGATGCTCGTCGCCCCCAGCGCGGCGCCCTCCCGTTCGAGCGCGTCCATCAGCGCCGTGGCCACGCCCTTCCCCCGGCCCGCCGGGGTGACGAAGACGTGCTTGACCTCGAACCGGACGTCCGTGGTGGTCGCGTCGGGGTCGTCCGCGATCCGCCGCAGGCCGCCGCAGCCGACCGCGACCCCGTCGTCGTACGCCACCGCGAAGACCCCGTTCGGCGGCGTGAACTCCGCCGCCGGGGTGCGCTTGCGCGAGTACGCGCCCTGCGCACTGGGGAACGTCGCCTCGCGCTCGTCGAGGTACGCGTCGAGCAGGACGTCGACCTCGGGCAGATCGGCCGGCACGGTCCTGACCTCGACTGACATGCGGTCGATCCTAGGATGGACCGCATGGTCACTCCCGTCGCCGTCGTCGGCGCCACCGGTCGTCTCGGGGGCCTCGTGGCCTCCGTCGTCGAGGAACTCCCGGAGTTCGAGCTCGTCGCCCGTCTGTCATCGAAGGACGGTGCCCACGAAGCACCGCCGTCGGTGTTCGGCGGTGCCGCGCTCGTCGTGGACGTGACGGTGCCCGCGCTCAGCCCCGCGATCGTCGAGAACGCGCTGTCGAGCGGGGCGAACGTCCTCGTCGGCACGTCCGGGTGGTCCGCCGACCGTCTCGCGAAGCTCCGTACCGCCCTGCAGGAGCGTCCCGACCAGGGCGTCCTCGTGGTGCCGAACTTCTCGATCGGGTCGGTGCTCGGCACCCACCTGGCCACCATCGCGGCGCCGTGGTTCCCCTCCGTCGAGATCGTCGAGACGCACCACGCCGGCAAGATCGACTCGCCGTCCGGCACCGCGGTGCGCACCGCCGAGCTCATCGCCGAGGCCCGTCGCGACGTCGGCCCGGTCGAGGCCCCGCACGTCGACCAGCGCGCCCGCGGCCAGCAGGTGGCGAGCGTGCCGATCCACTCGCTCCGGCTGCCCGGGGTGAAGGCCGTGCAGGACGTCCTGCTCAGCGGCCCCGGCGAGACCCTGACGATCCGGCACGACACCAACGACGACGTCGCCTACGTCGCCGGGATCCGTGCGGCGTTGTCCGCCCTCGGATCCGCCCGCGGGCTCACCGTGGGCCTCGGCAGCGTCCTCGGCATCGGCTGACCCGGTGGGACGTGCAGCGCGTGCCGGTCGCGCGATCCGGTCGCCGTTCTGGGGCGCAGCGCTGATGACCCTGCTGCTGGCGCTCTACATCGTGCTCGTCGGGCAGCGGGCCGTGGCGTTCATCGCCACCGGCATCCCGATCGGGATCGGCATCGGCGTCGCCCTGTTCATCGTCGCCGCGATCGGGGCGCTGCTGCTCGTGCTCGAGTTCCGCTTCGGCATCCGGATCACCCGGCTCGGCTCCCGGCTCGAGGCGGAGGGCGGTGCACCGGAGGACGTCGTGCCCGTGCGTCCGTCCGGCCGTCCGACGCGCGATGCCGCCGACGAGCTCTTCCCGCAGTACAAGGCCGCCGTCGAGCAGGACCCGGCGGACTGGCGCGCCTGGTACCGGCTCGGGGTCGTCTACGACGCCGCGGGGGACCGCAAGCGCGCTCGAGCCGCGATGCGCACGGCCCTGTCGCGATCGAGCGCCTGAGACCCGGTCAGAGGACCGCGTCGACGGCGTCCACCGCACGCGTGTACCGGAACGTGTAGCCGGACTCGAGCAGCTTCGTCGGCACCATCCGCTGACTCGACAGCAGCATCTCGTCGGCGGCGTCCTGCAGCGCCAGGCGCAGCGCGAACTCCGGGATCCGGAACAGGTACGGCCGGTGCAGGTCCTCCGCGACGCGCTTCGTGATGCGGTCGGCGACGACGGCTTCCGGCCCGGCGAGGTTGACCGGTCCGCTGACACCGGACGCCGACGGGCTCGTCGCCAGGTGCACGATCGCCCCGACCTCGTCCTCGAGCGCGATCCACGGCCAGTGCTGCCCGCCGGTGCCGAGGCGGCTGCCCAGTCCGAACCGGGTCAGCGGCAGGATCGGTGCGAGCGCGCCGCCGCCCTCGCCGATCACGATGCCCGTGCGCAGGGTGACGACACGGACGCCCTCCGGAGCCGCGTTCGCCGCGGATTCCCAGGCGGTGCAGACCTCGGCGAGGAACCCGGTGCCGGGGGCCGCGTCGTCCTGCAGGACGTCCGCCGGGCGGTCGCCGTACACGCCGGACGCCGACCCGGACAGGAACAGCGCCGGGGGAGTGCTGGCGTGCCGCATCGCCTCGACCAGGGTGTCGGTCGCGTCGACGCGGGAGCGCCGGATCTCCTCGCGGTACTTCGCGGTCCAGGGCAGCTTGCCGATGTTCGCCCCCGCCAGGTTGATCACCACGTCGGCACCGTCGACGATGGCCGGGTCGAGCGGCCGGCGACCCGGAGCCCAGCGGAACTCGGTGGCCGTGTGGGGCTCGCGTCGGACGAGCGTGGTCACGTGGTGGCCCGCCTCGCGCAGCGCGCGGACGAGCGGGGTGCCGATGAAGCCGGACGCACCGGCGATCAGGATCGAGAGGGGCTCTGCCGCCGTGTCTGCCATGCCGGCAACGCTACTCATGCTGCCGTTGGCTTTCGCCGACGTAGGCTTCTGTGTGTGAGCGACAGCGAGACCGTGCAGCCCGACCCCACCGTGCCGACCCCGTACGAGGACCTGCTCCGCCGGGTCCTGACCGAGGGCACGCCGAAGGGTGACCGCACCGGCACCGGGACCCGCAGCCTGTTCGGCGCGCAGCTCCGCTACGACCTGTCGAAGGGCTTCCCGCTCGTGTCCACGAAGCGCGTGCACTTCAAGTCGATCGCGTACGAGCTGCTCTGGTTCCTGCGCGGCGACGGCAACGCCACCTGGCTGCAGGAGCACGGTGTCCGGATCTGGAACGAGTGGGCGGACGAGGACGGCGACCTCGGCCCCGTCTACGGCGTGCAGTGGCGCTCGTGGCCGACCCCGTCCGGCGAGCACGTCGACCAGATCGCCCAGGTCATCGACCAGATCCGCACGAACCCGGACAGCCGTCGGCTCATCGTCTCGGCGTGGAACGTCGCAGAGATCCCGGACATGGCGCTCGCCCCGTGCCACGCGTTCTTCCAGTTCTACGTCAACGACGGCAAGCTCTCGTGCCAGCTCTACCAGCGCAGCGCCGACATGTTCCTCGGCGTCCCGTTCAACATCGCCTCCTACGCCCTGCTCACCCACATGATCGCCGCGCAGACCGGGCTCGAGGTCGGCGACTTCGTCTGGACCGGCGGCGACTGCCACGTCTACGACAACCACGTCGAGCAGGTCGAGGAGCAGCTGTCCCGCACGGCGTACGCCCTGCCGACGCTCGAGCTCGCGCCGCGCGACTCGATCGACGACTACGAGTACGAGGACTTCACCGTCGTCGGCTACCACCACCACCCGGCGATCAAGGCCGCGGTCGCCGTCTGATGATCGGCATGGTCTGGGCTCGGTCGACCGACGGGGTCATCGGGGCCGACGGCGGCATGCCCTGGCACGTGCCCGAGGACCTCGCGCACTTCAAGCAGGTCACCGGCGACGCAACGGTGCTCATGGGCCGTCGTACCTGGGAGTCCCTGCCGGAACGCTTCCGCCCGCTGCCCGGTCGCCGGAACGTGGTGCTCACCCGAGACGCGTCCTGGACCGCCGACGGCGCCGAGGCCGTGCACGACCTCCGCGCCACGCTCGACGGTGCCGACGGTGCCGACGGTGCCGAGGGCCCCGTCTGGGTCATCGGCGGCGGCCAGGTCTACGCCGCGGCGCTGGACCGTGCCGACCGCGTGTCCGAGACCGTCATCGACGTCGACGTGCCCGGCGACACCGTCGCACCGACGCTCGGCGAGTCGGCCGGCTGGACGCTCACCGACGAGGGCCCGTGGCAGGTGTCCCGCACCGGGGCCCGCTACCGCTTCCTCGAGTGGCGCCGCAGCGCGTCCTGACCGACAGCGGCCCGCGGTGCCCCGTGCTCGCGCCCGCTCGCGGGCGTCGCGCGCGTGCTCGCGCCCGCTCGCGGGCGTCGCGCCCCGGTGAGTCGGGGCGCGACGGCCATTGCGGGGCGCGACGCGGGCCGGGACCCGGGCGTGAGCGGCGGGGCGGAGGCGATCCGGGCCTCCCGTCCGCGCCGCAGGCAGGCGACCGTCCACCCGGACGGCGGCCATCGCGCGCATCCCCGGTACGCTGGTGCCCGTGTCCCCGCGTGAGAATCCCTTCGGTCAGGTCCTCGTCGCCCTCGTGACCCCGTTCACGGCCGACGGCGAGGTCGACTGGCCCGGCGTCGAGCAGCACATCGACGACTGCATCACCGCCGGTGCCGACGGCATCGTCGTCACCGGAACGACTGGCGAGACGAGCACCCTGACCGACCCCGAGAAGCTCCGTCTGGTCGAGGTCGGCAAGTCCGTCGCCGCGGGCCGCGCGAAGATCATCACGGGTGGCGGGTCGAACGAGACCGCGCACGCGATCCACCTGTACAAGCAGAGCGAGAAGGCCGGCGCGGACGGTGTGATGATCGTCACGCCGTACTACAACAAGCCGACCCAGTCGGGGGTGCTCACCCACTTCCGGATGATCGCCGACGCCACCGACCTGCCGGTGATCCTGTACGACATCCCGGGGCGCACCGGCATCCCGATCACGTACGAGACGATCGTGCGGGCGTCGCACCACCCGAACATCCTCGCCGTGAAGGACGCCAAGGGCGACTTCGCCGAGGTGTCCCGCGTGCTCAACAACACCGACCTCATGTACTTCTCCGGCGACGACACCAACGTGCTCCCGCACCTGTCGATCGGCGCGACGGGCCTGATCGGCGTCACCGCGAACATCACGAGCACGCCGTACCGCACCATCATCGACGCCGTGAACCGCGGCGACCTGGCGACCGCCACCGCCGAGCACAAGCGCGTCGAGCCCCTCGTCCGCGCCGTGATGACCCACGTTCCCGGCACAGTCGCGGCGAAGTACATCCTGCACGGGCTCGGCCGCATCGGCAGCCCGCGCGTCCGTCTGCCGCTCGTCGGCCCCGAGGACTCCGAGGCGTACGCCATCGAGACCTCGCTCGAAGCCGTGCGCGACGTGCCCGGCGCCGACTTCTCGAACTTCCGCCCCGACCGCAACGCAGCGGCCGGCGGCGCACTGCCAAAGGTGCCAGGCACCACCCGCTAGCGAACACCGCGGCGCGCTCCTCGCGCGTCGCCTGAATCCGTAGGACCGAATGCCCACACAAGTCTCCACACCGCAGCCGCTCGAACCCGGAACCCTCCGCGTCATCCCCATCGGGGGACTCGGCGAGATCGGTCGCAACATGACCGTCTACGAGTACGAGGGCAAGCTGCTCATCGTCGACGCCGGCGTGCTCTTCCCCGAGGAGCACCAGCCCGGGGTCGACCTGATCCTGCCGGACTTCGCGCCGATCCGTGACCGTCTCGACGACGTCCTCGGTGTCGTGCTCACGCACGGCCACGAGGACCACATCGGTGCCGTCCCGTACCTGCTGAAGCTCCGCGACGACATCCCGCTGATCGGCTCCACGCTGACCCTCGCGCTCGTCGAGGCGAAGCTCAAGGAACACCGGATCAAGCCGTACACGCTCGTCGTGGCCGAGGACCAGACCGAGCAGCTCGGCCCGTTCCACCTCGAGTTCGTGGCCGTGAACCACTCCATCCCGGACGCCCTCGCCGTCTCGATCACGACCCCCGCCGGTCGTGTCCTGCACACGGGTGACTTCAAGATGGACCAGCTCCCGCTGGACGACCGCATCACCGACCTCCGCGCGTTCGCGCGCCTGGGCGAGGCCGGCGTGGACCTGTTCCTGCCGGACTCGACCAACGCCGACGTCCCGGGCTTCACCGCTCCGGAGCGCGACATCGGCCCGGTCCTCGAGAACATCATCACGCGCGCCCGCAAGAAGGTCGTCGTGGCGAGCTTCTCGTCGCACGTGCACCGTGTCCAGCAGGTCCTCGACGCCGCCGCGGCCGCGAACCGCAAGGTCGCCTTCATGGGGCGCTCGATGATCCGCAACATGACCATCGCCGCCGACCTCGGCTACCTCCGGGTGCCCGAGAACGTCCTCATCGACACGAAGAAGGCGAAGAACGTCCCCGACGACCAGATCGTCTACATGTCGACGGGGTCGCAGGGCGAGCCGATGGCCGTGCTCGCGCGCATGGCGAACCTCGAGCACCAGATCGAGATCGGCGAGGGCGACACCGTCATCCTCGCCTCGTCGCTGATCCCGGGCAACGAGAACGCCGTGTACCGCGTCATCGACGGGCTGACGAAGCTCGGCGCGAAGGTCGTGCACAAGGGCAACGCCAAGGTGCACGTCTCCGGACACGCCTCGGCCGGTGAACTGCTCTACTGCTACAACATCCTGCGTCCGCGCAACGTCCTGCCCGTGCACGGCGAGCACCGCCACCTGTACGCGAACGCCGACCTGGCGATCCAGACGGGTGTGCCGCCGCGCAACGTGATCCTCGGGCAGGACGGCATCGTCGTCGACCTGAAGGACGGCGTCGCGACGGTCGCCGGGCAGCTCGACATCGGTTACGTGTACGTCGACGGCTCGACCGTGGGCGAGATCACCGACGCCGACCTCAAGGACCGCCGCGTGCTGTCCGAAGAGGGCTTCATCTCGGTCTTCGCCGCGGTGGACTTCACCACCGGCCAGTGCGTCATCGGCCCGGAGATCCAGTCGCGCGGCTTCGCCGAGGACGACTCCGTGTTCGACGACGTCCGCCCCCAGATCGCCAAGGCGATCGCCGAGGCGGCCGCCAACGGCACGCGCGACTCGCACGCGTTCGCGCAGGTCGTCCGCCGCACGGTCGGCCGGTGGGTCAACACCAAGCACCGTCGTCGTCCGATGATCGTCCCGGTGGTCATCGAGGCGTAGCGCGTCAGTCGCGTCAGTCGCGTTCATCGCGGTCGACCGGGAGGCCCGTCCAGCGTCCGTCACGGATGCTGCGGCGGGCCTCCCTTGGTTTGTCCTGAGTGGGGATTAGGGTTCTGCCCATGGCCGGAGGCACCAAGTCGACCACGCGCTCGCGCGCGTCCACGTCGTCCCGTGGGAACGGGACGCGCGGTTCGTCGCGCACCCAGGCCACGACGAAGAAGCTGCCGCAGGCGGCACCGACACCGGTGTTCCGCGAGCAGAACCCGCTCGTGACGTTCTGGCTCGCGATGGCGCACGGCGTCGGCGCGATGTTCCGACTGCTCGGCAAGGAGTCCCTCGAGAAGGACCAGCGGCGTGACGGGTTCCCGTTCCTGCTGTTCGTGCTGGCCATCGCCGGCGCGGTCGTCGAGTGGCTCAACCCGACGAACGGCGTGTCGGTCGCACTCGACGCGTACACGTTCGGCGGGCTGTTCGGTCGGTTGGCGTTCGCCCTGCCGGTGATCATGATCGTCTTCGCCGGATGGCTGTTCCGGCACCCGGCCTCGGTGCACGACAACACCCGGATCGGCATCGGCCTCGGGATCCTGCTCGTCGCGATCGCCTCGCTCTGCCACGTCTTCGGCGGGCAGCCGAGCGCAGCGGACGGCATGCCCGCCCTGGCTGCGGCCGGCGGGGTGCTCGGCTGGGTCGTGATCGGCTGGCTCGTCACGATCGCGACCGCCTGGGTCGCGGTCCCGGTGGCGATCGTGCTGCTCGTGCTCTCCCTCTTCATCATCACCAAGACGCCGCCGAACAAGGTCGGGCGTCGGCTGCACGAGCTGTACGCGTACCTGTTCGGCGCGCCGGCCCCGGCCGCCGAGCCCGAGGTCGAAGCGGCAGCTGCGGCGCCCGCTGCGCGCACCAAGACGGCCAAGCGCGGCAAGAAGGGCGACACCGACTTCCAGCTGTTCGACGACCTCGGCTTCGGCGACGAGCAGGCTGCTGCCGACGGTGACGCCGGCGGCGACAACGTGCCGTGGTGGCGGCGGAACAAGTCCGGGCGCGAAGAGGACCCGGCGTACGACAGCCCGGTGCTGCCCCCGGCCACCGGTGTCGCACCGACGGCCCCGCCCGCCGCGGCGGCTGCACCCGCTGCCCCGGTGGTCAACCCCAACGCGGGCGCTGCCGCCGGCCTCGTGGACCTGACACCGGCCGAACCCGCGTCGGTCAACCTCAACGACTCCGTCGAACAGGACCTGCAGGTCGCCGAGCAGGCCCTGCGAGACTTCGGCACCGACGTCCCCGCGCGTCCGGAGCCGACCGCGGCGATCCGCCCCGCGGTGCCCGACGTGGTCGCGGCCCCCCTCGTCGAGGACCCCGCCGCCGACGAGCCCGAGGAACTCTCCGCGGCGGCGACCGACGACGACCCGTCGAAGCCGTACCGCCTGCCGGCCGCCACCACCCTGAGCTCCGGCACCCCCTCGGTCGCCCGCAGCCAGGCGAACGACGACATCGTCGCCGCCATCACCGGCGTGCTGACGGAGTTCAAGGTCGACGCGAAGGTCACCGGGTTCTCCCGCGGCCCGACGGTCACCCGCTACGAGATCGAGCTCGGACCGGGCGTCAAGGTCGAGCGCGTCACGGCGCTGTCGAAGAACCTGTCGTACGCGGTGGCCTCCAACGAGGTCCGGATCCTCTCGCCGATCCCGGGCAAGAGCGCCATCGGCGTCGAGATCCCGAACTCCGACCGCGAGATCGTGTCCCTCGGCGACGTGCTGCGCTCGAACGCGGCACGCAAGTCGAAGCACCCGATGACGATCGGCGTCGGCAAGGACGTCGAGGGTGGCTTCGTCGTCGCGAACCTGGCGAAGATGCCGCACCTGCTCGTCGCCGGTTCGACCGGTTCCGGCAAGTCGGTCTTCATCAACTCGATGATCACGTCGCTGCTCATGCGGGCGAAGCCGTCCGAGGTCCGCATGGTCCTGGTCGACCCGAAGCGCGTCGAGCTCTCGATCTACGCGGGTGTCCCGCACCTCATCACGCCCATCATCACGAACCCGAAGAAGGCCGCCGAAGCGCTGCAGTGGGTCGTGAAGGAGATGGACATGCGGTACGACGACCTGGCGTCGTTCGGGTTCCGCCACGTCGACGACTTCAACAAGGCGATCGAGAACAACGAGATCGTCCTGCCCGCGGGCAGCGAGCGGAAGCTCAAGCCGTACCCGTACCTGCTCGTCGTCGTCGACGAGCTCGCGGACCTCATGCTCGTCGCCCCGCGCGACGTCGAGGAGTCGATCGTCCGCATCACCCAGCTCGCCCGTGCCGCCGGCATCCACCTGGTGCTCGCGACGCAGCGCCCGTCGGTGGACGTCATCACCGGCCTGATCAAGGCGAACGTGCCCTCCCGCATCGCCTTCGCGGTGACGAGCGTCACGGACTCCCGTGTCATCCTCGACCAGCCCGGCGCGGACAAGCTCATCGGCCAGGGCGACGCGCTGTTCCTGCCGATGGGGTCGTCGAAGTCCCTGCGCGTGCAGGGAGCGTGGGTGCAGGAGGGCGAGGTCGCCGAGGTCGTCCAGCACGTGACCCGCCAGGCCCAGCCCGAGTACCGCCAGGACGTCCAGGCCGTGGTCGAGCGCAAGGAGATCGACGCCGACATCGGCGACGACCTCGAGCTGCTGCTCGCGGCGGTCGAACAGGTCGTCTCGACGCAGTTCGGCTCGACCTCGATGCTGCAGCGCAAGCTCCGGGTCGGCTTCGCCAAGGCCGGTCGCCTGATGGACCTGATGGAGTCCCGCGACATCGTCGGTCCGTCCGAGGGCTCGAAGGCCCGCGACGTGCTCGTCACCACCGACCAGCTGCCCGCGGTGCTCGCGAAGCTCCGCGGCGAGGAGCCACCGGCTGCTCCGGCGCCCGTGGCCCCCGTCCCCGGCCCGAGCGACGACGGCGACCGCTACGGCGCCGACCCCGTGGGCGACATGACCCGCGGGTACGATGAAGTGCACGACGAGCCCGATGAGGACGCGTGGGGACTGACGGGCAGGGAGTGAAGGCGATGACCGCCTCGGACGGCACGGACACGGCACACGGCGCGAAGTTCCCCTGGCGCGGGCGACTGCTCCGCAAGGGTCCCGGCCCCGCATCGACGGCGAACGTCGCGAACATCATCACCGTGGTGCGCATCCTGATGGCGCCGCTGTTCTTCGTGCTGCTCCTCGCCGATGCCGGCAACGACGGCCCGCTGCGCATCTGGGCGGCGATCGTCTTCGTCGTCGCGATCGTGACCGACAGCGCCGACGGCATCATCGCCCGGCGGCAGAACCTGGTCACCGACTTCGGCAAGCTCGTCGACCCGATCGCCGACAAGGTCCTGATCGGCGGCGCGCTCGTCGCCCTGTCGATCCTGGCCGAGCTGCCCTGGTACGTGACGGTGCTCATCATGGTGCGCGAGATCGGCATCACGGTGTTCCGCTTCGCGGTGCTGTCGGACCGGGTGATCCCGGCCAGCCGTGGCGGCAAGATCAAGACGGTGCTGCAGGCCGTCGCCCTGACGTCGGCACTCTTCCCGTGGTGGGAGCTCGTCGGTGACTGGGCGCACTGGGTGAACGTGGTGCTGATGAGCGCCGCCTTCCTGGCGACCGTGCTCAGCGGCATCGACTACCTGTACCAGGCGTGGAAGCACAACCGGACCACCGCGTGACGCAGGCCGACGACGCGACCGGCGCCGTGCCTCCCGGCCCTGCCGACACGGTCGACGCGATCGCGCGGGACCTGGTCGCCGACCTGACGCGTCGCGGTGAGACCGTCGCCGTGGCGGAGTCGCTCACCGGCGGGTTGGTGGTGTCGACGCTCGTCGGTGTTCCGGGAGCGAGCGCCGTGGTGCGCGGGGGAGTCGTGGCCTACGCGACGCCCGTCAAGCACACCGTGCTCGGGGTGTCGTCGGCGTTGCTGGCGGCCAACGGGGCTGTCGATCCCGAGGTCGCGCGGCAGATGGCGGCCGGTGTCCGCATCGCGCTGTCCGTCGACGGTGAGCCGGCGACGTGGGGGATCAGCACGACCGGTGTCGCCGGGCCGGACCCGCAGGACGGCAAGCCGGTCGGCACCGTGTACGTCGGCATCGCGTCGGCGGACGGCGCCACTGCCTGGGAACTCCACCTCGACGGGGACCGCGGTGCAATCCGCACGGCGTCCGTCTCCGAACTCCTGACACGGATGTCGTCCGTGGTCCGGGGCCGGGAATAGGTCCCGTTTCCACTGGGTTACATCTCACGCAATCTCCAGCAGGACGGCAGCCAGCCTGGTTAGCATGCTTCAACCGGCAACGCTAAAGTTGCTGAACCCGAACTCGATCCTCCGGATCGGGCGGGCGCGGAGACGACAGAGAGGAGGAGTTCTCATGGTTCTCGTTCGTCAGGAAATCGGCGATGTGCTTCGGGACTTCCGCTTGCAGAAGGGCCGGACCCTCCGTCAGGTCGCGTCCAAGGCCAGTGTGGCTCTCGGGTACCTCAGTGAGGTCGAGCGTGGTCAGAAAGAGGCCAGCTCGGAGATCCTCGCGTCCGTCGCGGATGCGCTGGACACCCCCATCTCCACGATCATGCGCGAGGTGGGCGACCGCCTCGCGATCGTCGAGGGACTCACTCCCGTCCCCGACACGCTCCCGGACGACCTCGTCGCCGAGTTCGACAACGACCTCGCGGTGCGCTGAGCGCCTCGCACTGAACGCCCCCGCCGGAACCTCCCGGCGGGGGCGTTCTGCGTTCGGGGCGCTGTGCACGGGGGCGCTGTGTGTTCGGGGACGCTTTAGGCTTGTCGGATGCGGGTGAGTGAGTTCTGGCGTGCCGTCGACCAGGTGTTCGGCGAGGCCTACGGGTCCGTGGTCAGCCGTGACGTCGTGCTCGAGGACCTCGGCGGCCGCTCTGCCGTGGACGCCCTCGCCGCCGGCATCGACGCCCGTCGGGTGTGGGACGCCCTCTGCGACTCGCAGGACGTCCCGCTCGACCGGCGGCACGGCAAGGGGTTGGCCGAGCCGCTGAGCTGAGGCAGCCGCGCGTGGCCGCGCTGTCTCCGATACCCGAAACTGTGTTCGGCGTGTTGCTCGAACGGGTGTTCGATCGGTGGTACGTTCCTCCACAGCGGCGTCGCCCGGGTGTTCCATCCACAGATCGCGTGACCGTCGGCAGTGATGTCGGTGGCCAGCCATAGGTTGATGGACATCGGGAACAGCCCGAAGCCTTGTCGCAGAACCATCGGCCTTGCACCACCGGCCGGCGTGGACGCGACAGCCTACAGGCGGCCGAACACGAGCACGAAGGAGCACCCCATGCCATCACCGGCAGACCGCGAAAAGGCCCTCGAGACCGCACTCGCACAGATCGACAGGCAGTTCGGCAAGGGTGCGATCATGCGCCTCGGTTCGGACGAACGCGCACCCGTCAACGTCATCCAGACCGGGTCGGTGGCGCTCGACGTCGCGCTCGGCATCGGGGGACTGCCCCGCGGCCGCATCGTCGAGATCTACGGCCCGGAGTCCTCGGGTAAGACGACCCTCACCATCCACGCCATCGCCAACGCCCAGCGCGCCGGTGGCATCGCGGCCTTCATCGACGCCGAGCACGCGCTCGACCCGGAGTACGCCAAGAAGCTCGGTGTCGACATCGACGCCCTGCTCGTGTCGCAGCCGGACACCGCCGAGCAGGCGCTCGAGATCGCGGACATGCTCGTCCGCTCCGGCTCGATCGACCTCATCGTGATCGACTCGGTCGCAGCACTGGTGCCGCGCGCCGAGATCGAGGGCGAGATGGGTGACTCCCACGTCGGTCTGCAGGCCCGCCTCATGTCCCAGGCGCTGCGCAAGCTCGCCGGTGGGCTGAACCAGACGCAGACCACGATGATCTTCATCAACCAGCTGCGCGAGAAGATCGGCGTGTTCTTCGGTTCCCCGGAGACCACCTCGGGCGGTAAGGCACTGAAGTTCTACGCGTCCGTCCGCCTCGACATCCGTCGCATCGAGACGCTCAAGAGCGGCACCGACGCAGTGGGCAACCGCACGCGTGTCAAGGTCGTCAAGAACAAGATGGCGCCGCCCTTCAAGCAGGCCGAGTTCGACATCCTGTACGGCGTCGGCATCTCGCGCGAAGGCTCGCTGCTCGACTTCGGTGTCGACCACGGCATCGTCAAGAAGTCGGGTGCCTGGTACACCTACGACGGCGACCAGCTCGGGCAGGGCAAGGAGAACTCGCGTTCCTTCCTGATCCAGAACCCCGACACCGCGGCTGAGATCGAGGGCAAGATCCTCGCCAAGCTCGGCGTCGGTGGCGCCAAGGCGGAAGAGGCTCCGGTCGAGTCGATCGCGCCGAAGCTCGCGGAGCGCAAGGGCGCGTGAGCACCGACCACGACGACGACGGCCTCGCACCGGTCACCGACCTGTTCGGTGCGAGGTCCCGTCGCCGGGCCCCGGCAGCTGCGGAACCCACCCCCGAACCCGAGCAGACGGTGCCCAGCATTCCGGAGCCCGTGCTCGAGGACGATGCGGACACCCCCGTCCCCTTGCCCATCCGCGGGCCGCGTGCACAGGCCGACTGGGTCTCGCCGGTCATCGGCGACGGTTCCGGCCGGACCGCGCGGGCCGAGCAGGACGGCTACGACGACGACGGGGCGGACGCCACGACGGCGTCGGTCTTCTGGATCGCCGGTGGCGAAGAACTCGACCCTGCGGATGCCCCTCGTCCCCTCGACGAGCAACGCGCCGACGCCGAGCGGCTCAGCATGCGGGCGCTCGGCCGCAAGGGCGTGAGCGAGTCCGAGATGCGGACACTGCTCACCCAGCAGGACCTCGACCCCGACGTGGTCGAGCACGAGATCGAACGCCTGACCCGCGTCGGGCTGCTCGACGACGTCGCCCTCGCCACCGACCTGGTGGACCGCCTGCACGCCCGCAAGGGACTGGGGCGACAGGGCGTGGTCACCGAGCTGCGTCGTCGTGGCATCGACCAGATCGCGATCGACACCGCGCTCGACGAAGCTGCGGACGACGAGGACGACGAGTTCATCCGCGCCCAGGAGCTCGCCGACAAGCGTGCGCCGCAGATGCGTGGGCTCGACCGTGCGACCGCCGAGCGTCGGTTGTCGGGGTTCCTGATGCGCAAGGGCTACGGCTCGGGCGTGGTGCGGATCGCCGTCCAGCGTGCCCTCGACGGCGGCGGACGCCGGCCTCCGACGGGCCGCGGGACCGTGCGCTTCGAGTAGTCGCCCCGACCTACACTGGGACGACCATGGCCACCGTCGCAGCGCGCCAGCGCACCTACGAAGTCCGCACCTACGGGTGCCAGATGAACGTGCACGATTCCGAGCGGCTGAGCGGGTCGCTGCAGGCGGCGGGCTACACGGCTGCGGACGGCGAGCAGGCCGACGTGGTCGTCATCAACACCTGTGCCGTGCGCGAGAACGCCGACAACCGCTTGTACGGCAACCTCGGGCAGCTGGCCGGCATCAAGCGCGACCACCCCGGCATGCAGATCGCCGTCGGTGGGTGCCTGGCGCAGAAGGACAAGAACGTCATCCTCGAGAAGGCGCCGTGGGTGGACGTGGTCTTCGGCACGCACAACATGGGCTCGTTGCCGACGCTGCTCGAACGTGCGCGGCACAACGACGAGGCGCAGATCGAGATCCTCGAAGCGCTCGACGTGTTCCCGTCGACGCTGCCGACCAAGCGTGACTCGACCCACAGTGGGTGGGTGTCGATCTCGGTCGGGTGCAACAACACCTGCACGTTCTGCATCGTCCCGTCGCTCCGCGGCAAGGAGAAGGACCGCCGCCCGGGTGACGTCCTGGCCGAGATCCAGGCGCTCGTCGACGACGGTGCGATCGAGGTCACGCTGCTCGGGCAGAACGTGAACTCGTACGGGGTCGAGTTCGGCGACCGGCAGGCGTTCGGCAAGCTGCTGCGCGCGGCCGGCACCATCGACGGCCTCGAGCGCATCCGCTTCACGAGCCCGCACCCGGCAGCCTTCACCGACGACGTCATCGACGCCATGGCCGAGACCCCGAACGTCATGCCGCAGCTGCACATGCCGTTGCAGTCCGGGTCCGACCGGGTGCTCAAGGCCATGCGGCGGAGCTACCGGAGCGAGCGGTTCCTCGGCATCCTCGACCGGGTGCGCGCCAAGATCCCGAACGCGGCGATCTCGACCGACATCATCGTCGGGTTCCCGGGCGAGACGGAAGAGGACTTCGCGGACACCCTGCGCGTCGTCGAGCAGGCACGGTTCGCCAGCGCCTTCACGTTCCAGTACTCGATCCGCCCCGGTACCCCGGCGGCGACGATGGACGACCAGCTGCCGAAGCACGTCGTGCAGGAGCGGTACGAGCGGCTCGTCGCGCTGCAGGAACGCATCACCGCGGAAGAGAACGCCGCGCAGGTCGGCCGGAGCGTCGAGGTCCTCGTCGCGACGGGCGAGGGGCGGAAGGACGACGCCACCCGCCGGTTGTCCGGACGCGCGGAAGACTCGCGGCTCGTGCACTTCGCCGTGCCGGAGGGCTCCGCGGTCCCGCGACCCGGCGACGTCGTCACGGTCGAGATCACCCGAGCGGCCCCGCATTTCCTGATCGCCGACGACGACGCTCCGCTGCGCATCCGACGCACCCGGGCGGGCGACGCCTGGGACCGTGCCGAGGCCGAGAGCTGCGGCGTGCCGACCCCGGCGGCGCCCGGCGACGGTCCGCGCCCGGTGTCGCTCGGACTGCCCACGCTCCGTGTCGGGCGCTGACGCCCCCGTCGGGGACGGCTCCGAGCGCGACACGGCCCAGGTCCCCGAGCGCGACCCGGTACAGCACCGCGAGCGCGACGCGTCCGACGCTGATCTGATCGCCGTCGTCGGGGCGACGGGGACGGGCAAGTCGGACCTCGGGATCGCGATCGCCGAACGCCTCCGCGCCGCCGGCCGGAACGCCGAGATCGTCAACGCCGACGCCATGCAGCTGTACCGCGGCATGGACATCGGCACCGCGAAGCTGTCGTTCGACGAACGGCACGGCATCCCGCACCACCAACTCGACGTGCTCGACGTCACCGACGAGGCCAGCGTCGCCGCGTACCAGGCGGCCGCCCGAGCCGACGTGGACCGCATCCGTGCCGACGGCGGCGTCGCCGTGCTCGTCGGCGGGAGTGGCCTCTACGTGTCCTCCGTCCTGTTCGACCTGGCGTTCCCCGGCACCGACCCGGCACTCCGCGCGCAGCTCGAGCGCGAGCACGACGAGCTCGGTCCGGGCATCCTGCTCGAGCGGCTCCGCGGCCTGGACCCGGCGGCCGCAGCGACGATCGATGCACGCAACCCACGGCGGTTGATCCGGGCACTCGAGATCGCGAGCCGATCCGAGGTCGTGACCCCGAGCCTCCCGTCCGCGCCCCGCGCCTGGCGACCGTCCCGGATCCTGCACCTGCGACGCGATCGTGAGCAGCTCGTCGCGGCGCTGCACGCGCGTGCGGCGGGGATGTTCGCCGCCGGACTCGTCGACGAGGTCGCAGGGCTGCGCGAGCAGGGCATCGAGCAGGGGAAGACCGCGCGGGCCGCGATCGGGTACTCGCAGGCGCTTGACGTGCTGCGGGGGACCTCCACGATCGAGGCCGCGGTCGAGGCGACCGGGATCGCGACGCGCAAGTACGCCCGACGGCAGGTGTCGTGGTTCCGCCGCTACGCCGACGCCGAGACCCTCGACGTCACCGGGGCGGACCGCGGGGACCTGTCGGAACTGGCCCGTAGGATCGTCCCGTGACCGAGCTGCACTTCACCAAGGGCCAGGGGACCGGCAACGACTTCGTCCTGTTCGCCGACCCCGACGCCACCGTCGACCTGACCCCCGAGCGGATCCGCGCGATCGCGGACCGACGCTTCGGCGTGGGCGGCGACGGCGTGATCCGTGCGGTGCGGTCCGAAGCGATCCCCGAAGGACGCGCCCTGGTGGCCGTCGAACCCGCGGCGACGTGGTTCATGGACTACCACAACGCCGACGGCACGATCGCCGAGATGTGCGGCAACGGGATCCGGGTGTTCGCGCGGTACCTGACCGAGTCCGGCCTGGTCGAGCTCGCACCCGGCGAGACCCTGACGGTCGGCAGCCGCAAGGGCCTGGTCGACATCCAGCGGACCACGAACGGCTTCGCTGCCGACCTCGGCCGGTGGGGGCTGGGCATCGAGGACGGCGGCTCGGACGACGTCATGGTGCGCGCCAAGAACCTCGACGGTGCCCGGCCCGGCATCGGCATCGACGTCGGCAACCCGCACGTGGTCGTCGCCGTCGCGACCGAGGACGAACTCGCCGACCTCGACCTGACCTTCCTGCCCGTGCTCGACCCGGCGCCCGAGCACGGCGCCAACGTCGAGTTCGTGCTGCCCGGCGACCCCCTGATCAACGACGGCGTCGGCGAGATCACGATGCGGGTGCACGAGCGGGGCAGTGGCGAGACGCTGTCGTGCGGCACCGGTGCGGTGGCTGCTGCCCTCGCGACGCGGTACTGGGTGGGCTCCGGTGCGCCGGACACCTGGCGCGTGCGGGTTCCGGGCGGCGTCGTGACGGTGCGGATGTTCGCGGCGGAGGACGGCGAGCACGTGTCGCTGTCCGGGCCCGCCGAGCTCGTGTTCTCCGGGGACCTGACGGTCTGACGCGGGCCGCGGGGCGGGCCGCGCCGCGGGCGGAGCGCCGCAGGCGGCGCGCGCCGCTTCGTGAGCAGAAATGGTCGGGTGCCCTGCGGCGACTCGACCATTTCTGCTCACGAAGCCGTCCGTCCGCGCGGGCGGCGCGGCGCGGCGCGGCGCGCGCCGCGCTACGCCGTCCGGCGCACGCGGATGACGCGGAACCCCTTGTCGGTGGACGCCCGCGCGACGTGGAACCCTGCCCCGAGCGCACCGACGAGCCACTTCTGCAACGAGTCACCCCCGAGGTCCTTCGACACCACGAGCCAGGCGTCGCCCTCGACCTCGAGCCGGGGCAGCCACGTCAGCAGGATCTCGTGGAGTTCGTCCTTGCCGACGCGGATCGGCGGGTTCGACCAGATCGTCCGGAACCGCAGGTCGTCCGGGACGTCGTCGGGCAGGGCGATGGTGACGTTCGACGCACCGGCGGCCTCGGCGTTGGTCCGCGCCAACCCGAGCACCCGTTCGTTGACGTCGACGCCCCACACCGACGCGTCGGGGGAGTGCAGCGCCATCGTGATCGCGATCGGGCCCCAGCCGCAGCCGACGTCGAGCAGGGCGCCGTCGTGCGCGGGCGGCGGGACGGAACCGAGCAGCACGCGGGTGCCGCGGTCGAGGCCGTCCGGGCTGAAGACCCCTGCTGCCGTGGTCAGCGTGAGCGACCGGCCGGCGAGGGTGACGTCGATCTGGCGTTCGCGGGTGTCCGATGACGGGTTCGCGGAGAAGTAGTGGTCGTTCGCCATGGATGAACCGTAGCGGGAACCCGGTGTGTCCGAGGCCCGCCGGAGGTACCCTGTGGACAGGATGACGGATACCCATCAGCAGAACGACCAGACCAACGACGACAGCGCAGACGGTGTCGTCGAACGGGTGTTGCGCAACGCCGACCGCCGCGCAGCATCGTCCATCTTCGCCCCCGCCCAGGCGATCCAGACCCGCTCGGTCGACGAGCACGGGTGGGACGGCGACGGCGACCAGTACGACCGAGAGGACCGGGCGGCCCTGCGCCGCGTCGCTGGCCTCTCCACCGAGCTCGAGGACGTCACCGAGGTCGAGTACCGCCAGCTGCGGCTCGAGCAGGTCGTCCTGATCGGCGTGTACCCGCACGGTGACGCCCAGGACGCCGAGAACTCCCTGCGGGAGCTGTCCGCCCTGGCCGAGACCGCCGGCGCGGTGGTCCTCGACGGGCTCCTCCAGCGTCGGCCGAACCCCGACCCGGCGACCTACCTCGGCAAGGGCAAGGCAGAAGAGCTCGCGATGGTCGTCAAGGCCACCGGAGCCGACACGGTGATCGCGGACACCGAGCTCGCCCCGTCACAGCGCCGCGCGCTCGAGGACGTCGTGAAGGTCAAGGTCATCGACCGCACGGCCGTGATCCTCGACATCTTCAGTCAGCACGCGAAGACCCGAGAGGGCAAGGCCCAGGTCGAGCTCGCGCAGCTGCAGTACCTGCTGCCCCGACTGCGCGGCTGGGGTGACTCGATGTCCCGGCAGGCCGGTGGTCAGGTCTCCGGCGGTGCGGGCATGGGTTCGCGTGGTCCCGGTGAGACGAAGATCGAGCTCGACCGTCGTCGTATCCACACCCGCATGTCGAAGCTCCGCCGCCAGATCGCCGGGTTCCGCCCCGCGCGCGAGGCGAAGCGTGCCGACCGTCACCGCAACGAGGTGCCGAGCGTCGCGATCGCCGGCTACACGAACGCGGGAAAGTCCTCGCTCCTGAACCGCCTGACGAGCGCCGGTGTGCTGGTGCAGAACCAGCTGTTCGCGACGCTGGACGCCACGGTCCGCCGGACCGAGAGCACCAAGGGCCGCGAGTTCACCTTCGTGGACACGGTCGGCTTCGTCCGGAACCTGCCGCACCAGCTGGTCGAGGCGTTCCGCTCCACCCTCGAGGAGGTCGGCGAGGCCGACGTCATCGTGCACGTGGTCGACGGCTCGCACCCCGACCCCGGGGCGCAGCTCGCGACCGTGCGCGAGGTCATCGGCGACGTCGGCGCGCACGACATCCCCGAGATCGTCGTGTTCAACAAGGCCGACCTGATCGACGACGCACAGCGCCTCGTCCTGATCGGGCTCGCGTCGGACGCCGTCTTCGTGTCGGCCCGCACGGGCGAGGGCATCCCGGAGCTCCTCCGTACCATCGAGGAGCGCCTGCCGGAGCCCGACGTCGAGCTCACGGTGGTCGTGCCCTACGACCGGGGGGACCTCGTCTCCACGCTGCACGACGCGGGCGCGGTCGACTCGGTCGACTACGTCGAGGACGGCACCCGCCTGCGCGTGCGTGTCTTCCAGCGCCAGGTCGCGGAGCTCGATCCGTACGTGGTCGCCCCCGTCACGTCCTGACGGCCTGTACCGGCTGACGGCCGGGAGGCCCGCCCCGGCTCCGCACGACGCCGTCGTGTTCCTGAGACGGCGGTGTTGCACTGCCCCAGTCGGCCGGGCACGACGCCGTCGTGTTCCTGAGACACCCCGCAACGCACGAGACGCCGCCGGATCCGGCGGCGTCTCGTCGTTTCGGGGGCGTCGTGCGGGGACGCCGGCGTCGTGCGCGGGTCGGTGCGCGGGGCGGGTCAGAGGGAGCGGAGGACCGCGACGACCTTGCCGAGCACCGACGCCGCGTCGCCGAGGATCGGCTCGAACGCGGTGTTGCGGGGGAGCAGCCAGGTGTGGCCGTCGCGCTGGCGGAAGACCTTGACGGTCGCCTCTTCGTCGAGCATCGCGGCGACGATGTCACCGTTCTCGGCGGTCTGCTGCGCACGGACGACCACCCAGTCGCCGTCGCAGATCGCGGCGTCGATCATCGACTCGCCGACGACCTTGAGCATGAAGAGGTCGCCCGAGCCGACGAGCTGCCGGGGGAGCGGGACGATCTCGTCGACGTGCTGCTCCGCCGTGATCGGGACACCGGCGGCGATCCGGCCGACCAGGGGCACGAGCGTGGTGGCGTCGACGTCGGGTCCGGTGACGTCCGGGGTGGGCTCGTCGACCAGGACCTCGAGCGCACGGGGACGGTTCGGGTCGCGGCGGATCCAGCCGCCGAGCTCGAGCTGGCCGAGCTGGTGGGACACGCTCGACAGCGAGGAGAGCCCGGCTGCGTCGCCGATCTCGCGCATGCTCGGCGGGTAACCCCGCGAGGCGATGGACGCACGGATGGCGTCGAGGATCGTCTGCTGCTTCGCGGTCAGCGGCTTCTGGCCCCGCAGTTCGTCCACCACGTCGTCTCGCTTTCGTCGGTGCTGAGCGGCCGTGGCGGGAATGTCGGTGGTCCCCGTTTGACTTGTCCCAGTCGATCGAAACAGTATCCGACCGGTCAACCCCGGACAAACACCTGTTCGAGCGTGTCGCAAGAAAACCCCGCAGAAATCCTCTCCCAGGACTTGTGCGGCGTCTGATTCGAAACTATGTTCGGTACACGACTTCGGTTCACCCGAACGGGAAGGCAAGAACGACATGAGCACCATCGCCATCGCTGACATCCAGCGCACCGCGGCCCCCGCCGTGCACGTCCGCCTGCGCCTGACGCGCCGCGGCCGCATCGTCTTCACGACGCTCGCCGCGCTCCCTCTCCTCATCGTCGTCGCCTTCTTCGTCCTGAACGGCGGCCAGGCGTCCGCCGGTGACGCCGCCGCTGGTGGCGCCCGGACGCAGTTCGACACGGTCACGATCCAGCCGGGCGAGACGCTCTGGCAGCTGGCCGAGGACACCGCGCCGAACGCCGACCCGCGCGACTTCGTGCAGGACGTCATCAGCCTCAACGCTCTCGACGGCTCCGGGCTGCAGGCCGGCGAGCAGATCGCCATCCCGACGAAGTACACCTCCGGCCAGTAGTCGCTGCGAGTGGTCGAGGGCAGTCCCGTCCGGACGGCTGGTCGTCCGGTGGCCACAGCGGCCTACGATGGATCGGTGGCATTCACGCTGGAAGACCTCCCGATCCGAGATGACCTCCGCGGTCAGAGCCCCTACGGCGCTCCGCAGAAGCACGTCCGCGTCCAGCTGAACGTCAACGAGAACACGCATCCCGTGCCGGACGACGTGGCTGACGACATCGTCGCCTCGATCCGCCAGGCGCTCGCGACGGTGAACCGCTACCCGGACCGCGAGTTCACGGAGCTCCGCGAGTCGCTGGCCGGGTATCTCGGGCACGGCCTGTCGGCAGAACAGTTGTGGGCGGCGAACGGCTCGAACGAGGTCCTCCAGCAGCTGTTGCAGGCCTTCGGCGGCCCGGGGCGTTCCGTCCTCGGGTTCCCGCCCACCTACTCGATGCACTCGATCCTGGCGTCCGGAACCGGCACGACCTGGATCCCGGCGGAGCGCGACGACGAGTACCGCATCTCTCCCGAGACCGTGGTGGCGGCGATCGAGCAGCACCGTCCGGACATCGTGTTCCTGTGCGGGCCGAACAACCCCACGGGCACACCGCTGCCGATCGAGACGATCGAGGCCGCGTACGCCGCGACCGACGGCATCGTGATGGTGGACGAGGCCTACGCCGAGTTCATGCCGGCCGACGTGCCGAGTGCCCTCACGCTGCTGCCCGGGCGGGAGCGACTCGTGGTCTCCCGGACCATGAGCAAGGCGTTCGCGTTCGCCGGCGCACGGGTCGGCTACATGGCGGCACACCCCGCCGTGATCGATGCCGTCCGCCTCGTTCGGCTGCCGTACCACCTGTCCGTCCTGACGCAGGCGGCCGCCGTCGCCGCACTGCGCCACGCGCCCGAGATGCTCGCGATGGTCGACGACATCAAGCAGCAGCGCGACCGGATGGTGACCGAGCTGCAGGCCATGGGCTACCGGACGTACGAGACCTGGTCGAACTTCGTGCTGTTCGGTGGGGTCGCTGACCCGCACGCTGCGTTCGAGTCGCTGCTCGAGCGGGACGTCATCGTGCGCGACCTCGGGATCCCGAACCACCTGCGGGTGAGTGCCGGCACCGAGGAGGAGACCACCGCCTTCCTCGACGCCATGCGGCAGGTCGCCGCTGAGCAGCCGCCGGTTAGGGTTGGGGCATGACCGCCCGTACCGCCTCGATCAGCCGCAGCACGAGCGAATCGAGCGTCGAACTCGAGCTCGACCTCGACGGCACCGGCTCGTCCGACATCTCGACGAGCGTGCCGTTCTTCGACCACATGCTCACCGCGTTCAGCAAGCACTCGCTCATCGATCTGCGCGTGCGCTCGACCGGTGACACCGACATCGACGTGCACCACACGGTCGAGGACACCGGCATCGTGCTCGGACAGGCCATCAAGCAGGCCCTCGGCGACCGATCGGGCATCGGCCGGTACGGCGACGCCCTCGTGCCCCTCGACGAAGCGCTGGCCCAGGCGGTCGTCGACGTCTCCGGGCGTCCGTTCCTCGTGCACTCGGGTGAGCCCGAAGGGTTCGAGTTCCACCGCATCGGCGGTCACTTCACCGGGTCGATGATCCGCCACGTGTTCGAGGCGATCACGTTCAACGCGGGCATCACCGTGCACGTCCGTGTGCTCGGTGGCCGCGACCCGCACCACATCGCCGAGGCCGAGTTCAAGGCGTTCGCGCGTGCGATGCGCAAGGCGGTCGAACTCGACCCGCGCGTCGACGGCATCCCCTCCACCAAGGGTGCACTGTGACCGCGAAGCCGAACGTCGTCGTCCTCGACTACGGGTCGGGCAACGTCCACTCCGCCGCCAAGGCCCTCGAGCGGGCCGGGGCCGAGGTCACGCTGACCTCCGACAAGCAGGCGGCGCTCCGTGCCGACGGCCTGCTCGTACCCGGGGTCGGGGCGTTCGCAGCGGTCATCGACCAGCTCGAGGGCGTCCAGGGCGGCGAGATCGTGGACCACCGTCTCGCCGGTGGTCGTCCGGTGCTCGGCATCTGCGTGGGCATGCAGGTGCTGTTCTCCCGCGGCATCGAGCGCGGAGCCGACGTCGAGGGTCTGGGGCAGTGGCCCGGCACCGTCGAGCAGCTCCAGGCCGAGGTCCTCCCGCACATGGGCTGGAACACCGTCCAGGCACCGGAGAACTCCGTGCTGTTCGACGGGCTGCACGACGAGCGGTTCTACTTCGTGCACTCGTACGGCGTGACCGACTTCCCGCTCGACGCCTACGGGCCGTTCCGTGCTCCCGGCCTGACGTGGGCCGAACACGGGCAGCGGTTCATCGCCGCGGTCGAGAACGGGCCGCTCACCGCGACCCAGTTCCACCCCGAGAAGTCCGGCGAGCCGGGCATCCGCCTGCTGACCAACTGGGTGCGCTCGCTCTGAACCCGGCCCGCAACGGGCGCGACGGCGCCGCCGGACGTGCCACGGGCCTCCAGGCCGAACCCCGCACCTTCACCACTGCCCCTTCTCCACCGTGACGAAACCGACAGGACCATGACCGACCTCACCGACACCTCGCCCCTCGTCCTGCTGCCTGCCGTCGACGTGGTCGACGGCCAGGCCGTCCGGCTGACCCAGGGCGAGGCCGGGAGCGAGACCGGCTACGGCGACCCCGTCGCCGCCGCGCGCACCTGGCGTGACCAGGGCGCGGAGTGGATCCACCTGGTGGACCTCGACGCGGCCTTCGGTCGGGGCGACAACCGCAAGGTCATCGCGCACGCGATCCGCGAGGTCGACGGCGTCTCGGTCGAGCTGTCGGGTGGCATCCGCGACGACGCCTCGCTCGAAGCCGCGCTGGCCACCGGCGCTGCCCGGGTCAACCTCGGCACGGCGGCGCTCGAGAACCCGGACTGGGCCGCTCGGGTGATCGGCGAGTACGGCGAGCAGATCGCCGTCGGGCTCGACGTGCGTGGCACGACCCTCGCCAGCCGTGGCTGGACCGAGGACGCCGGCGACCTGTGGGAGGTCCTGGACCGGCTCGAGGCCGCGGGGTGCGCCCGGTACGTCGTCACCGACGTCACGAAGGACGGCACGCTGCAGGGCCCGAACGTCGAGCTGCTGCGCCAGGTGTGCGACCGGACCGACCAGCCCGTCGTGGCCTCGGGTGGGATCTCGACGCTCGACGACCTGCGGGCGCTGCGCGAGCTCGTGCCGTTCGGGCTCGAGGGCGCGATCATCGGCAAGGCGCTCTACTCCGGGGCGTTCACGCTGCCGGCCGCACTCGACATCGCCTCGGAGTAGCGGCGTGGCGGGGATCTCGAACGGGCGCGGAACCGGTCCCGAAACGGCAACCGGTCCCGACGACGCGCACACCCCGGGTGGCGCGGCGGACTCGGCCGGCTTCGCCTGGGAAGGTCGAACGTTCGATCACCACGACACCGCGTTCGCCAACGACGACGGGCTGGCCGACCCGGCGCTGACCGCAGCGATCGCGGGCGTGGCCGCCGGTGCATCACAGGCGGCGGTCGTCGAGGCGCTGCGCACCGCCCGGCTGCTCATCCCGCTCATCGCCGAGGCCGGCGACCTCGGCGAGACCGACGCCGGCAAGCTCGTGGACAAGACCCAGGAGCTCTCGATCGTGACGGTCGCCGGTCCGGACGGGCGCAGCGTGATGCCCGCGTTCACCTCGGTCGAAGCAATGCACGTCTGGGACGCCGATGCCCGGCCCGTGCCCGTGGAGTCACGCCGGGTGGCGATGGCCGCGGCGAGCGAGGAGACGCAGCTCGTCGTGCTCGACCCGAAGTCGGCGACCGAGTTCGTGCTGCGCCGTCCCGCGGTGTGGGCGCTCGGTCAGGACCTGCCGTGGACCCCGTGCTTCGAGGACCCCGAGGTCGCCCAGGCGTTCGCCGACTCGGTCGTGGGGGAGCGCAGCGTCGCCCGTGTCGAACTGACCCCCGGTGACCCCGTCGGACGCTTCGCCGGCCCGGAGCTGACCGTCGGGCTGGCGTTGCACCCCGGGCTCGACCGCGAGCAGGTCGGCGAGCTCGTCGGACGCCTGCAGCGGCGGTGGTCGACGGACGCCGTCATCGCCGAACGCGTCGACAGCATGCGCGTGGCCCTGCGCGCAGCCTGAGCCGCGTCTCCGTCAGCTGCTGCCACGAGCAACGCAGACCCGGCCGCGCGCGGCGGTGCGGCCCCGGGCCGGGCGACGTCGCCGGTACGATGGCCGGGTGAGCACGAACCCGACGACCAACCCCACCGGCGCGACCTCCATCGGTCCGACGGGTCGTCCTGTCCGGGAGTTCCCCGTGCCCGAGGAACTCGACAGCACCGGCCCTGCGCGCATCATCGCCCTCTGCAACCAGAAGGGCGGCGTCGGCAAGACCACCACGGCGATCAACCTCGGTGCAGCCCTGGCGGAGTACGGCCGCAAGGTCCTTGCAGTCGACTTCGACCCGCAGGGTGCGCTCTCGGCGGGCCTCGGTGTCCGCACGCACGACATCCACACCGTCTACGACCTGCTCATGGGCGCCGTGAAGGACCCGATCCAGGTCATCCAGCCGACGAACACCCCGGGGCTCGACGTGATCCCGGCGAACATCGACCTGTCCGCGGCCGAGGTGCACCTGGTCAACGAGGTCGCCCGCGAGCAGATCCTGGCGAGCGTGCTGCGCAAGGTCGCGAACGACTACGACGTGATCCTGGTCGACTGCCAGCCGTCGCTCGGCCTGCTCACCGTCAACGCCCTGACCGCGGCGCACGGTGTGCTCATCCCGCTCGAGTGCGAGTTCTTCGCCCTGCGCGGTGTCGCCCTGCTCATCGAGACGATCGACAAGGTGCGCGACCGCCTCAACCCGGCGCTGACGCTCGACGGCATCCTGCCGACGATGTACGACTCGCGCACCCTGCACTCGCGTGAGGTCATGGAGCGCGTCGTCGACACCTTCGACGACCGGGTCCTCGACACCGTCATCGGGCGCACCGTGAAGTTCCCGGACGCCACGGTCTCCGCTCGACCGATCACCCAGACGGCACCCGACCACGCCGCCGCCCACGCCTACCGGCAGCTCGCACGAGAGCTCGTCCAGCGTGGCGCCGTCGCCTGAGTCGGGGTTCCGGGTCCGACTCACCAACTTCGACGGCCCGTTCGACCTCCTGCTGTCGCTCATCACGAAGCACGAGCTCGACATCACCGAGGTCTCGCTCGGCGCGGTCACGGGGGAGTTCATCCAGTACGTGCGTCAGGCCGAGTCGGCGGACGAACTCGACGAGGCGAGCGAGTTCCTCGTCGTCGCCGCGACCCTGCTCGACCTGAAGATCGTCGGGCTGCTGCCGCAGGGTGAGCTCGTCGACGCCGAGGACGTCGCCCTGCTCGAGGCCCGCGACCTGCTGTTCGCACGGCTGCTGCAGTACCGGGCGTTCAAGCAAGCCGCCGACTGGTTCGGCGAGCGCTGGGGTGTGGAGTCGCGTCGGCACGTCCGGAGCGTCCGGCTCGAGGAGCGGTTCCGCGCGCGCACGCCCGAGCTCGTGTGGACCCTCTCGGTGCAGGACTTCGCCGCGCTGGCAGCGTTGGCGTTCGCCCCACGGGAGATCCCGACGGTCGGCCTCGACCACCTGCACGCGCCGCTCATCAGCATCCGCGAACAGGCCGCGATCGTCGTCTCGATCCTGCGGACACGCGACGGCGAGGGCGTCTCGTTCCGCGAACTGGTCGCGGGCGTCGACCAGACGGGTATCGTGGTGGCTCGCTTCCTCGCGATCCTGGAGCTGTACCGGAACGCATCGATCTCGTTCGAACAACTCGAGCCGCTCGGGGAACTCACGCTCCGATGGACCGCCGAGGACTGGTCCGACGAGAGCCTCGCCAACCTGGGAGCCGACTATGACGGATGACGTGCACGACACGTCCAGCGCCGAACCCGGCGGCGCCGACGAGATGGCCGACGCCCGCGCGATCGAGCACGAGATCCACGCGCGTGCCGAGCACGACCACGCCCCGCAGGCGCACCCGGCGATCCCGATCGACCGCCAACTCGAGGCGATCCTGATGATCGCGGACGAGCCCCAGTCGCTCGTCGCGCTCGGCGCCGCCGTGAACGCCCCCGTCCCCGCCGTCCGCCAGGCCGTCGAACGCCTCGTCGCGGACTTCGACGGCGTCGACGGCACCACCCGCCGCGGATTCGAACTCCGCGAGGTCGGCGGCGGCTGGCGCTTCTACGTCCGCCAGGACCTGGACGCCGTCGTCGAGCAGTTCGTCGAGGCCGAGCGTCCCTCGCGTCTGTCGCAGGCCGCGCTCGAGACCCTCGCGGTCGTCGCCTACAAGCAACCGATCACGCGATCCCAGATCGCGTCGATCCGCGCCGTCAACGTCGACGGCGTCGTCCGAACGCTGGTCGCGCGCGGTCTCATCGAGGAGTCGTTCACCGACTCCGAGACCGGCGCCATCAACTACGTCACGTCCGATCTGCTCCTGCAGCAGCTCGGCATCAACTCGCTCGACGAGCTGCCGCTCATCTCGCCCCTCCTGGACGACGGTGCGGACGGCTTCGGGCAGAACGAAGGGATCCCCGATGGCCGGGTTTGACGACCGGGGGCGCGGCGCGCCCCGAGACCGAGACGACCGCAACGGACGCTCAGGAGGCCCGGATCGACCCGGGCGTTCGGCTCCCGGCCGCGGCGGGGCCGGCTCCAGTGCCGGTGGCCGCTCCGGCGGGTACGGTCGCGACGACCGCGGGGGCGCACGTCCGCCGCGTGACGACGACCGTCGTGGCGGCTACCAGTCGCGCGACGACCGTGGTGGCTACCGGGGTCGCGACGACCGTAGCTCCGCGCCGCGTGATGACCGTGGTGGGTACCGCGGCCGTGACGACCGCAGCTCGGCGCCGCGCGACGACCGCGGCGGGTACCGGGGCAACTCTGCTCCGCGTGACGACCGCGGTGGGTACCGAGGCCGTGACGACCGTGCCGGCGGCGGCGACCGTGGCGGCTACCGCGGGAACTCCGCGCCGCGCGATGACCGTGGTGGCTACCGCGGGCGCGATGACCGCAGCTCGGCTCCGCGCGATGACCGCGGTGGCTACCGCGGGAACTCCGCGCCGCGTGACGATCGCGGTGGCTACCGGGGTCGCGACGACCGTAGCTCGGCCCCGCGTGACGACCGTGGTGGCTACCGGGGCAACTCGGCTCCGCGTGATGACCGTGGTGGCTACCGCGGGCGCGATGACCGCAGTTCGGCTCCGCGCGACGACCGTGGTGGCTACCGCGGTAACTCGGCTCCGCGTGATGACCGTGGTGGGTACCGCGGTCGCGATGACCGCAGCGCCGCGCCGCGTGATGACCGCGGTGGGTACCGCGGCCGTGATGACCGCAGCTCAGCGCCGCGTGATGACCGTGGCGGCTACCGGGGTCGCGATGACCGCAGTTCGGCACCCCGCGACAACCGTGACGACCGTGGCGGCTACCGGGGTCGCGATGACCGCAGTTCGGCACCTCGCGACAACCGTGATGACCGTGGCGGCTACCGGGGTCGCGATGACCGCAGCTCGGCACCCCGCGACAACCGTGACGACCGTGGTGGGTACCGCGGTCGTGACGACCGCAGCTCGGCACCTCGCGACAACCGCGACAGCCGCGAGGACCGCCGCGGCCCCGACGGCCAGCAGAGCCGCGTGTGGCACAACGGTCGCCGCTACGTCGGCGGCACCACGAGCGTCCGCAACAGCGACCGCCCCGGTAAGGGCGGCAACAGCGCCGGCAACCGCACCACGCCGAAGCCGAGCGGTGAGCGCGACAGCCACGGCGCCCCGGTGGAGGGCACGCCCGAACGCCCGATCATCGAGGACTGGGACGCGGCGGACGGGACGACGTCTGCCGGGGCCGAGCCGGGCCTCCAGGCAGAGGGGGAGCGCCTGCAGAAGGTGATCGCCGCTGCGGGCGTGGCATCTCGCCGCGTCGCGGAGAACCTGATCGTCGAGGGCCGCGTCACGGTCAACGGGCAGGTGGTGGACGCCCTCGGGCGTCGTGTCGACCCCGCGACGGACGCGATCTCGGTCGACGGCGTGCCGGTGCAGATCGACTCCTCGCGGCGGTACATCGTGCTGAACAAGCCGACCGGTGTCGTCTCGAGCCTGCAGGACGAGCGCGGTCGCCGCGACCTGACCGAGTTCGTGGACCGCTACGAGGAGCGCCTGTTCAACGTCGGCCGCCTGGACACCGAGACCTCCGGGCTGCTCGTCCTGACGAACGACGGCGACCTGGCGCACGTGCTCGCGCACCCGTCGTTCGGCGTGCAGAAGACCTACATCGCGAAGGTGCACGGCAACGTGAACCCCGCCGTGGTCCAGCGTCTGACCGAGGGCGTCGAGCTCGAGGACGGTCCGATCAAGGCCGACAAGGTGCGGTTGCTCGAGTCCTCGCGGGGTGAGTCGCTCGTCGAGATCACGCTGCACTCCGGCCGCAACCGGATCGTCCGTCGCATGCTCGAGGCCGTCGACCACCCGGTCCTCGAACTCGTCCGGCGCTCGTTCGGGCCGCTGCACCTCGGCAGCCTGCCGCCGGGCAAGATGCGTGAGCTCGGCACGGTCGAGGTCGGCAAGCTGCTCGGCACCGTCCGCGACGCGAAGCCCTCCGCTCGTGACGACCGCGACGTCGCCCTCGACCAGGGCGACGACGACGAGTGGGACGACGAGACCGCGGACTGAGCGCGGACTGACCGCGCTCGGTCTGCGACCGGCCATCTGGCCGTGACCGACACACGGGCCGTGACCGACACCCGGGCGTCGACCGATGCCCGGGTGTCGGTCGGTAGGCTTGCCCGGTGACCGACCTGACCCCACCCGACATCGACCGCCGCGTGCGCGGCCCGGTGCGGGTCGTCGGCACCGGGCTCCTCGGCACCTCGATCGGTCTGGCGCTGCGCGAGAAGGGGGTCGACGTCGTCCTCGACGACGTCTCACCCGGCGCGTTGGCGCTCGCCGTCGACTACGGTGCCGGCCGGCGGCCCGAACCCGGCGACCAGCCGGAACTCGTGGTGGTGGCGGTCCCGCCGGACGTCGTGGCGACCGTCGTCGCCCGCGAACTGTCCGCCTACCCGGACGCCATCGTGACCGACGTCGCGAGCGTCAAGGCCGGACCGTTGGCCGAGCTCGTGGCAGCCGGCGCCGAGGTCACCCGGTACATCGGGTCGCACCCGATGGCCGGTCGTGAACGCAGCGGACCGAGCGCCGCCCGCGCCGACCTGTTCGTCGGCAGCCCCTGGGTGATCGCCGGACACGACGCCATCAGCTACCAGCGCGCCGCCGTGGTCGAGGACCTGGCGCTCGACGTCGGTGCCACCGTCGTGCCGATGGACCCGGCGTCGCACGACCTGGCCGTGGCCTACGTCTCGCACGTGCCGCAGCTCGTGTCGACGTTGATGGCCTCGCGGCTGCGTGACGCCCCGGACGGCTCCCTCGGTCTGGCGGGCGGTGGCGTCCGCGACGTCACCCGTGTCGCCGCGAGCGACCCCGGCCTGTGGGTGCAGATCATCGGCGCGAACGCGGCCAACGTCCGGCGGGTCCTGGCCGACCTGCGCGACGAGCTGAGCGGCGTGATCCGGGCGCTCGACGACCCCGCCGCCGCCGGGGCTCCGCGGACCCTGGCCGAGACGATCGCCGCCGGCAACCGTGGGGTCGAACGGCTGCCCGGCAAGCACGGCACCACCAAGCGCTTCGCCCAGGTGGTCGTCCTCGTCGACGACACCCCCGGGCAGATCGCCGCGCTCCTGACGTTCGTCGGGGAGATCGGCATCAACCTCGAGGACATGCGCCTCGAGCACTCACCGGGCGCGCAGATCGGCATCGTCGAGGTGTCGGTCCTGCCCGAGCAGGAACAGCGACTCGTCGAGGAACTCGAGGGTCGCGGATGGAGGATCGCAGCAGCATGGGCCTGAACGACACGAACGCAGCGACGAACGACTCCGGCGTGACCGGCGGGCCGGACGGTCCGGACTCCGGTCTGCCGACCCCGACCCCCGGTGACGGCGCTCGCGGTGGCGCGGACGGCGGCCCGCTCGGCGGTCCAGCCGGTGGCCTCGGCGAACCCGGCGGCGAGCCCGGTTCGACCAGCGCCCCGGTACCCGCCGGCCTGACCGACGGCGCCTACGTCGCGAAGATCGTCATCGCGGTCGACGGCCCCGCGGGCAGCGGCAAGTCGAGCGTCTCCCGCGCGGCCGCCCGCGCCCTCGGCTACGGCTACCAGGACACCGGCGCCGCCTACCGCGCCCTCGCCTGGCACGCCCTGCAGCAGCGGGTCGACCTCGACGACGCGGCGGCGATCCTGGCGAGCTGGGACACCTTCGACTACGCCATCGGCACCGACCCCGACGACTACTACGTGCGCGTGGGGGAGACCGACGTCACCGACGCGATCCGCACGCCGGACGTGACAGGCGCGGTGGCCCACATCGCGAAGCTCCCCGACGTCCGGCACCGCCTCGTGCAGCTGTTCCGGAACGTCATGCGGAAGACCGACGCACCGGGCATCATCACCGAGGGTCGGGACATCACCACGGTGGTCGCACCCGACGCCGAGGTCCGGATCCTGCTGACGGCCGACGAGTCCGTTAGAATGGCCCGGCGCTCGGCGGAGGTCACGACCCAGTCGGCCGCAGAGACCTCCGCCGCACTCGCTCGTCGAGACGCGGCGGACGCGAAGGTCGTCGACTTCATGAACGCCGCAGACGGCGTCACGACGCTCGACTCCACCGACCTCGACTTCGACCAGACCGTGCAGGCGGTCGTCGACCTGGCCCGCGCGGCCACGCACTGACGCACGACCGGACGGCCTCGGCCGCCTGGTCACACCACGGCCGGATCTCCGGCCCGGCCGGGAACGGCCACCGACACCGCGGCTCCGGCCGCTCGCGAGGAACCCACCATGGCTCAGTTGGACAACCCGGACAACGACGACTTCCCCCAGTACGACGACGCCCTCGGCGAGCGGCTCGCCGGACTCGACGAGGCCGAGGCCGAGCAGCGTGCGACCGCGCTCCGCGCCGGACTCGAGGAGTACGACCTCGAGGACGACGACCTCGCCCTGCTCGAGGCCGGTCAGGTCGGCGAGGACGGCGTCCACTACCTGCCCGCCTACCCGGTGCTCGCGATCGTCGGCCGCCCGAACGTCGGCAAGTCCGCGCTCGTCAACCGCATCCTCGGTCGTCGCGAGGCCGTCGTGCAGGACGTCCCCGGCGTCACGCGTGACCGCGTCAGCTACAAGGCCGACTGGAACGACAAGCGCTTCACGCTCGTGGACACCGGCGGCTGGGAGCCCGGCGCCGAGGGCATCAACGCCTCGGTCGCCGCGCAGGCCGAGGTCGCGATCGACCTCGCCGACGCCGTGCTGTTCGTCGTCGACGTCACGGTCGGGATCACCGCCACCGACGAGCACGTCGTCAAGATGCTCCGCGGCACCGACCGCCCCGTCATCGTCGTCGCGAACAAGGCCGACGACGAGCGCCGCGAACTCGACGCCTACGAGCTCTGGAACCTGGGGCTCGGCGAGCCGCACCCTGTGTCGGCTCTGCACGGCCGTGGCGTCGCGGACCTGCTCGACCTGATCATCAAGACGCTGCCCGACACCTCGGCCGTCGCCAAGCAGGAGGTCGGTGGCCCCCGCCGCGTCGCCATCCTCGGCCGCCCGAACGTCGGCAAGAGCTCGCTGCTCAACAAGGCCGCCGGTGAAGAGCGCGTCGTCGTGAACGACATCGCCGGCACCACCCGCGACCCGGTGGACGAGCAGATCGAGCTCGGCGGCAAGGTGTGGCGCTTCGTCGACACCGCCGGCATCCGGAAGCGCGTCCACATGCAGCAGGGCGCCGACTTCTACGCCTCGCTCCGCACCACCGCCGCGCTCGAGAAGGCCGAGGTCGCCGTCGTCGTCCTCGACGTCACCGAGCCCGTCTCCGTGCAGGACCTGCGCATCATCGACCTGGTGCTCGAGTCGGGCCGTGCGCTCGTCCTGGCCTACAACAAGTGGGATCTGCTCGACGACGAACGTCGCCGTTACCTCGAGCGTGAGATCGAGCAGGACCTGGCGCACGTCGCCTGGGCCCCGCGCGTCAACATCTCCGCCCGCACCGGCCGCCACCTCGAGAAGCTCGTGCCGGCGCTCGAGACCGCCCTCGCGTCGTGGGACACCCGCATCCCGACGGGCAAGGTCAACGCCTTCATCGCCGAGCTCGTCCAGGAGCACCCCCACCCCGTGCGCGGCGGCAAGCAGCCCCGCATCCTGTTCGGGACCCAGGCGTCGAGCCAGCCGCCGACGTTCGTGCTCTTCACGTCGGCGTTCCTCGACCCGCAGTACCGACGGTTCATCACCCGTCGACTCCGCGAGGTCTGGGGCTTCTCCGGCACCCCGATCAACGTCAACATGCGCGTGCGCGAGCGCCGGAAGCGCTGAGTCGCAGCTCCGTCACACACAACGCGTCCCGTCTGCACGGGGCGCGTTGTGCGTTGTGCGTTGTGCGTTCGCGTTCGGCCGGGAGGCCCGGAGCGCGTCCGCAGCGTCGGCGCGGCATCATGGGAGCGTGCGCATCGGGCGGTGGGGAACGGATCGACGTCGGCTCGCCCTGGTGGGTGCCCTCGTCGCCGTGGTCGTCGTCGGCTCGGTGTCGCTCTGGACGGTCTCGCACGCACCGCCCGAGGACGACGCAGTCAGCCGCTCCGAACGCGCTGCGCCCGTGCCCGAGCCCGCGCAGTCGCCCGCGGAGGGGCTGCAACCCTCGAACGGCCTCGGCATGCCCCTGCCCGAGGCGTCCCCGGCCGTGCAACCCGTCGATTCGTCGCCGATCGAGCCGTGGTGGCGCCGTGTCCCGCCGGTCTCCGGGGACATCGTGGGCATCGACGGCGCCGCTGCCTCTGGCCACGTCCACATCGCGGGGAACACGGGTGACGCCACCCTCGCGGTGGACATCTCGCACCTGAAGACGGGCGCGAGTGGCCCGGTCGACCTCGTGTTGTCCGGTGGGACGGTCACCGGTGGGAAGGACCCGGAGTGGACGCCGGCCGGGGAGTCCTTCGACGTCTTCCAGGCCGCCGGCGTCGAGCAGGGACTGACCGTCGTGCTGAGCGACCCGTGGACCCTGCCCGACGAGGTCCGCTCCCTCGTCCTGCTCGATGCGGCGACCGGCACCGTGCTGGGCGGCGCGGCGCTGGTGCCGAGCGACTGAGCCGGCTGGGCAGTCCCGCGCCGACCCGGAACGACATAGCCGACGTCGTGCGACCTCGAGGACGTCGTTCGGGGTCGGGGTTGGCGTCGGCGTCGGCGCGGTACGCCGACGGTCGCTCGATGCGGCACGATGTACTGGTGACGCAGCGCAACGACGGACTCGGTGGCCTCGCCGACCGTCTGTGGTGCCGGCTGCGGCTCGACCGGCTGGCCGGAGGTCGCCAGGGCGGGTACGTCATCCGCCAGGACATGCTCGAGCACCCCGACACCGTGCGGTCGTTCCGGTGGATCCGGTGGCTGCTCGTCGCGGAGACGATCGTCGGACTCGCCGCCATCGTCGTGGCCGTGCTGTTGACGCGCGCGGGGGAGACCGTGCCGTGGGCGGTGTGGTTCCGAGCGACGGTCGTGCTGCTCATCACCCTGACGCTCTACGTGTTCGCGTGGCGGGCACAGCTCGGGTACTACTGGGCGTACCAGCGGGTGCGGTTGTTCAGCCGGATCTTCCCGATCGTGACGCTCATCGTGGCGGCGATCCCCGGGCTGTACCCGTTCTGGATGGTGATCGAGCAGATCGTGTTCTCACTGCTCATGATCGGCATCGGCGACGTGCTCACCACCGACCACATGCGCGCCACGTTCCCCAAGCCCGCCCGCCGCTAGCCCCGCGCGCCGGCCGCCGACGCCGAACGACTCTGTCGATGTCGTACGACGTCGAGGAAGTCGTTCCGAGTCCGTACGCGCGCGCAGCGCTACGCGACCGTGGCCAGCGCGAAGGGCAGCACGGCGGCGGCACCGGCACGCCGGAGTTCGCGCCCCGCGACGGTCATCGTCCACCGACTGTCGACCAGGTCGTCGACGAGCAGCACCGGGCCCTCGTGGGACTGCAGGGCAGCGGCGAGCGACGAATCGACCACGAAGGTGTCCCACACGCCGGACAACCGGTAGGCGCTGTTCGTCGCACCGTCGCCGCGGGGCGTGCCGCCGTCCCGGTCGAGCGTGCCGAGGAACTGCAGCCGCCCGATGGTCGACAGCGCCTGGGCGAGGGACCCCACGAGCTGCGGCCGCGACCGCGAGGACATCGCCACGACCCCGGTCGGCCGGGTCTCCCACGGCCAGTCCTTGAGCGCCCGGACACAGCCGTCGACGAGCTCGCGGGAGATCGGAGCATCGGGCGTGGACGGTGAGAACAGTGCACGGAGCGGTCCACCCCAGCCGAGGTCGGTCAGACGAGCCACTGCACGACCGGGCTGCACGAGCTCGTCGGCGCCGATCTTGCCCCGCACCGAGACGCCGAGCGACGACATGCCCGACGGCCACTGGGCACGCGGGGCGATCTCGACGCCGACCTTGTCGAGCGCGGCAGCCGCACCGGACGAGTCCGAGTCGGAGACCGCGGTCGGGAACCACGCCCCGGCGCAGTTGTCGCACCGGCCACAGGGCTCGGCCGAGGGGTCGTCGAGGTCCTGCTGCAGCAGCTGCATGCGGCAGGCCGAGGTGGACTCGTAGTCGAGCATCGACGCGGCCTCCGCAGCACGGGCCGCTGCGACCCGCTCGTACCGGGGTGCGTCGTACTCCCACGGCTGCCCGGTCGACACCCAGCCGCCGGTGACGCGTCGGACGGCACCGTCGACGTCGAGCACCTTGAGCAGGAGTTCGAGGGTGGAGCGCTTGATGTCGACCAGACCCTCGAGCGCGACCGTCGACATCGCGGTGTCGGTGGACAGGGCACCGAGCACGGCGGAGGCGCGGGCCTCGGTCGGCATGGACGCACTGGCGAAGTACTGCCAGATCTCACGGTCCTCACGACCGGGCAGCAGCAGCACGTCGGCGTTGTCGGTGGCACGACCCGCACGGCCGATCTGCTGGTAGTACGCGACGGGTGACGAGGGCGCGCCGACGTGCACGACGAACCCGAGGTCCGGCTTGTCGAACCCCATGCCGAGCGCACTCGTGGCGACCAGGGCCTTCAGCTCGTTGCCCTTGAGCTGCTGCTCGAGCTGTTCCCGCTCGTCGGTGTCGGTGCGCCCCGTGTAGGCCCGGACGGCGTACCCGTTGTCGCGGAGCAGTCGGGCGATGTCCTCGGCAGCCGAGACCGTGAGCGTGTAGATGATGCCACTGCCGGGTAGGTCGCCGAGGTGCGCGAGCAGCCAGCCGAGCCGCTGCCGGGCGTCGGGCAGCGTGAGCACGCCCAAGCGCAGCGACTTGCGGGCGAGCGACCCACGGATCGTGAACACCGGGTCGGCCGGGCCAGCCGTCAGCTGCTCGGCGACGTCCTCGACCACGCGCTCGTTCGCCGTCGCGGTGGTCGCCAGGACGGGGACCCCGTGGGGGAGGGACCGGATGAGCTCGGCCAACCGGCGGTAGTCCGGCCGGAAGTCGTGTCCCCAGTCCGAGATGCAGTGCGCCTCGTCGACCACGAGCATGCCCATCCGGGCGATCAGGGTCGGCATCTGCTCGTCGCGGAACTTCGGGTTGTTCAGGCGCTCGGGGGAGACGAGGAGCACGTCGACCTCGTCACGGGCGAGCGCGGCCTGGGTCTCGCCCCACTCGTGTGCGTTCGCGGAGTTGATCGACACCGCACGGACCCCGGCCCGGGCAGCTGCAGCGACCTGGTCGCGCATCAGTGCGAGCAGCGGCGACACCAGGACGGTCGGGCCACCACCACGACGCCGGAGCAGCAGGGTCGCGAGGAAGTACACCGCGGACTTGCCCCACCCCGTGCGCTGCACGACGAGGGCCCGCTGCCGGTGCTCGACCAGGGCGGAGATCGCCTCGAGCTGGCCGGGGTGGAAGACCGCGTCGGGGCGCCCGGTGAGCGCAGCGAGCGCCTGCTGTGCCTCGGCGGCGATGTCCGCAGAAGGCGAGACGACAGACGGAGCGGCGGTGGGGGTGTCCATGCCCCCATGCTGTCAGGAGCAACCGACGAAAGCCGACCCGCGCCTCCCGACTGTGGACAACGCGACGGAACGCGCTTACTGGTAGGTGACCAACGACGGCGTCGGCTGCACGTCCGCCATCGTCTGCCCGGGCGTCAGCATGGGCGTGTCCTCGTCGTAGAAGTTCTTCCAGCCCCAGTGCAGGCCCTCCGGAGCACCCTCGTGCAGCGCCTTCCACGTCGCCTGCTTGTCCGGCTGCGAGCCCTGCCCGTCGACGTGCACGAGCATGTCGAGCTCCGGGTGCGTCTTGAGCGCATCACGGTCCTGGATCATCGAGAGCCGGAACTGGTGCAGCACGAGCGCCTTCGGCGGCAGCCCCTCCTTCTCGACGAGCGACGCCAGCCACGAGGACACCTCGTTCACCTCGGACGCCGACACGCTGCCGATCTGCTCGAGCGGCACCTGGTCCTCCGTCAGCCGCCACTCCGGGTCGAGCGCGAGCCAGACCCCGGGCTTCTTCAGCAGCGACTCGTACTTCTTCGCCTGCGACAGGAAGTCCGAGCGGCCCGGCTGCAGGTCGATGATCACGGGCATGTCGGCGTCGTGTGCAGCATCGACGTAGGGCTCGAGCGTCGACACCGGCAGCTCGGTCGAGTAGTCGCCGTCCGCCCCGGCGTCACCCGCGGCGACGGTCGCGATGACCTCCATCGCGGGCGTCACGAGCTCGTCGGACTCGGCCCGGTACGGCTTCGCGACCTGCTCGGCGCGCTGGACGGTGGCCTCCGGCCCCTGTTCGCCGAGCACGCCCAGCGCCGGCGCGCCGGGAGCCCCGTAGAGCGCCACGTAGCGGTGCCCGTCGAACGGCCGCTGGCCGCCGTTCCGCAGCTGGAAGCCGCCCTCGGCCGCCCGTACCGTCCACTCCGGGTCCTGCAGCGCGTCGAACGCCGCACCGACCAGGACCGTCTGGTGCTGCCTCCGCTCGTGCAGCGCCGTCACCACGTCGGGTGCGGCAGCCGGGTCGGTCACGCCCTCCGGCATGGTCACCACCTCCGCACCGGCGGCCTTCGCGGTCGCCACGGCCGCAGCGTCCGCGCTCGCGTCCGCCACCACCACGGTGGCCTGCCGGGAGGCCCGGGTCGACTCCGGCGCGTCGCCGCCCTCAGGCGCCTTCCGCTGTTCGACGTCCGTGTCGACCGACACGTCGCCCTCGGCCTGGTACCAATCAGCCCCGAGCCGATCGAGCTCGCGGGCGACGGCAGCGCCGCCCTTCGTGTCCTGCTCGTCCTTCGCGGTCAGCAGCACCGGAACGTGGGCGCTCGCCGCGGCCTTCGCGGCATCGGAGATCGCGTCGGCATCGCCGGCCGTCGCCACGATCGCGCCGGGAGCACTCGCGAACAGGGCCGTGCTCACCCGCACCGACCGTGCCGCAGCGTCGGAGGCATCGGCGACCGTGACCGTCTGCGCCGTGGCCTTCACGAGCGTCGGGCGGCTCGTGTCCGGGCCACTCGAGGTACACCCGGCGGCTCCGAGCAGCAGTCCGGAGACCGCGATCGCGACGAGGACACGAGGGGTGGGACGAGAACGCATCGGGCCACCCTACGAGCCACGCGGAGAGGTCCCTGGGAATCCGACGGGTGTCGTCTCGTAGAAGGGAGGCATGCCCCAACACCCCGACGACCACCCGCTCATCGGAGCCGTCCGGTCGCCCGAGGTCCACTGCATGACCCTCAACGTGCGGCGCCGCGTGCCGCGACCGTCCGCGCACCCGGACGCCTGGGAGCGTCGCCGCGATGCCATCACCGCGCTCGTCACGTCCGAAGCGCCCACCGTCCTCGCCGTCCAGGAGGCCCTCCCCACGCAGGCAGACGACCTCACGGCCGGCCTCGGATCCGGTTGGGAGCCCGTCCTGGTCGGGCGCGGCGCGCGTGGCGATGGGGAGCAGGTCGGGCTCTTCCTGGACCGCTCGCGCCTCGACGTCGTCGAGCGCCGCACCTGGGCACTCTCCCGCACACCCCACCGTCCCGGCTCGCGGTCGTGGGCCACGTCCTTCCCCCGGCACGCCGTCGGAGCCGTCGTCGACGACCGCGCGACCGGCATCAGGTTCCTGGCCGTCGCCACCCACCTCGACGTCGCCTCGCCGTGGGCCCGACTGCGGTCCGCCGAACTGCTCGGCCGGATCGTCCGGCAGCGCGGCCTGCCCGCCGTGGTCATGGCCGACTGGAACAGCCCCGCCGGTTCCGCACCATGGCGAGCCCTGGCGGAGGCGGGGGTCGAGGACAGCTGGGGGCGGGCCTCCAGGCAGGTGGGTGAGCCCTACGGGACGTACCCGCACTACGGGAGTCCGCGCGTCGCTGGCCGGCGGATCGACGGGGTGCTCGTGACGTCCGAGGCGGAGGTGGACCGCGTCGCGGTCGACGTGCGGCGGCCGGGCGGCGTGTGGCCGTCCGACCACGCCGCCGTGCACGCGGTCGTGCGGTGGGCGTCGTGATCGCCACGCTCGGACCGACGTTCCTGCGGCCGCGGTTCCTGGTGGCCGACGTGGTGCGGGCGCTGACGCTCGTGAGCGTCGTCGTGGCGAGTGTCGGGTGGGGTGGGACGGCGTTCCCGGTCATGGCGCTGGCGCTGCTCGGCGTCGTGGTGCCGCGGATGCTCGGGTTGCGGCCGGCCTTCGACGTGGCGGTGTGCGTGCTCGTGCTCCTCGCCGGGTGGTCGAGCGTGCTCGAGTGGTACACGACCGTGTTCCTGTGGGACAAGTTCATGCACGTCGTGCTCACCGGGCTGCTCGCCGCCGTGCTCTACGTCATCGGTGCCGACCTGCGCGCGGTGCCGGCGCCGGACGGGGAGCGCCGGGTGGTCGTCGCGGTCCTCGGGCTGTGTGCGGGACTCGCGATCGGGGCGGCGTGGGAGATGGGGGAGTGGCTCGGGCACAACTTCGTCGACTCGGCGATCTACGTCGGGTACGACGACACGATCGGGGACCTGGCGGCGGACGGGGCCGGTGGGTTGCTGGTCGGGATCGGGTTGCCGTGGTTGGCGGCGCGGCGCGAAGTGGTGCGGCCGGGGTGACGGTCTCGCCCGGGGGGGGGGATCATGCCGTGTGGGTTGTTCGGGCGGCTCGGGTTGCTCGTCGCTCCGACTCGCCGTGGCACGGAGGGGGTCTGACGTCCGCTATGCTGGACCGGTCGCTCGCGCTCCGGTCGGACGTGGGCGAGGGTCCTCCGGGATCCTGAGTTCTCCGGAACTCGCGGGCTGTGGCGCAGCTTGGTAGCGCACTTGACTGGGGGTCAAGGGGTCGCAGGTTCAAATCCTGTCAGCCCGACCGAACGGCCGGCTCGGACATCGTCCTGAGTCGCCACGACGAAGAAGCCCACCGAGGATCTCGGTGGGCTTCATCGTTTCGGTGGCTGTCGTGGGGGACTGCTGCAGGTTGGGTTGACTCGTTGGTTTAGGCCGCGAGTGCTGCCTGTGGGTTGATGATTGCTTCGTACTCGATGGGCGTCAACTTCCCGGGACCGCGCTGTCGGCGCTTTCGGTGGTAGGTGCCCTCGATCCAGTGCACGATCGCGAGCCGCAGTTGCTCACGAGAAGTCCATCGGTGCCGGTTGAGGACGTTCTTCTGCAGCAGCGCGAAGAACGACTCCATTGCCGCGTTGTCCGCGCACGCCCCGACCCTGCCCATCGACCCCAGCAGTCCGGCATCCGACAGCGCTCGAACGAACTTCTTGGACCGGAACTGGCTGCCGCGATCCGAATGAACCACGGTGTGGAGCGGGTCGCGGCGAGAGATTGCCATCTGCAGTGCCGCGACGGCGAGCGAGGATCGCATCCGAGAGTCGATGGAGTAGCCCACGATCCGGCGGGAGCACGCGTCCTTCACAGCGCAGAGGTAGAGCTTGCCCTCGCCCGTGTTGTGCTCGGTGATGTCGGTCAACCACAGCTTGTCCAGATCCGGAGCGGTGAACGCCCTCCGCACCCGATCGTCATGCACTGGTGGTCCGGCCTTCCGGGTCAGGCCCCGTTTCTTCGCGTGCAGTGACCAGAGCCGCTGCTGCGAGCACAACCGCCAGACACGCCGCTCCGAGACGAGCAGGCCGGCTGCGTGGAGGTCGTCAGCGATGAACCGGTACCCGAACGTCGGGTCGTCGCGGTGCGCGTCGACGGCGGCATTGGTCAGGTGCGCGTTCTCCCAATCGCGGCGGCTCACCGGGTTCCTCCGCCATGCATAGAACGCCTGCTTCGTGAAGCCCAACACCCGGCAGGTCACCGCGACCGGGATCCGGTCGGCGGCGAGTTCAAGGACCAGCGGGTACATCATTTTGGGAGATGGGCTTGGGAGAGATACGCGGCAGCACGGCGGAGGATCTCGTTCTCCTGCTCGAGTAGCCGGTTCCGTTTCCGCAGTTCTCGCAGCTCCACGTTCTCCACAGTCGTGACGCCCGGCTTGACGCCATCGTCGACGTCGGCGCGGCGGAGCCAGTTCGTCACCGTTCCCTCAGATATCCCGAAGTCCTTCGCCACTTGATGCAGCGGGATCTCGCCCCGGCGGGCAACCGCGACCACATCGCGTCGGAACTCCTCCGGATAAGGCTTGGCCATGATCGACATCCTTCCACCGAGGACCAAGTCCTCAGAGGTCAGGAGTCAACCCAACCTGCAGCAGTCCCATCTGCCCGAGCACCTTCGATAGGTGGAGATGTGACCTGATCCTTGGTCACTCTGGAGAGCACGAGTGTGTCTACGGGAGCGAGCGGGTGCGTTGGAACGAGCGGGCCACAGGTCACGCGCTCCGTGAACGAACTCGATTGCCGAGGTAACTGGCGGCACGTCGGACGTCGCCTGCTTCCCCTCCTCGGAAACGAGCAACGCCCCGTCGCGAGCGACGGGGCGTTGGCCGTTCCGGTCTGCCATGCACAGCCGGAGTACGTGGGGTGTTACTTGATCTGTGCGGTGATG
>NZ_RJUM01000015.1:0-82616 GCF_003752345.1 Curtobacterium sp. PhB170
CGTGTTTGTTGGGGGTGTCTGGGGGGGGGGCCCGGGGGGGGGGTGGGGGGGGGGGGGGGCGGGGGGGGGGGGGGGGCGCGCCGGGGCGGGCCCCCCCCCCCCCCCGCCTCCAGGCCGCTGGTTTGGTGCGTTGCCTACCGGACCGACTTGATCGGCAGGATGACGAGGGCGCCGAGGATGACGGCGACGCCGGCACCCCAGAGCATGAGCGTGTAGTTCTGACCACCGCCGATGCCGAGCAGGAACAGGCCGACGGCCGGAGCGAGCGACTGCGGCAGCGCGTTCGCGATGTTGATGACGCCGAGGTCCTTGCCGGGGCGTTCCGGGTCGGGCAGCACGTCGACGATCAGGGCGGTGTCGATGGCGGCGTAGATGCCGAAGGCGAAGCCGAGGACGATCTCGGCGAAGTAGAAGCCGCCGACGGTGTCGACGTGGGCCAGGATCACGAGGCCGACCGCGGTCAGTGCGGTGGAGCCCCAGACGAAGACCTTGCGACGCTGGACGCGGTCCGACACCCAGCCGGAGACGGCGGCGCTGACGAGCAGGGCGACCGTGTAGAGCAGGACACCGAACGCGACGACCCCGACGGCCTCGGCCTGCGGCAGACCGATGCGGTCCTGCATGTAGAGCAGGCGGTACGTCGTGAACATGAACGTGCCGAAGGTGATGAGGAAGCGACCCCACCATGCCAGGCCGAAGTCCGGGTGCTTGATCGGGTTGGTCCAGAACGAGCTGATCAGGTTGATCCAGCTGAACGGCTTGACCGGCGTCGTCGGCAGGTCGTCGCGGGCCACGAAGCAGTAGACGAGGATCGCGATGATCGCCAGGACACCCGGGGCGATGAAGAGGACCGGCAGGTTCCCGACCAGGTACACGGCGAGGTACAGGCCCGCGAGGATGGCGATGTTCTGCGCGAGGGCGATGACGCTCGAGGCCTTGCCGCGCTGGAACTCCGGCACGTTGTCGGCGAAGCTCGCGGTCAGCGTGGCGAGGACGGCGTTCGCCGTGACCTGCGCGAGGACCCAGGCCAGCGTGAGCTGCAGGACGTTCGGCGAGAACGCGAGCCAGGCGAGCGAGCCGACGAAGACGATGACGCCGCCGAGCATCCACGGGCGTCGGCGACCCCACCGGCTGCGGGTGCGGTCGGAGATCGCGCCGAACAGCGGGTTGGCGAACAGCGCGCCGAGGGCACCGAACGGCAGGACGGAGCCGACCACGGTCTCGGGGCTCGTGGGGTTGAGCTCGGTCGCCTTGATCGACATGCTCACGAAGACCGGCGTGAGCAGGGCGACGAACAGGCCGAACTGGGCGAAGCTGAGGCCCCAGAGGTAGCCGCGGCCCACACGCATCGTGCTGACGGACTGCGTGATCCCCTCGACCGAGAACGCTCGGGGCGCCGCGGCGTCCGAGGCGGTGGCACCGGCGGCTGCGGTGACTGCTGGTGATGCAGTCCCGGCGATGCCGCGGGTGGGTTCTTCCTTCGACGTCGGTGTCGACATGACTCCTCCTCGAGTCATAGGGGGCTTCGGGGCCCTCGAATACCTAGTGCTGCTAGGTGATCGGGACTGTAGCACCGGAAACCTCCGACCGGAAGTTTTTGTCCCGATTGTTGCGCCGGTACATTGGCACGCGTGACCTCCAACGATGGAATCGGCACCAGGGGCCCCTACGCCAAGGGCGTGCAGCGTCGGCGGGAGATCCTCGACCAGACGCTCGACGTCGTTGCCTCGCGCGGGATCGACGGCACCTCGCTGCGCGCCATCGGCGATGCGATCGGGGTCTCGCACGCGGCACTGAAACACTACTTCTCGTCACGCGAAGCGCTGCTGGTCGAGGTCCTGCGGGAACGCGATGCCGCCTCGGACCGGGCACTCGGCGACACGGCCGGGGTCTTCACCCGACTGGCCGTCGTCGCCGACCGGAACGTCAGCGAGCCGGCACTCGTGACGCTCTACACGACCCTGCTCGGGGCGTCGGTGGAGTCCGGCAACGAGACGGCGCGGGAGTTCTTCGCCGCCCGGTTCGACGAGGCACGGGGGAACCTGGTCGCCCAGCTGCACGACGAGCTCGCGGCGTCGGGGCGGCACTCGGACGCCGACCTCGAGCAGGTGGCGTCGCTCATCATCGCGGCGTTCGACGGGCTGCAGGTGCAGTGGCTGCTGGACCGGAACGTGGACATCGCGGGGACGCTGCGGTTGCTGGAGCGGGTGTTGTAGGGGGTCGACTCGGACCGACACCGGGTCGACTCGGAACGACGTTCTCGTCGTCGTACGACAACGAAGACGTCGTTCCGAGTCGACGAACGACCCTTACTTCTCGCCGTCCTCTTCCGGGTTGAAGTGCGAGTCGTCCCCGACGTGCCCAGCGGCCAGGCCGTCCGGGTCGTTGGGGATGGTGTTGTCATCGCCGAGCCCGCCCGGCTTCTCGATGCCCTCGGAGTCGTTCACGGGGGCCTTGGCGTCGTCGTGCGTGTTGCTGCTGTCGGTCATGGTCTGCTCCAGTGCAGTGGTCGAACCGAGGGCGACGCCCCCGGCAGGTGCTGACCTCGGACGCTACGTGCCGCTGCTCGGAATCCACCCACCAGCCGCGTGCCCCGACCGGTCGACAGCGGAGTCGCCGCTCGGTAGATTGTTCAACAACCCGCGACGACAGGGAGTCCCCGTGACGACGATCGACTTGAACAGCGACCTCGGCGAGGGGTTCGGCGCCTGGACGATGGGCGACGACGCCGCGATGCTCGACGTCGTGTCGAGCGCCAACGTCGCCTGCGGATTCCACGCCGGCGACCCGACGATCATGCTCGCCACCGCCCGCGCTGCCGCCGAGCGCGGGGTCGCCATCGGAGCGCACGTCGCCTACCGCGACCTCGCCGGCTTCGGTCGCCGTCCGGTGCACGTCACCCCGGACGAACTCCACGCCGACGTCGTGCACCAGCTCGGCGCGATGGCCGCCACTGCGCGGGTCGCCGGCACCGCGGTCACCTACGTCAAGCCCCACGGCGCCCTGTACAACACCGCGTGCGCCGACCCGGTCCAGGCCGAGGCCGTGGTCCGGGCGATCGCCGACGTCGACAGCTCGCTCGCGGTGCTCGCGCTGCCGGGTTCCGAACTCCTGCTCGCTGCCGAACGCCACGGGCTGCGCGCGGTCGCGGAGTCCTTCGCCGACCGCGCCTACGAACCCGACGACTCCCTGGTGTCCCGCAGCACGCCGGGTTCGGTGCTGCACGATCCGGACGAGGTCGCCGCCCGCGTCCTCCGCATGGTCACCGACGGGGTCGCGACCGCCGTCGACGGCTCCGAGCTGCGGGTCAGCGCCGACTCCGTCTGCGTCCACGGCGACTCCCCCGGTGCCGTCGCGATGGCCCGTGCGATCCGAGCCCTGCTGACCGAGCACGGCGTCACGATCGCGCCGTTCGCACCGTGACCGTCCTCGACCTCCGGCCCGCTGGGCGCTCCGCTTTGCTCGCCACCTTCGACTCCCTGCCACAGGTCGCCGCGTTCCGTGCCGGGCTGACCGCGACTCGGCTTCCCGGCCTCACCGAGGTCGTGTCCGGCGCGCGGACCCTGCTGCTCCGCTACGACCCGGCGACGACCGACGCCGCGAGACTCCGCGGCGCACTCGAACGGGTCGTCCCGTCCGCCGACGCAGACGCGGCGAGCGCCGCGGACCCACTCGTCATCCCGGTGGTCTACGACGGCGAGGACCTCGACCAGGTCGTCGCCCTGACGGGCATGCGCCGCGACCGCGTGATCGCGTGGCACACCGGCCAGCTCTGGACGAGCGCGTTCTGCGGCTTCGCCCCGGGCTTCAGTTACCTCACCGGCACCGAGCCGTCACTCGACCTGCCTCGCCGGAGCACGTCGCGCACCGCCGTGCCGAGCGGTGCGGTCGCACTGGCGGGCGAGTTCAGCGCCGTCTACCCGCGCGTCTCCCCCGGCGGCTGGCAGCTCATCGGCCGCACCGACGTGCCGATGTGGTCGCTCGACCGGGAACCGCCGGCGCTGGCACCCGCCGGCACACGGGTCCGGTTCGTCGACGCGGGTGCGGCATGAGCGCGCTGACCGTCCTGCAGGTCGGCTTCGGCGCGGCAACGCAGGACCTGGGGCGTCCCGGATTCAGTGACATGGGCCTCGGCGCGGCGGGCGCCGCCGACCGCGGGTCCGCAGCACTGGCCAACCGGCTGGTCGGCAACCGTCCCGATGCGGCCGTCCTGGAGGCCCTGCTCGGCTCCGTCACGCTGCGGACCGACGCGTACGTGGCCGTCGCCACCGCCGGGGCCGCCTGCCCGGTCGAGATCGAGCGGGCGGACGGCCGGGTCCGCGGTGCGGCCTCGCACGAGGTCCTGATGCTCACACCGGGTGACACGCTCCGGATCGGTACGGCCACCGCCGGGCTGCGCTCCTACATCGCCGTCCTCGGCGGGTTCGCGGTCGAGCCCGTGCTCGGCAGTCGCTCATGGGACTCGCTCGCACGCCTCGGGCCTCCGCCCTCGTCGCCGGGTGACGTCCTGCCGATCGGCGACGCGCGCGCTTCGTGGCCGATCGTCGACGCCGTGCCGCAACCGGACGAGCACTGGCCGGACGACCCGGTCGTCCTCGACGTCACCGCCGGCCCCCGCGACGACTGGTTCACGCCGGACTGGCGCGACACCCTGACCCGTCAGGACTTCACCGTCGGGTCGGACAGCGACCGCGTGGGGGTCCGCACCACGGCTCCGCAGCCGCTCGTCCGCGCCGTGACGCACGAGCTGCCGAGCGAAGGGGTCGAGACCGGTTCACTGCAGGTCCCGCCGGAGGGCTTCCCAGTGCTGTTCCTCGCCGACCACCCGGTGACCGGCGGCTACCCCGTCGTGGCGGTCCTCACGCCGGAGTCGGTCGACCGTGCCGCGCAGCTCCGCCCGGGCGACACCATCCGCTTCCGGTTCGTCCACTGACGACCGGCTCGCTGACCGATCCGGAACAGGTCGGCGCCGCTGCGGGTTGAGTCGAACACTGCTGACGAAAGGTGCACCACATGTCGATCACCGTCCTGCTCGAGGTCCAGTTCCGGAGCGACGTCCCTGCCGACACCGTCGAGGCGGCGATCCGCGAGACGCTCGCCCAGACCCGCGCCTTCGACGGCTGCGAGTCCCTCGAGGTGCTGGTCGACGACGCCGACCCGACGCGCATGGTCGTCGTCGAGTCCTGGACGAGCGGGGCCGCCCACGACGCCTACGAGGCATGGCGGGCGACCCCGGACGGTGCCGCAGCGATCGGACCGATCGTCGCCGCTCCGCCCGTCGCGCGGACGTTCGCACGGACGATCGCGATCAGCTGACCTGCTGGGGGTCAGCCCGTGTACTCGTAGGTGCTGACCCAGTCGATGTCGAGGTGCCCGGCGGCACCCCAGTTGCCGACCTGGAACATGTACCGGTGCGCGGTCTTCGGCACGTTCGACGTGACCGTCTTGATGACCTTGCCGTCGAGCAGGTACTGCACCGACTTGCCGGGGATCCACTCGACCGAGTAGACGTGCCAGCTGCGCCAGGTCACCCCGGTGCTCATGCTCGTCGAGTTCGCTTCCTGCCCGGCGACCATCGAGTGGTGGTGGAGCATCGGCGCCCCCTCGAAGTTCGCCTCCGGGTAGTCGATCTCGCCGTCCGACCAGACGTTCGACGACGGCCACAGCATGAACGCTGCACCGTTCCCGTCGCCGCCGGTGGCCTTCGCTCGGACGCTGAACTTGCCGCCCACGTGCGACCACGCGCCGTTCGGGGTCCCGAAGGTCCCCGCGGCTCCGTGCTTGCCGTCGAGCGTGACGTCCATGTAGCCGTTGCGGGCGCTGACCTGCGAGCCCGAGTAGTACGTGCCGCCCGTCCCGTCCGGGTAGGGCTGCCACGAGTTCGCGTAGGTCTTCGCGAACTGGCCGTTGGCCGAGGCCGTCGTGCTGAAGTTCTCGACGAAGGTCTGCTTGAACTTGCCGACGTTGCCGACCGGGGCGGTGACCCCCGCGTAGGCAACGGATCCTGCTCCGAGCGGTGCCGCCACGACGACGGCTCCGATGAGTGCGGCGATGAGTGCGGTCCGCCTGATCCTGCGGTGCTGCATGTGTCACTCCCTGGTGTGACTGGTGGCACCCGTTCCCCGCGGGCACCCAGCCGGATCTCGGCTGCGCACCGAGGGTAGGTGCATTCTGCAACCGATGCAGGGGGTTGACAGCAGCACGCCGGACCGGCGACCATGCCCCTCGTTCGAGGGTCAGCGCGCGGCGTGCTCGCGTGCTTCCATGGCGTCCCAGGCGAAGCTCGCGAGCCAGTGCGTGGAGTAGTACTCCTCGCCGACGCTGGCGGCCAGGCCCGAGGCCAGCAGCCGGTCCGCCGCCTCGTCGAGCAGGCTCGCGAGTCCGTCGTCGTCCAGCTCGCCGGCGCGCAGGGCGTCCGCGATGCGTCGGGCCGATCCCGCTCGCGACAGGTCGAGCCCGAACAGGTGCACCTGCTGCGGGTCGTTCTCGTCACGGACCACCGTCGACTGCAGGATCGCGTCGCCCGACCGCACCTGGGCGAAGAAGCCGTCCGACCACGTCGCGAACTCGGCCGGGGTCAGCACGGCCCGCATCAGGTCGGCTTCGGCCAGACCGGCGGACAGGAAGTCGTGCCCGCTGCGCTCCCAGGCGAACGGCCACCCGGCGTCCTCGCCGAACCAGTCGCGCGCCGCCCGCTCCACCGTTGCGGCGAGCCCGTCGCGGCCGAGCGACCGTGCGGCCTCGAGCACGAGCAGCAGCCCGAACGCGGAGTTCGAGTGCACCCCGTGCCGCACCGGGTGGGCAGCGCCGTCGACCCACCGGGTGACGAGGTCCTCGAGCACGTCGACGACGGGCGCGAACCCGGGGGCGAGCTGCCGGATGGCCGGCACCTCGGACGCGGAGACCTCGGCGGCGAGCTTCGCGAGCCAGGCCCACCCGTAGGGGCGCTCGTAGTGCGGCGTCGTGTGGAAGTAGGCGGCTTCCGTCGCCAGGTGATCCGCGCTCAGGTGGGCCCGCAGGATCGTGGTGAGCCGGGCCTCCAGATCGGCCGGCAGACCGTGCGCGACCAGACGCGCTGCGAGCCAGTGCATGTGCACGGACGAGTGCCAGTCGTAGGACGTCGCGAAGGCGGGGTGCAGTTCGACCGGCAGCGCCCGGTCGTCCGGGCCGGACGTCGTGTGGTGCGCCGCGTACGGGTACTCGCGCGTGGTGTTCTCGGCGGCGACGGCCGCGAAGCGGTCGGCCCACGCGGCCCGGGTCAGGTCGAGCGGGGCAGCATCAGAAAGCGACAAGGTACATGACTCCCATGTTGACGACGAGCAGGATGGCGGCGGTCGGGATCTGCGCCTTGATCGGACCGTACTTGTCCCGCATCTCGAGCAGGGCAGCCGGCACCAGGTTGAAGTTCGCGGCCATCGGCGTGACGAGCGTCCCGCAGAACCCGGCGAGCATGCCGATGGCGAAGATCGCGGCCGGGTTGCCGTCGAAGCCCTGCACCAGGACGGGCCAGCCGATGGCGGCCGTCATGATCGGGAAGGCGGCGAACGCGTTGCCCATGATGATCGTGAAGAGCGCCATGCCGAGGCAGTAGACGACGACCGCCGCGATCAGCGAACCGCCGGGCAGGATCGACTTGATGATGGTGCCGACGGCGTCGCCGACCCCGGCCTGGGTGAACACGATGCCGAGGGTGGAGAGCATCTGCGGCAGCAGCGCCGCCCACCCGATGGCCTGCAGCAGTCGGCCGCCCTCGCGGATGGGCGTGGCGATCCTCGGCGGGCGCAGGACGAACACCGCGACGACCACAGCCAGCACCGACCCGATGCCCAGGCCGGTCAGGGTCGCGCTGCCCTCGGCGAGCAGCGGTTCGCCGCCGATCGAGACGAGCGGACCGAGCGTCGCCACGAGGACGGCGACCACGGGCACGACCAGCGCCGGGATGAAGAGCTTGTTGCCGAACCGGGTGGCGAACGCCGCGCGCTCGTCGGGGCTGGTCGTGGCGAGGACGCTCGTGCTGGCGGACGGCTTCGTGGCGGCAGCGGTGGGCTCGGCCGGGCCGGTCTCCGCCCCCGTTCCAGCACCCGGGATGCTGGCGACCCGCGTGCGACTGGTGGTCCCGGTGAACCCGAGTCCGGCGAGCGCGACCATCACCAGGACGGCGATGCCGAGCACCCACGACGGCGCCGTCTTCGCGGCGACGAAGGTGCCGTAGAAGAACGAGACCCCGAGGATCCCCCAGAACGCCGCGTTGCCGAGTCGCTTCGCGTGCGAGGTGTCCGTGACGATGAGGACGGCCACCGCGATGAAGAACGCGCCGATGAGCCAGTAGAGCCATTCGCTGGTGATCACGCTGCGGCTCCCTGCGTCGGGGCGTCGACGCGTGCGTCGGCGGCCATCTTGTCGAGCGTGCGGTCGAACAGCAGCAGCCGCGTGCCGTGGACCAGGAGCGCGGCGATGCCGGTCGGGATCGCCCACAGCGCCAGGTCGATGGGTTCGAGCGACAGACCGTAGGTGGCGTCGACGAAGGTCGTGATGAGCAGGATCGAGCCGACGGCGACGAAGACGTCCTCGCCGAAGAAGACCCCGACGGTGTCCGACGACGCCGAGTAGCCCTTGATCTTCTCGCGCATCCGCTCGTCGATCCGGCCGTACTTCTTGATCGCCGCCCCTTCGGCCATCGGGTGCACGAGGGGCCGCACGGTCTGCGCCGGCCCGCCGATGCTGGTGAGGCCGACCGCGGCCGTGACCTGCCGGATGGCCAGGTACCCGGCCAGCAGACGACCCGTCGTGAGCTTGTCGAGCTTCGCGATCAGGCGCTTGGCCTGGTCCTGCAGCCCGTAGCGCTCGATCAGGCCGATGACGGGCAGGACGAGCGCGAAGGTCGTGACGGACCGGCTCGACGCGAAGCCGTCGCCGAAGGCGGTGAGGATGCCGACGGGACCGATCCCGCCGATGGCCGCGGTGACGATGCCCGCGACGGTCACGACGAGCAGCGCGTTGATGCGCAACGCGAACCCGATGATGACGACGGCGACGCCGATGAGGACGAACATGCGGGACAGTCTGGACCGCATTGTTCAACAATCGCAAGGGGGTGTTCTGCTCTGTAACACGACGGTCACACGGTGCGGGGTTCGCACCTGCGATGCCCGAGGCCGTGTCAGGATCGGGACATGACCCGAACCGTCAGCGGTGCCGACACGACGGCCGACCGGCTGCGCACCATGATCGCGGCGGGCGAGTTCTCCCCCGGGACGCAGCTGTCCGAGGAGCGGTTGAGCGACCAGCTCGGGGTGTCACGGAACACCCTGCGCGAGGCCTTCCGGCTGCTCGCGCGCGACCGGCTCGTCGAGCACGTGTTCAACCGCGGGGTCTTCGTGCGACGCCTCTCCGCCGAGGACGTCGCCGACCTGTACGCCGCCCGACGGGTGCTCGAGGAAGCCGCGGTCCGCGCGTGCTCGCCGACGTCACCCGCGCTCGACGCAGCCGCTGCGGCCGTCACGGCTGCACGGGACGCTGCCACCGCGGGCGACTGGGGCGCCGTGGGCACCGCGGACATCCGGTTCCACTCCGAGCTCGTGCGCGCGGTCCCGAGCGCGCGGATCCACGGACTGATGGACGGGCTGCTTGCCGAGATGCGGCTGGCGTTCCTGACGACCGACGACCCGGGGTCGTTCCACGCCGAGTTCGTGGACCGGAACGACGCGATCGTCGCGGCGTTGCGCGCCGGCGACCAGGCACGAGCGTCGGCGCTGTTGGCGGACTACCTCGACGATGCGGAGCGGACGCTGCGGGTGGCCGCGGACGCGGCAGGCTGACGGGAGGCCCGGTGCGGGTCCTGCCTGCGCGCTCGGATCGCCTCGACTAGCGCTGGTACCGGCCGAGGCCGCGCTTCCTGTCGCGGAGCGCGACGGCGAGCATGCTGCCGCCGAGCACGAGCCACAGGACGGCCATGATCGCGCGGAACGTGCTCGGCTCGATGATCGCCAGGACGCTCCAGAGCACCCCGACCGCGAGCCACACCACGCCGACCCAGACCAGCGGACGTCCGAAGGTCGCGCGGAGGAACCGGTTGTCGCTGCTCATGGGCCGAACCCTACGCCCGGCCGTGCGCCACGTCAGCCCCCGACGAGTGCCTTCACCGCGTCGATCACGATCTGCCGACGCCGCGCAGGTGCGACCGCCGCGACCAACGAGCCGTACTCGGGAGAACTCGAGCTCCAGAACGCGGCGAGGTGCATCACCAGACCGAGCAGCACCGCCGGCCGGTAGCTGCGCGGCAGGACCCCGGCGCGCTGGGCGTGCTCCACCGCGGCGACAGCCTCGGCGTTGCTCGCGATGACGGCTTCGAGCGCACCGTCGCTCCCCCGCTCGAGGCGGTGCCACGTCGCGAGCCGTTCGGCCCACGGACGCCGGACGGACGAGTCGTGCAGCCGGGCAGCCCACTCGGCGAGGTCATCGGTGTCGACCGGGACCTCGTCGAACGTCTCGGCGACGGTCTGGGCGAGGAGGGCGTCGAAGAGCCCTTCCTTGCTGCCGAAGTAGTGGAAGACCTGCGCCTTGTTGCTCGACGCCGCCGCGGCGATCCGCTCGATCTTGGCGCCGACGAGCCCAGCTGCGGCGAACTCGTCGCGTGCTGCGAGCAGGAGTCGTGCGCGCATCGCGTCGGCGGCTGGGGGCGTGAAGCGTGCCATGCAGACAACCGTACTGACGCTGTGGCAACTCGTGGTAACATTTCAGCATCACACCGGTGATACTGAAACTTTGCTAGCGTCGACAGTGTACGAACGGGCGCCGGACCAGGCACGGTCCGACGCCCTTGTTGATCGCGAAGGAGCAATCATGAATCACCGTAAGCGGCGAAACTGGACCTCGACCGGGGTCGTAGCCTGCATCACGGCGGCGGCCGTCTTCGGAACCGCGGTGCCAGCCAACGCCACGGCACCCCTCACGTCCACGCTGACATCCTCGTCCGCGTCCGGGTCGAGCACCACGGTCCGAACTGTTCAGACTGACGTCCGCGCCGCGACCGGAGCCGTTGCGCCCTCCGGGCCAGGGGCCGTTGGCGCGACGACTTCTGGTCACGACGGTGACAGTGCGCGGAGTTGGTCAACGATCATCCGGACCGCGGTCAACGCCCTGAAGAAGATCCCCGCGCTCTGGAAGAAGCTCTCCGACGGCGTCAAGAAGTCCTACGCAACCTTCCAGCGGACGGCGTGGCCGGCGATCAAGACGGTCGTGAAGACCATCAGCGCCCTCATCACTGCCTGGGACATCTGGAAGTTCTTCAACTGATCCATGCGCCGGAAGGGGTGGCCTGCGCCGCCCCTTCCGGCGCACGAAGAAGGAGGGTCCGTGCCCGTCAAACACTCTCGTCTGCGCCACATGGTCAGCACCGGGCTGGCAGTGAGTGCAGTCCTGCTCGGGACAACCAGTGTCGTGCTCGTCGCCAGCGGCTGGCCGCTGTCGGTCGCAGCCGGAGCAGCCGGGCTGACCGCCTCGGGCTTTGCAGGCACCGTCGATCCGAAGAGCAAGGCCGCCCCGGCCGCCTTCCTGATCTGCGTTGCAGCAATCGCCACGGCGTTGGTTGTCCATCAGGTGGTCTCGTGAGCGAACCGATCGAACTGCGGGGGGTCCGCAAGGCCTACGGAAAGCACATTGCCCTCGACGATGTGTCCTTCACCTGCCCGCAGGGGACGATCACAGCGTTCTGCGGACCGAACGGCGCCGGCAAGTCCACCGCGCTTCGGATCCTGACCGGGATCACCCGAGCGGACGTCGGCACTGCGATGGTGAACGGTCAGGAACTCCAGAAGCTGCCCGCTCCGGCCAGGTTCCTCGGTTCCCTTCTCGACGCGTCAGCGTTCCACCCAGGTCGGTCGGTTCGCGAGACGCTCCGACTCACCGCCTTCACCATCGGTGAGCCCAGGCAGCGAGTCGACGAGTGCCTCGAGACCGTCGGGTTGCAGTCGGTGGCCGCGAGACGAGTCGGCAAGCTCTCCCTCGGCATGCGGCAACGACTCGGGCTTGCGCATGCACTACTCGGACGCCCTCGGGCGCTCGTCCTGGATGAGCCCTCCAACGGTCTGGATCCCGAAGGAATGCAGTGGCTCGACAGGATGCTTCGCCAATTCGCTGATCAGGGCGGGACGGTGTTGGTCTCCACACATCAGCTCGCGGCGGTGGAGCGGACTGCGGATCGCATCGTTGTGATCTCCCGCGGACGGGTCGTCGACCAGGTTCGGCTTGAGGAGCTGCGCGCACGAACCGGGCGGAGTTTCCTCGTGGCCGAGGATCAACCGCGCTTCGCGCATGCTCTGCGGCTCGTCGGGGCGCACCCATCTCCGATGGCAGAAGGCTTGCTCGTGGACCTCGAGCCCGTGGAAGTCGGGCGGCTTGCCAGAGACTCGGGCATCGCGCTCTCCGCACTCCGCGCAGAGGACGTCCGGCTTGATTCCTACTTGTCCTCCATCACTGAGACCGAATACGAGGGGAAGACGACGTGATCCGATTGGTTCTCGTCGAACTGCGACGCGCGGTCGATACGCGTGGGCCGCGCTGGGCCTTCGCGGCGGCGGCTGTCAGCGGTGTCCTGCTGTCCTTTGTCGTTGCGCGAGATGCAACGACGTTCGCGGCGTTCGTCGCCGGACTCAGCCTTGCGCTTCCGCTGCTCATGGGCCTTCTGGCTGTCATGGCGTTCACGGCGGAATGGAGCACGCGCGCTGCGTTGACGACGTTCGCTGTCACCCCACGCCGACAACGAATACTCGGTGCCCGTTACGCCGCAATCCTGCTCCTCGCTGCCTCGACTCTCGTTGCCATCCATCTCCTCGCAGCCGTCGGCTTCGTTGTCAGCAGGCCCGGTTCTGTCGGTTCCGTTTTCGACGTTGCCGTTCTGGCGCAGTTCTGGCAGATGCTTGCGACAACGGTCGCGGCAACCCTCACGGCAATCGCCGTTGCGAGCCTCGTGCTGCGAACGGCGCTCGCCCTGCTCATCGCCGTGTTCGGACCTTTTCTCCTGACCATCGGGCTCGCGTTCACACCCGGCCTGGTCGACTGGCTGAACCCGTACGGCTTCGCGTCTTGGCTCGCGGAGCCGCAACTGTCCTGGACCATCACGTCGGAGACCACCGTCGGACTCGGGCCCGCGGTGACGTCATTCGCGGTCTGGACTGCACTCCCGCTCGCGCTCGGGTGGGTCCGACAACTCCGCGCGGAGCCTCGCTGATGCTTGGTCCGACCGCGGGCAAGGCAAGCGGGTGCCCTACGAGACATCGCGTACCGACGCTCGGCCTCGTCGGCGGGGTGGTCGTGACCTGCGGCGCCTGGCTGGTTCTCGACCTGCTCTACGCCTGCGTTGCTGCGCTGGCCACGCTCACCTGGGCGGCGTCTTCGCCGAGCGTCATCGGGACCGCGCCGATCCCCCAGGGAGCATCGCCGGACCGTGCGGCGGTGCGGCGATGGCGCGCAGAGCACCCGAGCTCGACCGTGAGCGAGGCGATCGCCGCCGTCACGAAGTCGTAGCTGCTGACGCTCCCCGAGCCCTCGTCGGCGAAACGTTGCGCGCCGAGCGGCATCGCGTGCGCGGACAATGCCCCGGCGCACGATTCCCCCGCGGATGGGCAAGAATGCGTCCCCCGATCCTCCCTAGGCTCATGACAAGCGCACCACCACGCCGCAGATCCGCGGCCGGCCCAATGACGGGAGGTTCGACATGTCACAGTTCGTCCAGGAGTTCACGCAGGGCGCCATCGTCGGAGAACCCGAGGTCGTCGAGGACCGCCCGTCGGTGCGCGAGGTCGCCGAGCATCCCGCGTGGACGCGGCTGAAAGCCGCTGTCGTGTCGTTCCGTGCGCTGCAGACGGCCGACGGCTCGATACCCGACCAGTCGGACCACGCGACTGCTTCGGAACACCTGGCCACGATCCTCCCGGCCGTTGCCGAACTCGCCCCGTTCTTCCCGCACGATGCGGCGTACCTCGCTGCACTGCAGCGCGATTTCGCACGCTGGGAACGCGACGGTTTCGGCGTTCCCGACTTCCTCGACGCACTGAACGCATTCCAGCCGCAACAGCACCGCATCGACGGACTCGGCCACCTGGTCGTCTTCCCGATGGTGACGCAGAACGGCAGTTCCTCGCGATTGGTCGAAGCCGTCCTGGTCGAGGTCATCTGGCCGGAGTTCATCGCGGAACTCGAAGCGGGCGACTACAGCAACACGCTCTTCGTCGCGTTGCGGTTCGTCGACTTCACGCCCGGGTACGACACGAATTCTGCGGTGCTGTTCCCCGAGACGGTCGCGATGCGCGAGATCCCGACGTTCACGTGGGGCGCGATCTTCCAGGACCGCGAAGCCGCTCGCTACCGCCGAGTCGTCCGTGCCGCTGCGGAGATCACCAAACTGGAGTTGCCGGACGACGCTGCAGCAATGCTCGACGACCAGGAGCTGACGGAACAGGTCTTCGTGATGTGGGACATCATCCACGACCGATCGCACATGCGCGGGGACCTGCCGTTCGACCCGTTCATGATCAAGCAGCGGATGCCGTTCTTCCTCTACTCGCTGGAAGAACTCCGCTGCGACCTGACGGCGTTCCGGGAATCGGTGCGGCTCGAACGCGCGCTTTCCGCGGTGCCGGATGCAGATCTCGACGATGCCCGACGCGCGATCCGCGACCACGCCCGCCTGGTGCAGTACGCCGTCGTCTTCGACCGCATCTTCCGGTTCGCGATCACCGGCAGCCGTGTCCGGAACTACGACGGGCTCGGCGGGCAGTTGTTGTTCGCGTGGATGCACCAGCACGATGTCCTGCACTGGACGGACACGCAGCTCACCATCGACTGGGATGCGGTGCCTGACGTGATCATCGCGCTCAGCGATCAGATCAACGAGTTGTACCGCCGGTCGATCGACCGTCCGAAATCGGCGCACTGGCTCGCTGCGTACGAGATGCTGACCCGGACGCTCACGCCGCACCCGGCGTCGAGATGGGCGCGGGGACTGCCGGAGGAAACGCTCGCCGGAATGCCCAAGGGCTACACCGACGCCGTACTCGACGACGAATTCCCGCTGTCGATGTTCTACGAGGCACTGAACAAGAAGATGGCTGCGGTCATCGCATCGACGGCCGGCATCACCGGCTCGTCGTCGGTTGCTCCGTCCGCTGCTCCGTCCGTTCCGGACGTCGCCGCGTGAGCGCTGGATCCCTGTCCGGTCGCACGGTGCTGGTCGCGGGCGCGACCAGCACCAGCGGCGCGGCCGTCGCGCGCGCACTCACCTCCGCCGGAGCGGCCGTCGTCGCGGTCGGCACCAGACCGGACGCACTGGAGGCCCTGCGCGCCTCCGTCCCGGGCGTCACGCCCCACACGTGCGACCTCGCAGACCTCGGGGCGGTCACCGCGCTCGCGGCTGCGGTCCGCGAGACGGCGGGTCCGGTCGACGGGCTGATCCACCTGGTCGGTGGGTGGCGCGGGGGCGGCGGCATCGCCGGCCAGTCGGACGACGACTGGGACTTCTTCGACCGGGCGTTCCGCACCCTGCGGAACACCACACGCGTCTTCTACGACGACCTGGTGGCGTCCCCGGCCGGACGGCTCGCGTTCGTCTCGTCCACCGCCGTCGACTCCCCCACCGCGGGTGCCGCGAACTACGCAGCCGCCAAGGCCGCCTCCGACGCATGGGTCCGTGCCGTGGCCCAGGGCTTCCGGAAGGACGCACCGGACTCGGCGGCAGCCACCGTCTTCGTCGTCGGCGCCCTGGCCGGTCTCGAAGAGCGGCTCGGCGACGACGTCGTGCGGCTCTGGGCGGCACCGCCGGCGGACGTGAACGGCGCCCGTCTCCCGCTCTCGCTCTCGCTCTCCTTAGGATGAACCAGTGACCCTTCGACTCCACGACCTGGACCTGCGGGGCTTCGCCTCGGACAACTACGCCGGTGTCCACCCCGAGATCCTCGACGCGATCGCCGCGGCCAACGACGGCCACCAGATCGCCTACGGCGAGGACGTCTACACGGCCCGCCTCAACGAGGTGATCGGCGACCACTTCGGCTCGCAGGCGCAGGCGTTCCCGGTGTTCAACGGGACCGGCGCGAACGTCGTCGGGCTGCAGTCGATGCTGCCGCGGTGGGGCGCCGTCGTGTGCACCACGACCGCGCACATCCACACCGACGAAGCAGGCGCTCCCGAGCGCATCGGCGGGATCAAGCTGCTGCCGGTCGAGACCCCCGACGGCAAGCTCACCCCCGAGCTCATCGACAAGGAGGCCTGGGGATGGGGTGACGAGCACCGTGCCCAGCCGCTCGTGGTGTCGATCACGCAGACCACCGAGCTCGGCACCGCCTACACGGTCGACGAGATCCGGGCGATCGCGGACCACGTCCACCCGCTCGGCATGACGCTGCACATGGACGGCGCACGCATCTCCAACGCCGCCGCGACCCTCGGCCTGCCCCTGCGCGACTTCACCACCGATGCCGGCGTGGACGTGCTGAGCTTCGGCGGCACGAAGAACGGCATGCTCTACGGCGAGGCGATCGTCGTGCTCAACCCCGCGGCATCCGAGGGACTGCACTACCTGCGCAAGATGAACATGCAGCTGTCGTCGAAGATGCGGTTCGTCTCCGCGCAGCTCATCGCGCTGCTGTCCGACGACCTGTACCTGCGCTCCGCCGGGCACGCCAACGCCATGGCCGCCCGGCTCCGCGGCGCACTCGAGGCCCGGATCGCCGACGGCAGCATCCAGGGCGTCGGGTTCAGCCAGGAGACCCAGGCGAACGGGGTGTTCGCGACGCTGCCCGCGGGGGTGGCCGAGCGGCTGCGCAAGCACTTCCGGTTCTACGACTGGGACGCCAGCCGCAACGAGGTGCGGTGGATGTGCGCGTACGACACGTCGGAGCAGGACATCGACGACTTCGTGGCGGCGTTGACGCGGGAGCTCGACGCGGCCTGATCCAACGTAGAATCCCGTGTGATCTCCGAGCACCCCGAACCCAGCGGCATCCTCCCCGAGGACCTCGACGCCACACTCCGGGTGCTCGAGCAGATGAGCGAGATCGACGAGACGCACCCCGACTTCGTGCGGGTGCGTCAGGCCACGGCGAAGATGTTCAAGGCCGTGAAGCGGGCGCACCGACTCGAGAAGCGCGCGGTCATCGCCGAGGCCGACCGCCTGGTGATCGCCGCCACCGCGACCGGAGCCGCCGACCGGATCGACGACGAGACCCGCGGCGTCCCGATCAGCACCTCGACCACGGCGTCCACCGCCGGCACCCTGCTGAAGTCACGCCCCTGCTACATGTGCAAGCAGCAGTACACGGTCGTCGACGCGTTCTACCACCAGCTGTGCCCCTCGTGCGCGGCGATGAGTCATGCGAAGCGTGATGCCCGGACGGACCTGAGCGGCAAGCGGGCCCTGCTGACCGGCGGCCGCGCGAAGATCGGCATGTACATCGCGCTCCGCCTGCTGCGCGACGGCGCCCACACGACCGTCACGACGCGGTTCCCCCGCGACGCCGTGCGCCGGTTCACGAGCCTGCCGGACTCCGCCGACTGGATCTCGCGCCTCAAGGTCGTCGGCATCGACCTGCGCGACCCGGCCCAGGTCATCGGTCTCGCCGAGGACGTCGCCGCTGCTGGCCCCCTCGACATCCTGATCAACAACGCGACACAGACGGTTCGCCGGTCGCCCGGCGCGTACCAGCCCCTCGTCGACGCCGAACTCGCGCCGCTGCCGGACGGCCCACTGCCCGAGCTCGTGACCTTCGGGCACACGAACGACCAGCACCCGCAGGCGCTCGCTCGCTCGGTGACGGCGCACCCCATCCTCGCGGCCGCCGCAGCCCGCGCCGACGAGCTGACCGAGCAGGCCATGGCTCCGGGGTCGAGCTCGCTCGAGCGTCTGGCCATGGGCACCGCGATCGACGCCGGTGGTCTCGTGCCCGACCTGCACGACGTGAACTCGTGGACGCAGGCCGTCGATGAGGTCGACCCGCTCGAGATGCTCGAGGTCCAGCTCGCGAACACCACCGCGCCGTTCATCCTGATCTCGAAGCTCCGTCCCGCGATGGCCGCGAGCGAGGCGCACCGCACCTACGTGGTGAACGTCAGCGCGATGGAAGGGGTGTTCGGCCGTGCCTACAAGGGACCGGGGCACCCGCACACGAACATGGCGAAGGCTGCCGTGAACATGCTCACCCGCACGAGTGCGCAGGAGATGTTCGAGACCGACCGCATCCTGATGACGAGCGTCGACACCGGGTGGATCACCGACGAGCGACCGCACCCGACGAAGGTCCGGCTGGCGGAGGAGGGCTTCCACGCCCCGCTCGACCTCGTCGACGGGGCTGCCCGCGTGTACGACCCGATCGTTCGGGGCGAGGCGGGCGAGGACGTGTTCGGCGTGTTCTTGAAGGACTACAAGCCCAGTTCCTGGTGAGCTCGGCGGCCGGAGCCGCTTCACTCCGGTCCAGCAGCGCTGCCATACTGACGACGTGACGAAGGCGCAGCCCGTCATCGGGCGTGAGCGGGAGACCTCGGCTCTCCGAGACGCGGTCGGTCACGTGGACAGCGGTGGTTCCGCGTTCGTGATCGACGGCGAAGCGGGCATCGGCAAGTCGTCACTGGTCGCCGACGTGCTCGAGCACGCGAGCCGCCGCGGACTGCGGACACTCACGACGACCGGCACCCTCGCTGAGTCGGCGGAGCCGTACTCAGCGCTCCACATGCTCCTGTACCCGTTGCGCGGCGGCATCGCGAACCTGCCGTCGCCGCAGCGACGGGCGTTGGACGTCGCGTTCGGGGTCGCCACGGGAATCCAGCCGTCGCCGCTCCTCGCCGGGCTCGCCGCGCTGACCCTGCTCTCGGACGCGGCGGCCGAACGTCCGCTCCTGATCGTCGCCGAGGACCTGCACTGGATGGATGCACCCTCCGAGTGGGCGCTCCGCATGATGGCCCGTCGCGTCGGTGAGGACCCGGTCGTCATCGTCATGACCACGCGGAACACCGATGCGGTGGAGAACCCGGGCATCCGACGCCTGCACCTCCGTCCACTCGACCAGTCCGCTGCCGACGAACTGCTCGACGGAGTGCCTGGAGCGCCGACGGGGCAGGCGCGACGCGACCTCGTGCTCCGCGCCGAGGGCAACCCCCTGGCGCTGCACGAGCTCGGCCGGTCTACTGCGGCGGCCGAGCGCACGCGGGAACGACCCGTCGTCGGACGGGTCGAGCAGGAGTTCGCGGATCGGTACACGGAGCTCGACCAAGGGGTCCGGTTGGCGATCCTCGCCGTGGCGCTGTCCGGCGGCACCGTCGCCGAGGAAGCCGCCCGAGTCGCCGCACGCGCAATCGGCAGGTTCCCGACGCCGACCTGGACCGAGCAGGCATCAGCGGCCTCGCTCCTCGAGTGGGTCGCACCCCGTGCAATCCGGTTCCGGCATCCGCTCGTGCAGTCGGCGGTCCTGTCGGTGACGTCACCGCCGGAGCGCACCGCGGTCCTCCGGTCGCTCGTGCTCGAGCACCAGGACGACCCGGCGCGGACCATCTGGTGGCGCGCCGAGCTCGCCACCGGTCACGACGATCCCCTCGCGGACGAGATCGCCGCGCTCGGCGACGAACGGACCGCGATGTCCGACACCTTCGTCGCGAGCCGGGCGTACGAGCGTGCCGCCGAGCTGACGTCGGACGTGGCCCGACGCGTCGAGCGTCGCATCGTCGCGGCGGAACTCGCCGGGCTGTCCGGCAGGACCTCAGACGCGTCGCTCTTGGTGCAACGGGCTCGCGACGAGGCGCCTCCTGGGCTGCTCGCGGCGCGCGCAGCGTGGGTCGCCGAGACCCTGCCCACTGGTCGGACGGGCCTGGCAGTCGGCGACCTCGGACCGGCGCTCCACGCCGTCTCCGAGATGCAGCTGGCAGGCGGGGTCGAACACGCCACCGCCGCACTGCTCCACCTGGCCGCGATCGCCTGGGACCACACTGCCGAGGCGGACCCGGGCGACCCGATGCTCGTCGTCGTCGAAGCCCTCGCGCTTCCAGAGGACGACCCGCGGTCGATCCTGCTTGCCGCCCGGACCGAGCCGCTGGCCCGGGGCGATCGTGTGCTGGAGCTCGCGTTGGCGGCGGCGCCCGCGGCCCTGGACGAAGAGACAGCGTGGCTCCTCGGGTACGCGCTCAACCTCGTGGGCGAAATCGACACGGCTCGTGTCCTGCTCGATCGTGCCCTCGCGAGCATGCAGACGCGTGGCGAGTTGCGGACGTTCCCGCAGGCCCTCATGGGGACCTCGATGACCACGTACCTCGCCGGGGACGTCGCCCGGGCGCGCGCCCTCGCGCAGCAGGCCGCGTCGCTCGGACGGGACCTGGGCGACGCCGGGTTCTCCGCCGCGGCGCGGTGCGCGCTCGCCTGGTTCGACGCCCTCGAGGGCGAACAGCCCGACACCGAGCGGATCGCTGGCGGGACCGAGGCGGGCGCGCAGGTGCTCCGCTCGAGTGCGATGCGCGCAACGCTGCTCGGCGCGACCGGGTTGGCGCACCTGATCTCCGGCCGGGCGGCGGACGCACTCGAGCCCCTGCGACGTCTCTTCGACCCCGACGACGACGCGTTCAACCCGACCTTCGCCGTGCTGACCTCCCACGACTACGTCGATGCCGCGTTGGAGTCCGGCAACCGACCGGACGCCGAGCAGCGGTTGGCGGACCTCGAGTGGCTCCACGAGCGGTGGCACGCTCCCCTGGTGCGCACGGCCGTCCACTCCGCCCGGACCGCGCTCCTGTCGGACGACGACCTCGAGTCGGCGTGGGCGACCCTGCAGCACGATCGTTGGCCGGTCCCGTACGTGCAAGCGCGAGCGCTCCTCCGACTCGGTCGCCGTCTGCGTCGTGCAGGGCGGAGCACCACCGCCCGAGCAGTCCTGCACGCAGCCCTGGACCTGTTCGAGGCGATGCCCGCACCGATCTGGGCAGAGCGGACACGAGACGCCATCCGGGCCACGGGCGAGCGCCTGCCGACGACGGGGCAACGCAGCATCGACCTGCTCACCCCGCAGGAGCTCCGCGTCTGCACGCTCGCAGCCCAGGGCCTGAGTAACCGCGCCATCGGCGAACACCTCTTCGTCTCCCCCAGGACGGTGGGCGCCCACCTGTACGCGGCGTTCCAGAAGCTCGGCATCTCGACCAGGCAGCAGCTGCCGTCGGTCCTGACACCCGGGGCGACCGCGGCGGACGACTAAGTCACACGACGCCACATCTCGGTCATCGTGACCGATGTGCACCGCCGGCCCGCGGCCCTAGCGTCACGGACGGAAGCAGACGCTTCCACTACCGACGGAGGTCCGCGGCACCGGCTGCGGACCGGGACGGACCGCACCGTGACCGAATCGCCCACCATCGTGCTCATCCACGGAGCCTTCGCCGACGCCGCCAGCTGGGCGCCCGTCACGAAGCTCCTCCTCGATCAGGGGCACGAGGTCCTCGTTCCGCCCGTGTTCAACCGCAGCCTGTCCGGCGACGCGGCCTACATCAAGTCGTTCGTCGAGCAGATCGACGGACCGGTCCTGCTCGCCGGGCACTCCTACGGCGGCGCGATCCTCACCGTCGCGGGTATCGCCGAGAACGTCGTCGGGCTCGTGTTCGTCGCCGCCTACGCGCTCGAGGAAGGCGAGAGCCTCGGCGCCCTCCAGGGCGGGTTCCCCGACAGCGACCTCGCGGCGAACCTCGTCTACGCGCCCTACCCCGTCGATGGCGCCGAGCCCGGCACCGACGTCTCGGTGGCCATCGACGCCTTCCCCGCGGTCTTCGCGGGCGGCCTCGACCTCGAGAAGGCCAAGGTCCTCGCAGTGTCGCAGCGCCCGCTGTCCGCGGTTGCGTTCGGCGAACCCGCATCCGTCGCGGCGTGGAAGACCAAGCCGTCCTGGGGCATCGTCTCCAGCGCCGACCACACCATCAACCCGGACGTCGAGCGTTTCGGCTACCAGCGCGCCGGGGTCCGCAAGGTGGTCGAGATCGACGGACCACACCTGGTGATGCAGACGCACCCCACCGAGGTCGCGGCCTTCATCACCGACGCCATCGCCGAACTCGGCTGACCACCGACCACCACAACCGAACACCAGCCACAGGAGACCGACCATGGGTTACGTGACCACCGACGACGGTGCAGAGATCTACTTCAAGGACTGGGGCAACGCCGATGCGCAGCCGATCGTGTTCCACCACGGCTGGCCGCTGTCCTCCGACGACTGGGACGCGCAGATGTTGTACTTCCTGGCCGAGGGCTTCCGTGTGATCGCGAGCGACAGACGGGGCCACGGGCGCTCCTCGCAGATCGGCACCGGCCACGACATGGACCACTACGCCAGTGACGTGTCCGCCGTCGTCGAGCACCTCGACCTGCACGACGCGATCCACATCGGACACTCCACCGGTGGTGGCCAGGTCGCCCGCTACGTCGCGAAGTACGGTCAGCCGCAGGGCCGGGTCGCCAAGGCCGTCCTCGTGTCCGCCGTGCCGCCCCTGATGGTGAAGACCGACGCGAACCCCGAGGGCACGGACATCTCGGTCTTCGACGGGTTCCGCCAGGCACTCGCCGCCAACCGCGCCGAGTTCTTCCAGGCCGTCGCCTCCGGCCCGTTCTACGGCTTCAACCGTGACGGCGTGACTCCGTCCGAGCCGGTCATCGCCAACTGGTGGCGTCAGGGCATGACGGGCAGTGCCGTCGCGCACTACGAGGGCATCAAAGCGTTCTCGGAGACGGACCAGACCGAGGACCTGCGCGCGATCACCGTGCCCGTCCTCGTCCTGCAGGGCGACGACGACCAGGTCGTGCCCTACGCGGACGCCTCGCTGAAGCAGGCCGAGCTCCTCAGCGACTCGACCTTGAAGGTCTACGAGGGCTACCCGCACGGCATGCTGACGACCCACGCGGACGTCATCAACCCCGACATCCTCGCGTTCATCCGCGGCTGACGTCGCTGACGCTGCGTTCGCAGCGACCCGGACTGGAGGCGCGGTGCGGGTGATTCGATCGACTCACCTGCACCGCGCCTCCAGTCCGATGCCCACCGTGCGTCAGCGGACCGGCCGGCGGTACGGAAGCTGATCGGGGTCGTGACGGCACTACTCCGGGCGCATCCGGATCAACACGGTCGTCCCCGGGCCCACCGAGACGCCCGGGCTGAAGGGTCTCGCTCCGGGCAACGGCGACGATCTGCTGGAACAGATGGCCAGCAGGATGCCCCTCGGTCGTCTCCTCCGACCCGACGAGGTCGCCGCCGCAGTCCTCTTCCTCGTGTCCGACCAGAGCTCCGGGATGACCGGAAGCGAGCTCCTGGTCGACGGCGGCAGCACCATCGCCTGAACCGGGACACGGGTCGGACAGGAGGCACGGTGCAAGATGGCGCCGCGCCTCCCGTCCGTCACTCCGTCAGTCACCCTCGTGCGCAGCCAGGGTGGCGAGGACGAGCTTCGTGATCCGACGCTGCCCTTCGTCGTTCGGGTGGATGCCGTCCGTCGAGTAGATCCCCGTCCCGGAAGTGTCGGCCTCGGGGAGAGTGTCGGCCATGCTGACGTACGCGGCTCCGCCCTTCGCTGCGGCACGCTTGATCTCGGCGAGGTAGCTCGACCACGGCTCCGCCATGCCGCCCGTCATGCTCGACGCCGGCGTGAACTCGCCGATCACGAGCAGCGAGGGCTTCGTGGGCAGCGCCGCAAGCGTCTCGAGGAACGCCACGTACTGGGCGCCGAGCTCGTCGGGTGTGAGGTTCGCCGCGTCGTTGCCACCCAGCGTGATGGTGATGAGGTCCGGAGCAGCACGACGCATCGCCGTCAGGAAGCCCTCTTGGTTCTTCGTGAACGTCGCGATCGTCGAGCCCGAGTGCGCGGAGTCGTAGCGGTGGATCCCCTTGTCCCGGTCACCGTCGTAGATCGTGAACCCCAGCAGTGAGAACGGCGCGACGGCGGTGATGGTCACCGTGTGCTCCCCGCTCGACAGTCCGTCCACCTTCGTGATCGTCCCGGTACTGGCAGTCCCGGTCGTGGCGACGGTCGTCGGTGCCGCTCCGTCGACGCTGTAGGTGAAGTCGCCGGACCCGGGGTAGCGCGCCCACCAGATGTCGATCCCGGTGCCCGTGAAGCCGTAGCTCCGCGAGGCGCCCGCCTGCATGCCGACCGATCGGTAGCCGACGGCGGGGGTGGTGATGTCGAACTGGCTCTCCCCCGTGCGCGCCGTCGCCCAGTCACCCCAGGTCGAGTCCGGTGCGTACACGGCGAACTGCGCCGGGAGGTACCCGGCCCCTCCGGTGACCCCGTCCGTCGGGTGCTCCGTGCGCAGCTGGTCGAGCGTGAGGTCCATCCACCGGGTGGAGCGGGACGAGGCGCCCTGCCCCTCGGTGATCGAGTCGCCCAGGGCGACCCAGTTCGCGGGCGCCTCGGTCCGGTCGGCCACGGCGGCGTTCCAGGTCGCGAGCGGCTCGGCGACCTCCGGGGCCTTCGCCGCGGAGCACCCCGTCGCGACGATCGACACGAGTGCGACGACCAGGCCGGTGACGAGCCGGCGCGACCTTCGACGCCGACCGCGATCGGTGGTGCGCTCGTGGCTGTTCACCTTGTCTCCCCTGGGTGGGATGTGGTCCGCGACCGGGTGCCGGGTCGGGCAATGCTAAGCGCGCAACCCTGGTGAACTACCGTCGTCTCCGTGCCTTCCTCCGCCGGAACCCCGGACCCGACTGCCGGTCCAGCGACCGCGCCGTACTCCGTCAGACGGACCATCGCGGTCGGTCTGGCGATCGCCGTGTCGGCAGCAGCGCTGGTCGGCATCGGTGCGGTCGCCGGATCAGCGGACACCGCAGCGTCGCCGGTGACGGTCACCAGGGTCACCGCGGCGCCCACCGTCACCTCGACCGGCAGCGCCGTCCGGACCACCCTGAAGGTCACGAACACCACCTCGGTGCGGAAGCCGGCTTCGTCCGCCTGGCTCTTCCTGTCCACTGGCACGAAGAAGTACACGCTCGGCCGGGTCGTGGTGAGGCCACTCGCCCCGGGTTCGAGCACGACGGTCAGCGCGGTCCGCACGACGCCTTCCCGTGCCGCGGCCGGGAAGTACTCGGTCCTCGCCTGCGTGGGTGCGTACTCCGGGCAGCACTGCCGCACGTCCGCTTCGACCGTCACCACCAAGCGGACGCCTCGCCCACATCCCCAGACAGGCGTGATGCTCGACGTCGCTCGCGCCTACTACCCCGTGGCACTGATCAAGCGGTACATCGACCTGCTCGCCGACGACGGCGGCCGCTTCCTGCACCTGCACCTCACCGATGACCAGAACGTCGGCATCGAGAGCGCGGTCCTCGGCCAGACCCTGGCGAACGCCGACCTCGATCACGGCGTGTACACGAGCCGGGTCACCCATCGTCCGTTCCTCAGCGCCGCACAGGCACGCACGATCGCCGACTACGCGGCGAAGCGGGGCGTGGCGATCGTGCCCGAGGTCGACACTCCCGGCCACATGGCGGCCGCCTTCGCCCTGCTCGAGGCGCAACACGGCACGAAGTGGGTCGACCGCATCCGTTCGGGCGAGAGCGAGCTCGACCCGTCAGCGCCCGGGAGTCTCGCGCTGGCGAAGAAGCTGTACGCAGAGGTGCAGCGGACCTTCCCGTCCAGCCGCACCGTGCACATCGGCGCAGACGAATGGGGCGACGGCGTCACCGCCGCCCAACGCGTCGCGTGGATGAACACGATGGCGGCCGCGCTCGGCACCCGCGAGGTGTGGGCCTGGAACGACGGGATCGATCGCGCCGCGGTCGGGCGACTCGACCCGCGCATCCACGTCACGTACTGGAGCTTCGACGGCGACACCGAGGACGCAGCCGAGCGTCGCGAACGCCGAGCGCGACGGGCGAGTGCGGTCGACCTGCAGCAGGCCGGGATCGACCTGCTCAACTACAACTCGTACTACCTGTACGAGGTACCGACCGACCTCGACCCGGCCGACAGCGAGTACACCGTCGCCGACCTCCGCGAACACTGGTCGCTCCGGACGTGGGACGGCGACTCCGGCGCACGTCTCGCTGCGCCGATGTCGGGCGCGGCCGTCGCGATCTGGGGCGAGGACCTCGACAGCCCACCCGCTGACGCGCTCCTGCGGTGGAGCGCGCCGCACGTGAAGGCGATGATCGAGACCGCAGTCTCCTGACGGACGCATGTCGCGCCTCCAGGCCGACCGCCGGAACCGCCGGGCCCGCCGGGCCCGCCGGGCCCGCCGCCTGCCTACCCGAGCGGCTCGACGCCGTAACTGGTGACCACCGCGCGCAACTCGTCCAGGTACGTCTGCGCCTGCACGGTGAGGGGAACCGAGGCGTGCGCGATCCAGCCGATCTCGATGCGTTCGTCGACGTCGAGGGGGATGGCGACGATCTCGGGATCGAGGTCGTCGCTGATGAGCCCGGTGGAGATCGTGTACCCGCCGAGGCCGATCATGAGGTTGAAGATCGTCGCCCGGTCCGACACCCGGATCTCCCGCTTGCTCGACATCGTCGACAGGATCTCCTCCGCCAGGTAGAAGGAGTTGTTGGCGCCCTGGTCGAACGTCAGCCGTGGCAGGTCGGCGAGGTCCTCGAGGGTCGCCCGCTCCCGTGACGCGATGGGGTTCCGCCGGGCCACGAAGATGTGGGGCTGGGCGACGAACAGCGGCGTGAACACGACCCCGGCGTCCCGCAGCAGCTTGCCGAGCACCTGCTTGTTGAAGTCGTTGCGGTAGAGGATGCCCACCTCGCTGCGCAGGGTGCGGACGTCCTCGATGATGTCCCAGGTGCGTGTCTCACGGAGCGAGAACTCGTACTCGTCCGCAGCCGCGCCCTCGACCATGCGGACGAAGGCCTCCACGGCGAACGAGTAGTGCTGGGAGGATACCCCGAGCAGCCGGCGCGACCGCTGCCGGCCGACGTAGCGCTGCTCGAGCAGGGAGACCTGCTCGATGACCTGCCGGGCGTACCCGAGGAACTCGACGCCGTCGACGGTGAGCACGACTCCCCTGGCCGATCGGACGAAGAGCGGGCGACCGATCCGCGTCTCCAGGTCCTTCATCGCCGCGGACATCGTCGGCTGCGACACGTAGAGCAGATCGGCCGCCGCGCTGATCGAGCCCTCCGTCGCGACCTCGATGAAGTACCGGAGCTGCTGCAGGGTGATGTCGTTCGAGACACGAGCCATAGGCCGAGGCTATACCGCAGCATAGCGTCTCGGTATTACCTGATGGCCCGCGGTTCCCGTCATGATCAAGGAACCCCTTCCCCAGTGCCCTCGGGCGCTCGACGAACAGATTGCCGACCATGGCGAACGACCTCACCTTCAGCATCACCAGGACCCGGTTCGACGAGGACTACTCCCCCGCCGACAGCTCCCGGCTGACCACGAACTTCGCCAACCTGGCGCGCGGCGAGCACCGTCAGCAGAACCTCCGTGCTGCGCTGGCGATGATCGACGGACGCGCGAACGACCTCTTGGCTGCCGGCGACCGCTACCGCCTGGAGCTCGACATCGTCTCGGCCTCGCTGCAGTTCTTCGACGGTGGAGCGGACGCCGAGTTCCCGCTGCTCGAGATGCTCGACGTCACGATCGTCGACCAGCACACCGGCGAGCGCCACCACGGCATCCTCGGCAACAACTTCTCGTCCTACCTGCGCGACTACGACTTCTCGGTGCTGCTGCCGTCGCTGCCGTCGCTGCCCGAGGACTTCGGGGCGCTGCACGGGGCGCTCTTCCAGCGGTTCCTTTCGTCGCCGGCGTTCCGCTCGGACTTCAGTGCCGAGCCCGTCGTCTGCATCAGCGTCTCGACGAGCCAGACCTACCGCCAGACCGGGTACGTCCACCCCATCCTCGGCGCCGAGTACGAGCACGAGCACTCCTCGCTCACCGACGACTACTTCGGCCGGATGGGCATGCGCGTCCGGTACTTCCAGCCCGCCGGAGCGTCGGCCCCGCTCGCGTTCTACACGCGCGGCGACCTGACCGGGGACTACACGGACCTCCAGCTCATCGGCACGATCGCCACCATGGAGACGTTCCAGAAGATCTACCGCCCGGAGATCTACGCCGCGAACACCCCGGCCGGCAGCACCTACCGCCCCACGCTCGACCACACCGACTTCACGCCCACCCCGGTCACCTACGACCGTGAGGAGCGCAGCCGCCTCGGGATCACCCAGGGTCGGTGGACCGAGGAGCACCTCGTGACGCCGCACCACGCGCTCCTCTCGCGGTTCGCTGCCGACGCCGCCGTTTCCCTCTGACCTCGTTCTCTCCTGACAGGACCCGCACCCGCATGACGTCCCTCCTCCCCACCTCGATCGTCGGCAGCCTGCCGAAACCGTCCTGGCTCGCCGAACCCGAGAAGCTCTGGTCCCCCTGGCTGCTCGAAGGAGCAGCACTGGCCGAGGGCAAGCAGGACGCACTCCGCTCCGCGGTCCACGAGCAGGAGCACCGCGGCATCGACATCGTCAGCGACGGCGAGCAGACCCGCCAGCACTTCGTCACGACGTTCATCGAGCACCTCGACGGCATCGACCAGGAGCGCAAGGAGACCGTCCGGATCCGCGACCGCTACGACGCGGCCGTCCCGACCGTCGTCGGTGCCGTCAGCCGCCGGGCACCCGTGTTCGTGGACGACGCTCGCTTCCTGCGCGCCCAAACGGACCGGCCGATCAAGTGGGCGCTCCCCGGCCCGATGACCATGATCGACACCCTCTCCGACCAGCACTACAAGAGCCGCGAGAAGCTGGCGTGGGAGTTCGCCACGATCCTCAACCAAGAGGCACGCGAGCTCCAGGACGCCGGCGTCGACATCATCCAGTTCGACGAACCCGCCTTCACCGTGTTCCACGACGAGGTGCAGGACTGGGGCGTGGCCGCGCTGGAACGCGCGACCGAGGGCCTGCGCGCCGAGACCGCCGTGCACATCTGTTACGGCTACGGCATCGAGGCCAACAACAAGTGGAAGGAGACGCTCGGAGCGGAGTGGCGGCAGTACGAGCAGTCGTTCCCGCTGCTGCAGCAGTCGTCGATCGACATCGTGTCGCTGGAGTGCATCCACTCGCACGTTCCGCTCGAGCTCGTCGAGCTGATCCGTGGGAAGAAGGTCATGCTCGGGGCGATCGACGTCGCGACCGAGACCGTCGAGACCCCGGAAGAGGTCGCGGAGGTGCTGCGTCGGGCGCTCGAGTTCGTCGATGCGGACAAGCTCATCCCGAGTTCCAACTGCGGGATGGCGCCGCTGGCACGGGGTGCGGCGCTGGACAAGCTCGGGGCGCTGTCCGCAGGAGCAGACATCGTCCGGGCGGAGCTCGTCGGCACGGCGGTCCCGTCGGCCCGCTGATCACCGCGAGACACCACGGCGGCTCTCTTCCGGAAGGAGGAGGGCCGCCGTTCGCGTTGCGTCCGCCGCGTGTGCGGCTCTCGACCCGGCCTGGAGGCGCGGCTTCCGTCCGGCTGACAGGTTGCGTTGGCAACGCCCGCGCCCTCTACCGCCCCTCGACCCCGGTCACGGCCTCAGCGATCCGCTTTCAGTCCCTCGCGGGGGAAGCAGCCAGTACGGAACAACGGCCCAAGCGGGCGCCGCCGCGAGAAGCCACCAAGCAGTAGGACTCAATGTCGAAGACGCCAATCCCACGATGATCAGCCAGCTCATCGCGAGAGCCGCGACGAACCCTGCGGTGACCGCACACGAGACGCGACCTCGGCGCCGATCTCGAGCAAAAGCGGAGCCGACGGCCGCCACGAGGAACAGCGCCTGTATCGCCGCGAGCAGGATCGCGGTTCCCAACGGTGTTCCGTACCCGCTCGGGCTGCCGTCGGGGCCGAACGACGTCGCGATCCGTTCGGGTAGCCGATCCCACCAGGCGCTGGTGAGCGCAACCTCGACGACGACGGGGAACGCAGCTGCGATGGCTGCGAAAAGCCCCTCGCGCGTGCGCCGACCGCGGGCGCTGGGCCTCGGTGCAATCATCAGCCGTTGCATGTCTCCCGCACTTCCCGCTCGATGAGCGCCGTGGCGATCGTGTCGGCCGCATGCGGAGCCTTCGCGAGCGTGTGGACCACGGCGGTGACTCCTGCCGCGTTGGCGATGACCGCTCCGGCCGCTCGCACCTCGCCGTTGATCCAAGTCGATGCCCCTTCCCGCTGCCAGCTCACCGTGCGGGAGTGCCCTGCTCCGGACTCGAGCGCCCAATCGGCGTAGCGACAGAGGTCGTCGAACGTGGACCAAACGCCGCCTGCCGCCGCAAACGACGACTCCCCGAGCGCCCACGGCTTGATCGCACGACCGAAGAGCTTTGGCACCACCCGGTCTGCTGGAGCTGGAACGAGTGCCGCAGAGCTGATCCCAGCCAGCTCGAGGACGTGCTGGCGCACAGCGGCGAACCAGTCGCCGTGCACCTCGTCGAGCACTGCGCCCAGGAGCGCGTACCCCAGGTTCGAGTACTCGAACTGCCCTCGGGGCGTGACCGGCTCCGCGACTGCATGTTCCAGGGGAACGCCGACGGCCTCTCGGTACGGGTCGCCGAACAGTAGGTCGCGCATCGCGGCCGGAAGCCGTGGCAAACCCGAGGTGTGGTGCACGAGGTCAGCAACGGTCATGTCGGCGTCGGGCACACCGGGGAGGTAGTACGCGACCGGCCGCTCGACCTCGAGTGTGAGCCAAGCCGTCGTGCCCACGAGTCCCTTCGTGATGCTCCCCCACTCCAGCATCGAGGCAGTGGCGTAGGGCCCACGGGGCTCGCGGACGGTTCGCCAGCCGTCAGCTGTGCGAAGACTCGCACGCCAGAGCCCGGAGCTCTCAAGCGGATTCCGCACCAGGTGTCCCTCCTTGAAAGCGGGTCGAGATGCGGGCCAATGCACCGTTCCACAACGACCGAGCTCGGCGGTGAAGACTCACGACGTGGGCATTCACGAAGAGGAGGTCGTACGCGGCCATCACGATGGCGAACGACGTCAGACCCATGAGCAAGGCAATCGCCAGGTGGAATGTGAGCATTGCCGTGACAGCCACAGGCCTCCCCGCGCGGAAGAAGACGAGCACGGGGAAGAACACTGACGTCAGGACAGTGGCGTAGGCGCTGATGACCATCAGCCAGTCCGACTGCACGAGCAACGGCGTGAGCTCTGGGAGAAAGAACTCTGGGACGTTGAGGATGTAGTACAGCGCAGTGCCGTCTTGCCAGAGTTCACCTTGCACCTTGTACAACCCGGCCATGAGATAGACGACAGTCACCTGGGTCACCAGGAGCAGGAGCCCCGTGTTGTTGAGGACGGACGCGATCGGGCCCCCCTCCGGCCTTCGCCGTCCTTTGAGGATGGTGAAGGCCGAATAGCACCTGGTCAGCAAGAGGAAGAGCACTGCTGTCGCGGCTAGGGCGTCACCACCGTCCATGAAAGCCGGGTTCGCCATGTAGAGCGACCAGAGGAGCACGTAGTGGGCCGCGAGGACCGGACGGCCACCCACACCGAGCGTGACAAGCAACGCGACCACCAGGCCGATGTGGAAGATGACCTCGAAGAACACCGCCGAATCCGACGCGGCGTAGAGGCTCCAGGTCCCGATACCGGCCGTGTAATCGCGGATGCCTTCGAGCCCGTAGACACCGTCCGGGCCAAAGAACTCAAGTCGCCCTGCGTACTGCCGGATGTAGAACGCCGTCGACACCACCCCGACGACCGCCCTAAGCAGGCTCAGGGCGGTCGTCGCACGAGGCGCATCCACCATCCAGTCGGCAACGACGCTGACTCGGGAACCGAGCGCGCGGATCACAAGGGAATCCATTCGGAGTCCGTGATGCGAGGCTCTGCGCGTGCTGACCCTTCATCGCGCTTCGACCACGGCGCGAGCGACTGGACGACGTATCGGAGTTGCACAGCGGACGGCCCGTCAGCAACGCCGAGTGCCGATGGGCACGGGATCTGTAGCGCCGCGTAGCGAGCCAGAACCCGCTCCGCCCGTCGCTGCGCGCCGACGTCGGAGGGCGCAAGGTCCTCCTTGCCCCTGGCCTCAAGCCGCTTGCTGATGTCGTCTTGCGCAAAGCGCTCGACGAGCGCATTGCTGACGATCCGGCTCTCGCGATCCGGGAAGAACCTCGACGATTGGGTCCGCGCGATGGCGGACGACGAGATGTCGGTCCAATGCGTCACCTCGTTTTGGCACCGGACGCGAGCAACCACACCGCGCTCATCACTGATGGGATCCGGCGCGAAGAGCTGCCAGTTCTGAGAGAGGTGCGGATTCAGCAGGGACACCACCGGGCCAACATCGAACTTGATCGGCGTGACCGGACCAGCCAGCACGAGTGCGCACGCGCCGAACGTTCCGGCGACTGCCACTCCCGCAGCTGCGAGCAAGGTCTTGTGCATAGTTCTCCCGGAGGGAGGGACCCGCCCACTGGGACGGGCCCCTCCTACTCGTCAGCGATCGAAGTAGGCGGACTCGAGCTGTGCCGAGGGCTGCGGTGTGTCCGCGGCGAAACCGAGGATGCTCGCGAGACGCGCGACGTTCCCCGCCGCCTGCGGTGCGCTGGCCGCCTTGAACCCTGCTGCCAGAGCCTTCGCGACGCCGACCACCCCGCGCTGCTCTGGCTCAGAGGTCATCGACGGGGCCCCCTGGTTCGCGACGACCTCTGCCATCGCACTCGACTTTTCATAGGACGCCTGAGCAGCCTGCGCCGGCGTAGCGAGCAGGAGCGTGCTGCCGACCAGGATGGCTGCGGCCGAACCCGCGAGCTTCGTTTTGAACTTCATCTTCGAACTCCAATCTGTTGTGTGGAGTACCTGTGTACCAGTTTCGGACCAAGCGATCTAGCTTGCGGGTGCGATGCCATCTGGGCACATTCGGTCAACGTTCCGAAGGGAAGGCCGCCGGGGTCCACATCTTCTAGCTCGACAAGCCCGCCTTCACCGTCTTCCACGACGAGGTTCAGGACTCGGGCGTGGCACCGCTGGCACGGAGACGGCGCTCGGGAAGCTCGGCGCAGGCCCGCGGATACGGACATCGTGCCGGGCGAGCTCGCCAGCGTCGCCGTGACGGTATCGCGCGAGCGGCCCGGCCGCACAGGACGGCTCGCCTCGGCAACAGGGCGGGCTGCCCTTCGTGTCGCGTCCGGCAGGCGATCAGGTCTCGGTCCGCCCCGGAGGCACGGCTCGGCTCCGGCGGGCAGATCGCGTCGGCGGGGACTCACCCATCGCCTGCCTGACCGTCGGTCAGCCCGAGTTCGTCATTCCTGGCTGTCGAGGCTCATTTTGTCGAAGTCCCCCGCGATGCACTGCGAGCTGCCGTCGATCGTGTACCCGCGGGGATCCGCACGGAAGTCGGAGGAGCTCACCGGACCACCCCTGCCCCGGACGCCGAGGATCGGGTCCTCGCCGCCGGTCTGGTACCGCTCGGTCGTGACCCCGAGCTCCTTCCAGTGCTGTTCCACCGCCTTGACGTCGGCCTTTGGATCAGCGCTGGCAGCGCGGACCTTTGCGTAGACGTACTGGACGCCGCCGGTCCCGAGGCCGAGTCCGCACTTCCCCAGCCGTGGACCGTCGTTGGGTTCCCAACCGTCACCGACAACGTCCGTCGAACCCTCGACGAACGTGACGATCGACTGCTTCGCCCGCTCCGGGGTCTTCCCGAGCCCGGAGCTGCAGCCGGCGAGGACGGCGACCGCGAGCAGTACCGCTCCTACAGACGGGAGGACGATGACGGCTTTCCGTCGAGGTACTTTCATCTGGGAACTCCACTCAGATTGCGCTGTGTCTGCGACGTTCGCACAATCATCTCGTGAGCCGTTCGGGCTGGCCGGTCGTGGCATAGCCCACGTTCTGGAGCGACTGCGTGTCCTCGTCGAGGTAACCGCCGCCGTACCAGGTATGGACTCCATGGTCGTGGACGGGGTTGAGACCCGATGCTCCGTCGGAGCCGAAACTCGTGGCACCAAATCCTGGGGCGGTCGGATCCTGCTTGTGATCCGAACTGAAGTCCCGGCCGACTGCGGCCCATTCGTCGCCGCCCCAGTGTTCGATGAGCGGCTTGGCCACCTCTGCTTGCCCCGCGTCCACCGCATCCGCGTCGATTTCGTCCGCCCCATGGATGCTGTCCGGTATCCCCGCCGATGCCGTTCGTGTCGCGTCCGCCGCGTGCGCCACTCTCGATCCGGCCTGGAGGCACGGCCGCGGTTGCGCCGACGAGGCACGTTGGCACCGGGGTGCCGACCACGACAGTGTGTCTCTCCGTCACCATCGGCGCACGGGTCCTGACCGCCGGCCTGGAGGACGGCGTCTGCGAAGCGTCAGACTCGAGGGCGTTGACTACGTTCATGATCACCAAGGGCGTCATCCACCAGGTCGAGAGTGCGACTGTCCGGGATCGCAACGGCGTGTCAGTCGGCAAGGTCGTGCAGGTGTTCCCCTCCGACGAGGACGGCAGTGCGGCCTACGTCTGTGTCGCAACCGGACTGCTCGGGCGTCACCAGGCGCTCGTCCCCGCCGACGACGCCACGTTCGACGGCACGGACGTGCACGTCGGGTACACGAAGGACGCGATCAAGGGCGCTCCGTCCCTCGGAGCAGGACGCACCTTGTCCCTCGCCGAGGCGAACGCCGTCCGTAAACACTTCGGGCGGTCCCCCACCGGCGCTGCGACCGGAGACATGGGCGACCCACGCGAGAACCTCGACCAGGCCGGGACAGGTCTTGCGGGCGCGGACGACACCGAAGGCGCAGGGACGACCCCGCCGGCCTGAACGTCACCGGAGTGAACGACGCCGAGACCACGGCTTTCGCCCACACCAAGCAAGGCAGCGGCCGGTCCTCTGGCGGGTGCGTGCTCCCTCGTTGATGCGCGCTGCTCTGAGCGTCGCCGACGCGGGTTTCTCGGAAGAGCATGCCCGTCTTCGTCCGACGAGCTCCGCGGCCATCGCACACGCGCAGCACTGCGAAGGCGCTGCTGCGAAGCCCCACCTCGTCGCTGCGCAGTCACGTGTCATGGGAAGTGACCCCCCGACACACATCGACACAACCCTTCTCGCGGGCGTTCGGCGATGCCACAGTCTCGCCATTGCGCACATCTGGTCGGGCTGTCCGCCCACACCAGACGAATCGACACCACACGGCGCCACACCACGCGACAGGCAGCAACCCAGACCACGAAGGAGTCCTCGTGACCATCAGCAACCAGACCGCCGACCGCACGATCGACGAGGGCGCCGACGACGAGCTCCTCGCCCGTTTCCGTCCGATCATCGACCGCATCGCTGCCGGCGCGTCCGAGCGCGAACGCGACCACCGCCTCCCGTTCGAGGAGATCCGCGAACTCGCCGCCGCAGGATTCGGCGCCGTCCGCGTCCCCGTCGCCCACGGCGGAGCCGGGGCGACCCTGCCCCAGCTGTTCCGCCTGCTGACCGAACTCGCCACCGCTGACAGCAACATCCCCCAGGCGCTCCGCGGTCACTTCGCGCTGGTGGAAGACCGGCTGGTCGCACGGACCGGGGAACGCGAGGGGTGGCTGGACCGCTTCGGCCGCGGTGAGATCGCCGGCAACTCGTGGACAGAAGTCGGGTCAGTGCAGGTCGGCGACGTGATCACGAAGGTGACCCCGCAGCAGGACGGGACGTTCCGGATCACCGGGCAGAAGTACTACTCGACCGGCAGCATCTTCGCCGACTGGATCGACACCTACGCCGAACGGACGGACACCGGCGAGCGGGTCATCGCGATCGTCGACGCGCACCAGCCCGGGGTCACTCACACCGACGACTGGGACGGGTTCGGGCAGCGCACCACCGGCTCCGGCACCAGCACCTTCGACGACGCCGTCGTGCAGGCCGACGCGGTGATCCCCTTCGACGAGCGGTTCAAGTACCAGACGGCGTTCTACCAGGGCGTGCTGTTGAGCGTCCTCGCCGGGTCCGTCCTCGCAGGCGAACGGGAGATCGCGCGCGAGGTCCGCAACCGCACCCGCGTCTTCTCACACGGCAACGCCGACACGTTCGCGTCCGACCCGCAGATCCTGCAGGTCGTCGGCGAAGTGTCGGCGGCCGGGTTCGCCGCCACCGCCATCGTCGACCGGGCCGCCGCAGCCCTGCAGGGTGCGTACGAGGGAGCCGGGCTCGACACCGCCGAGGACGAGCGCCGCAACGGCCGCGCCGAACTCGCGACCGCGCAGGCGCAGGTGGCGCTGACCACCCTGGCGACGACGGCGACCTCGCACCTGTTCGACGCGCTCGCGGCGTCCGGGGTGAGCACGACGAAGAACCTCGACCGGCACTGGCGGAACGCTCGCACCGCCGGCAGCCACAACCCGTGGGTGTTCAAGGCACGGATCATCGGTGACCACTCGGTCAACGGTGCCGAACCGCCCCGCGTCTGGGCGATCGGTGCGACCCGCACCTCGTGACGCCCGTCGAAGCCGGGACGGCTTCCGCGTGACCGCTGCTGCGACGTGCCTGCCCCGCCGCCCGGCCGCCGTGCGCGTACAGTCCCTGGCAACGCACGGCTGGCCGACCATCGGGGAACGCGATGCGACTGATCACGGGGACGACACTGGCCGTTGCGCTGGCAGCAGGCGCGCTGATCGGCCTCGCGCCACCAGCGACTGCGGCCGGATCCGGAACGATCACCGTGCAGCTCGCAACGCCGGACGGCACCGCGATCCGGCTGGCGGACGTCGAACTCGCAGCGATCGGCACCGACGTCGTCGTCGGGAACGCCACGACCGACGATGACGGCGCCGCGACGTTCACCGGCATCCCCGCACCGGACACCGTCACGGTGACGACGCAGCAACTCCCGCCGCACGGAACCGAGACCTACGCCCCCGGAATCCGCTCGGGCATCGCGGTCCGCGGCGGTTCGACAGTCGCGGTCACCGTGCCGCTCGTGATCGGTGCCACCGTGCAGGGCGGCGTGGTCGGCCCCACGGGACCCGCCGCCGACCGCCTGATGTACGCCTGGAACGAGGACACCTCGCAGGTGTTCACAACAACCTCGGACAGCACAGGCCAGTACCGGTTCGTCGGGTTGAGCACCGGGAAGTACCGCATCGAGGCGTACGCCAGCGGAACGGCGTCGCCCGCCGTCTGGAAGACCCGGGTGTACCAGCAGCGAGGAACGCTCCCGGCTTCCCAAGTCACGTTGTCACGGCACTACGCACACAGCGACTACGACCTTGTCGTCTACGCGGCTTCGGCGTCCCGCACCCCGTCGGCGCAGCTGAGCGGCGCGACCGTCACGGTGACGAACGCGACGACCGGTGCGTCGTTCTCGACCCGGTTCTCGACGCTGCTCGACAGCGAGCAGACCGCGCAGTTCCAGATCCCCTCCGGGCAGTACGTGGTGGAACTCCGGACCGTGGCGACGACCGCAACGACCGCGCAGACGATGTGGCTCGGCCGTCCGGGAGGCGTGTACCGGTACGTGGCAGACCGGGCGCAAGCCGTCCCGGTGAAGGTCGTTTACGGCGGGTTCAACGGTTGGGGTGGCGCGGTACCGGAGACGGTGTCGCGCTGAGTGGTCGGGCGCAGTTGACTGCGCGACTGCACGCGATCACGTGAGAAACGACGGACGGGAGGCGCGGCGCCAGCTGGCACCGCCTCGCTGTACACGCCGAGCGAGTACTGCCCGTTCGGCCGGACGCTCCAGGTCACCCCGGCCCGGACCTCGTGGTCCGTCCCGACCTTCGCGCTGCGCGACCGCCATCCTTCTTCATCGAAGTAGCGCTGCCTCAGTTCGAGGTTCTGCTCCGCGCCGGTCGCGCCGTCCGGTGCCTCGCCGAACGCGGCGTCGCCGGCCGGCAGCGGGCGGACGTCTCCACCGTTCCAGTACCAGGCGCCGTCCGAGATCTGCTGCTGCGCGGCGGCGAGGACCGCCTGCCCGTGCTCGTACCGCTCGCCGGCCGAGTCAAACTCGTCCTTCAACGACAGATTCGCGACCTGTGCCTGCGTCTTGCCGGCCGCGTCTCGCGTGTCCTCTCCGGTCACCGTCGTCTCCTCTGCCGGCGCCGCCCGAGGCGCATCCGGTCGTCGCGAGCTCCACGGCCGCGAGCATGGTCACGACGGCGCCGCGCAGACGTGTGCGAGTCAGGACGGTCATGGCCCCATTTTCCCGTCTGCGACGATCTGCGCGAGCGAGTCGAGTGCTTCGGGACAGTGACCGGACGGGCTGCGTGAGAGGCTTCCGGTCAGTCCGATGACGAACGGACGAAGAGGTAGTCGGGACGCGGCACATCGAGTGATCCGACGTAGAAACCGAGTCCGCCGTTGGTCGAGTAACCCTGGCGCACGAAGCGGTCATCGAAGTAGAACCGAATGCCGGTCGAGTCCCCGTCGGCCACCTTCCAGCGTCCGGAGAAGCTCGCCGAGTCCCCGCCGCCCGCGCAGCCCGGAGGGCTCGTCGCAGCGTTCCTGGTCCGGCACGCGAGGTCGATCGGGATGTTGCGCGCCGTGAACGTTCGATCCGCCGACACGGTGAACTCCGCCGCTCCGTCGCCGTCCGCACCCTCGAGCACCCAAGTGCCGGCGTAGTCCTGCGGCTCGGGCTGTGCCGTGACGGCGCAACCGGTCAACAACATCGCCAGCACCGCGATCGAGGTCGCGACGCCCGCCAGGTGTCTAGTCACAACTTCACCTTCTCCGTCCACGTGAACCGCTCCGTCACCCGCGAGAACGGACCGTGGTCTCCAGCGGCTCGGTTCAACGCGTCGTAGTCGAGCCCGGGAATCCGCAGGGCGGAGCCGAGCGTGGTCTCGTTCGTCGCCGTGTACTCGACCACGGTGGTTCCGTCGTCGCCCTTCGACACGACCTTCGCGTCAACGTCGTACGTCCCGAGGGCCAAGAGCGTGCGATCCCGTTCAGACGCCACCGGCCAGGTGACAACCGTGCGGATGTCCCGGAGGAGGTTCTGGTTCGTCAACGACGCGGGTCCCGCCTGGTAGCCGTACCCGGTCGCGACGCCCGTGTCCTTCAGATCGTCGAGGATGTCCCTGCGCTGGTCACCCGGCAGCTCGTTCCTCACGACCTGCGTCATCTTGCTGTCCGATCCGTAGAGCAACGTCCGAGGTGACGTGCCCGTCGCCCACCCGAAGAGCATCTCACCCTGCCCACTCGTCAGGACGGTCCCGGCGTAGAAGTCCGCTGCCATGCCGACAGGGATACCGACCAGCGGGAGCGGACTGAGCGCGCCGAGGACGACGCCTGGGCCCGGCATGCGTGGGTCGAGGAGCGACATGCCGAGCAGCCATGACAAGGCGTGCGAGGCGTGCAGGTCCCCGTCCATCGAGAAGGCGCCGTTGTTCGACAAGTGGTACGAGATCCCGAGCAAGCCCTGTCGGCCGGCTCCGTACGCCGCGAGTTCCGCGTCCGTGATCGGTCGGAGTCCGGTCGGGTCGGTCTGGTTGACCGGGTCGTTGCCAGAGAAGGCGTACGGGTTGTCGGCCCAGGCCGCACCCGCCACCGGGGGCAGGGGATCTGGGGACAGGAACGACCGTACCGACGGATCGTACGCTCGTGCTCCGCTCAGCTCGAGTCCACCGACCAGGACGGTGCCGGTCGGACTGACCTCGATGCCGTCCGGGAGGCGCGGTGACGTCGCGACGTCGGTCGAGAACCACGGGTCGTGTAGCTGCGCGGAGCGAGAACGACGCCACCCCGAGGTGATCCAGCTCCCGTCGACGCCGAGCATCCCGGGCGCGGTGACGATCGGAACGTCACCGATCGCCAGCAGGGTGGGCACGGGTGCCGTCGGATCCCAGCAAAGCGTCGTGCCGTTGACCTCGGCGAGTTCACCGAGAGCGTTGACCCACAGGTCGGAGCGCTTCACGCCCACCCCGTCTGCACGCACGACTGTGCGGAGCTGACCGAGCTCGTCCCACACGTACGTGGTGGTGCCGTCGTCGGTTGCGGCGAGGACACGCCTGCCTGAGCTGTCGTACTCGAACCGGACGACCGCGGTCCCGTCGCCTCGGCTTTCGGTTTGCAGGAGCGCTCCGGTGGCGTCGTGCAGGTACGAGGTGTTCACGAATGCGTCTCGCTCCTCGACCATCCGGCCGGAGCGATCGTAGGTCCAGGTCGACGCGGTCGTCCCGGTCGCGGCAACCAACTGCGACGCCTCGTCGTACTCGTACGTCACGGTCATCCCGTCCGGATCGCGCACGGCAGCGACGCGCCCTCGGCTGTCGCGCTCGAGCGTGGTCTTCCGCCCGTCTGACACATGCCCGACGACGAAGCCATCGCGGTACTGCCACGACTGACCCACGGACCCGGCGACGACCTCGGTCAGCCGGCCGTCACCGTCGTACCGGAGCGAGGCGTCGGGGAAGTCGGGCCGCCTCATGCCGGTCAGGATGCCTGCACGACCACGGTCGTACTCGGTCCTGACGCCGTCCGGCGTGGTTATCGCGCGCTGGTTGCCAGCGGCGTCGTACTCCCATCCGGTCGTCATGCTCCGCCCGGCACGAGTCGTCGTGCGCCGGAGTAGTTCGTGCCGGGCGCCGTACTCCAGCCGGTGCTCGGTCTGCTCGCCGTCGGGGTGAGTCCTGTCGGTGATCGTGATCGATCGGCCGGACTCGTCCCGCGCGACTGCCGCAACGAGTCGGCCGTCCTGACGGACCTCGGTCAGCCGCCCTGCTGGGTCGTGGGTCCACGTGGTCGTGTGGCCATCGGGATTCGTGCGGGCCGTCGGTCGGCCGGCTGCGTCCCGAGTCCACGTCACGGCGCGGCTCATCGGGTCGGTCGTCGACGCCATGTCACCGAGCCCGGTCCAGGTGTTCAGCGTGCGCCCGCCGGAGGGCCCGACCATCTGCGTGACCCGCCCGAGGACGTCCCGGTGGAAGGTCGTGGAGTGCCCGAGCGCGTCGTCGACCGCGACCGCCTGCCCGGCAATGTCCCGGGTGATCGTCCGGCGACCGTTAGGTGAGTCGTCGACAGTGACCAGACGCCCGGCAGGGTCGTGACCGTACCGCGTCGTCCCGATGCCGGGCACTCGTTCCGCAACCAGCCGTGAACAGGCGTCGTATTCGAACGTGGTGACGGCACCCGAGGGCTCGATGCGTTCCACAATCCGCGAGTCCGCATCGTATCCGAGCATCGTCCTGCCACCGTCTGCATCGGTCCACGCCGAGAGCCGACCGCAGACATCGTACTCGATGGTCGTACGGTCACCGAGCGGAGACGTACCGGCGACTACGCGGCCTGCGAGGTCGAGGTCCAAGAACGGTACTGCCGCAGGACGATCTGTCTGCTCGACGACAGAGCGGACGCCTGCGGGATCGATCCGTGCCGTCGGGCGCCCGACGGCGTCATACTCCCGGAGCCATCGCCCACCTGCCGGATCCGTCACCTCGCGCAGTCGCGAGAGCGCGTCGTGGAGCATCTTCCAGTGAGTACCGTCCGGCAGGAGGATCTCGTGCAGGTTGCCCAGATTGTCGTACCGAACGTCGCTCGCCCGTCCGAGCGGATCCGTGGCGCGCGTGACGCTGCCCCCGGTTCCGTACTCGTATGTTGTCTGCCCGCCCACCGGATCGGCGACCGAGATGACACGACCCCCCGCGTCGCGTTCGAACGTCCACACGGAACCGTCTGGGGCTTCACAGGACGTCACGAGGCCGGCGGCGTCACGTTCGAAGCGCGTCCGGTGTCCCAGGGGAGTGGTGGTCGTGATCACTTGACCAACGTGGTCCCGCGTGTACAGGGTCGTCCCGCCCAGCGCGTCCGTGACAGCGACGAGGTCACCCGAAACGTCGTACTCGTACATCAGCACGACGCCCTCAGGGTCCTCGACGCGGACGAGCAGGTCATCGACCCAGTTCATCGTGAAGCGAGCGCCTCGTTCGTCGACGACGAGCGAGGGGTACGTCGCCGAGGGGTCGGCGTACGTGAACGAGACGCTTCGACCGTCGCGCTCGATGCGATGCACGCGGTCGTGATCGTCGTGGGCGACGACCGTGTCGGTCCCGTCCGCTGCGACGGTGCGGGTGAGGCGCCCGCGGTCGTCGTACTCGTGCACCGCGACTGATCCGTCACGAGCGGTCGAGGCCACGAGGTTCCCGTGCTCGTCGTGGCTCAACGACTGTCGTCGACCATCCGCGTCGGTGATTGCGACCACGCGACCGTGGCGATCGGATGTCCACGTGTTCGACTGTGTGCCGTCCTCATCGGCGACGGACGTGACCCGTCCGGGAAGGTACGCGAACCGGATCGTGCGGCCTTGCGAGTCGTCTGCAGGAGCACACGACCGTGCTGGTCGTAGATGTTCGCACACTCGACGACGCCGTCCGCCGCCGTCACCCGCTCGATGCGACCGCCGTCCTCCCATGTGTACGTCCGCGTTCCGCCGGGACCCGTCACCGACCTGAGTGCACCGTCGTCGGCGTAGTCGTACGTGACCGTGCGTCCGTCGGAGGAGCGCGCCGAACGGACCAGCCCGTCGCGGTGAAGGAAGTCGATGAACCGCCCGCGTCGGTGCTGGAGCCGCACGAGCCTGTCGTCGCCGTCCCGCACGGCCTTGGTGGTCGCCGCGGTCCCGGTACCGGCGGCGATCCACACCCCTCGGGATGTGAACGACCACCAGGAGCCGGCGTTGTCACGGACGACGAGGACCACCTCACGGTCAACCGTCGAACCCGCCGTCGGGTCGGGTTCTGGTGCCAGCCACAGGTTCTCTCCGACGGCACGAACCGCGATGTCGCCCCGGGTCGGGAAAGTGCTCCGTCGGCCGTCATCGTGCACCAACTCAACATGGTCGGCGAGGACCTCGAGGCGCTTGTCGAGGACTGAGGACCACCCGCGACCGAAAGAACCAGCGACGAGGTCGAACGAGTTGTACAACCGCGTGAGCTCGAAGCCCTCAGCGCCTCCGGCGAAGGAGAGGTCACGCTCCAGCTCGACGAAGTTGCCGGTCGCCGTGTTCACGGGGTCGGCTGCGAAGCCACTGGTGGGGACCGCGCCGAGCAACGACGGGGCGCCGAAGTCGAGGTCGGTCCGCGTCCTGCCCACCCCCGCCGCCAGTAGCGCGGCCAGGAGCGAAGTGTCGTTCAGCGAGACGACGTCTCCGCTCGCCCCGGCTGCTTCGAAGGCAGCTGCGATCGTGTTCGCCCAGTCCACGTCGCCTTCATTTGCGGTCGACCAGGCCCGGAAGCCCGCGAGGAGCGTCGACAGGTCAACTCGGCCGAAGTCGCACCCCTGGGTGAAGGCCGCCAGGGCAGCCGCGATCCGCCCCGGGAGCGCCTGCAGGCTGCCGTTCAGTGAGGCGGATCCGGAGGCGAACGCCCGGAGGCGGTCTGGTCGCGCGGACGAGACACTTCCCCCGGTTCCCGGACCGGCACCCGGCGTCGGCGTGCTCCTGGTACGCGCCGTGTAGCTCGTACTCGGGAAGGCCGGAACGTCGACCTTGCCACTGCTCGGCGGGGGTTCTTCACCGAAAATCTGGTCCCAAGTACTGTCGACGAGGTCAGTCCGGCGGGCCATCACGCGGTCGCGCCAGGCCCGGGCCTCGCGCCGGCGGGTGTTCTCCGCCCGCGCGGCATCGCTGAGCGCACGGATGCCGCTCGCGACCTCGCCGAGCTTCGTGGTGAGCTCGCGCGCGTCCTCCTGGGCGATCTGCGCGTTCGACCGGAAGGTCTCCGCGAAACCGCCTGCGAAGTCGGTGCCGGCCAGCGTGACGAGCGCCGCGCGCGACGGCGATTGGAGCTCCACCGTAGTCTTCGCCAGGTCGCACTGTCGTGCGAGGTCGTCGGCCGCGGAGAAGTCGTACGTCAGGTCCGGCAGTGCGTACGCAGTCAGGTCTGTCGTTCCAGTCACCGTTGTGTCCCCCCATGGAAAGCGGTGTTGTCTCAGTCGAACCTAACGCAGGCTCGTCGCCCGTGTCGCTGGTCCCCCACGGAGCCAGCCCGAGCGAGCGAGCGAGCGGACCAAGCATCTCGCTGGCCTGCTACCGCACACACGAATCGGCCGGCTCCGACATCGAATCACCAGGACAGGGCCTGCTCCGCCCAGGCGCATCAGATCTGCGGGCGCAGTCAACGTCGCCTGCGGGCGGGCCCCGGATGACAGCGCCGTCCAATCGCCCCGAGGGGAACTCGGACTCGACCGAGGGTGCATTCGATGGACGACCAGAACGCACGGCCCAAGGAGGTCGCCGCCCTCGTCGAGTCCGCGCCGACCACCGCCACCCGCTGACCGGACACGTCAGTGCGGTCCGGCGAACGACGACGCCCCGCCGGCAGAAGCCAGCGGGGCGTCCCCACGAGTCAGAGCGAGATCAGAAGTCCCAGTCCTCGTCCTCGGTCTTCTCCGCCTTGCCGATGACGTACGACGACCCGGACCCCGAGAAGAAGTCGTGGTTCTCGTCCGCGTTCGGCGACAGCGCCGACAGGATCGCCGGGTTCACGTCCGTCGTCTCCTTGGGGAACATCGGCTCGTAGCCCAGGTTCATCAGCGCCTTGTTGGCGTTGTAGTGCAGGAACTTCTTGACGTCCTCGGTCAGCCCGACTCCGTCGTACAGGTCCTGCGTGTACTGCACCTCGTTCTCGTAGAGCTCGAAGAGCAGGTTGAACGTGTAGTCCTTGATCTCCTGCTTACGCTCTTCGGAAGCGCCCTCGAGGCCCTTCTGGAACTTGTACCCGATGTAGTACCCGTGGACGGCTTCGTCGCGGATGATCAGGCGGATCAGGTCGGCCGTGTTGGTGAGCTTGGCGCGCGAGGACCAGTACATCGGCAGGTAGAAGCCGGAGTAGAACAGGAACGACTCGAGCAGGGTCGAGGCGACCTTGCGCTTCAGGGGGTCGTCACCGGTGTAGTAGTCGAGGACGATCTGGGCCTTCTTCTGCAGGTTCACGTTCTCGGTGGACCAGCGGAAGGCGTCGTCGATCTCGGGCGTCGAGGCCAGCGTCGAGAAGATCGACGAGTAGCTCTTCGCGTGGACCGACTCCATGAACGCGATGTTCGTGTAGACGGCTTCTTCGTGCGGGGTGATCGCGTCGGGGATCAGGCTGATCGCGCCGACGGTGCCCTGGATGGTGTCGAGCAGCGTCAGGCCGGTGAAGACCCGCATGGTGAGCTGCTGCTCCGCCGGCGTCAGCGTGTTCCACGACTGCACGTCGTTCGACAGCGGCACCTTCTCGGGGAGCCAGAAGTTGTTGACCAGCCGGTTCCAGACCTCGACGTCCTTGTCGTCCTGGATACGGTTCCAGTTGATGGCACTGACCGAGCTGATCAGCGGGATGGACTTGCCCGTGGCGTGGACCGGGTCGGTGAGGGTCATGGGATTGTCTTCCGGATTCGAGATGGTGATCTGATGACGGACTGGAGGCGCGGGGCGGGGCCCGCCCCGCGCCTCCAGGAAGAGGGCAGCAGCTCTACAGCATGCAGCTGACGCAGCCCTCGACCTCGGTGCCCTCGAGGGCGAGCTGGCGCAGACGGATGTAGTAGATCGTCTTGATGCCCTTGCGCCATGCGTAGATCTGGGCCTTGTTGATGTCACGCGTGGTGGCGGTGTCCTTGAAGAACAGCGTCAGGGACAGGCCCTGGTCCACGTGCTGCGTCGCCGCGGCGTACGTGTCGATGATCTTCTCGGCACCGATCTCGTACGCGTCCTGGTAGTAGTCCAGGTTGTCGTTCGTCATGAACGGCGCCGGGTAGTAGACGCGGCCGAGCTTGCCTTCCTTGCGGATCTCGATCTTCGACGCGATCGGGTGGATCGACGACGTCGAGTGGTTGATGTACGAGATCGAACCGGTCGGCGGGACGGCCTGCAGGTTCTGGTTGTAGATGCCGTGCTCCTGGACGGACGCCTTCAGCGCCTTCCAGTCATCCTGCGTCGGGATCGTGATGTTCGCGTTGTCGAACAGCGAGGCGACACGAGCGGTCGCGGGGGTCCACGCCTGGTCGGTGTACTTGTCGAAGAACTCACCCGACGCGTACTTCGAGTCGCGGAACCCGTCGAAGGTCTCGCCGGTCTCGATGGCGATGTTGTTCGAGGCGCGCAGGGCGTGGAACAGCACCGTGTAGAAGTAGATGTTCGTGAAGTCGATGCCCTCTTCGGAGCCGTAGTAGACGCGCTCACGAGCCAGGTAACCGTGCAGGTTCATCTGGCCGAGGCCGATGGCGTGCGACTTGTCGTTGCCGTCCTCGACGGAACGCACCGAGGCGATGTGCGACATCTGCGACACGGACGTCAGGCCACGGATCGCGGTCTCGATGGTCTTGCCGAAGTCCGGCGAGTCCATCGTCAGCGCGATGTTCAGCGACCCGAGGTTGCAGGAGATGTCCTTGCCGATCTCCTTGTAGGACAGGTCCTCGTTGAAGGTCGTCGGGGTGTTGACCTGCAGGATCTCGGAGCACAGGTTGGACATGTTGATCCGACCCTTGATCGGGTTGGCCTTGTTCACCGTGTCTTCGAACACGATGTACGGGTAGCCGGACTCGAACTGGATCTCGGCGATGGTCGTGAAGAAGTCACGCGCCTTGATCTTCGTCTTCTTGATGCGCGAGTCGTCGACCATCGCGCGGTAGTTCTCGGAGATCGGGACGTCGCCGAAGGGGACGCCGTAGACCTTCTCGACGTCGTACGGCGAGAACAGGTACATGTCCTCGTTGTTCTTCGCGAGCTCGAACGTGATGTCCGGCACGACGACGCCGAGGGACAGCGTCTTGATGCGGATCTTCTCGTCGGCGTTCTCGCGCTTGGTGTCGAGGAACTTCATGATGTCCGGGTGGTGGGCGCTGAGGTAGACCGCACCGGCACCCTGACGCGCACCGAGCTGGTTCGCGTAGGAGAAGGAGTCTTCCAGCAGCTTCATGACGGGGATGATGCCCGAGGACTGGTTCTCGATCTGCTTGATCGGGGCGCCGGCCTCACGGATGTTGGAGAGCAGCAGGGCCACGCCGCCGCCGCGCTTCGAGAGCTGCAGCGACGAGTTGATCCCGCGCGAGATCGACTCCATGTTGTCTTCGATGCGCAGCAGGAAGCAGGAGACGAGTTCGCCGCGCTGGGCCTTCGCCGTGTTGAGGAACGTCGGGGTGGCGGGCTGGAAGCGGCCGGCGACGATCTCTTCGACCAGGTCGATGGCGAGCTGCTCGTTGCCCTGCGCCAGGCCGAGGGCGGTCATGACGACGCGGTCCTCGAAGCGCTCGAGGTAGCGCTTGCCGTCGAACGTCTTGAGCGTGTAGCTCGTGTAGTACTTGAACGCGCCGAGGAACGTCTGGAACCGGAACTTCTTCGAGTACGCCAGGTCGTTGAGTCGCTGGATGAAGTCCAGCGAGTACATGTCGATCGTCGCTTTTTCGTAGTACTCGTTCTCGACAAGGTAGTCGAGCCGCTCCTTCAGGTTGTGGAAGAAGACGGTGTTCTGGTTGACGTGCTGCAGGAAGAACTGCTTGGCGGCCTCACGATCCTTGTCGAACTGGATGTTCCCGTCCGCGTCGTAGAGGTTGAGCATCGCGTTGAGGGAGTGGTAGTCCATCCCCGTCTGCGGCGACGTCAGATCGACGTCTGCAACTGCTGCGTCCAAAATGCATCCAATCCTGTGTTGACCGCCGACACGTCGTCAGGGGTCCCGAAGAGTTCGAATCTGTAGAGAAGGGGGACGTTGCACTTCCGCGCGATGACGTCCCCTGCCAGGCCGTAGGCCTCGCCGAAGTTCGTGTTGCCGCCGACGACCACACCGCGGATGAGCGAGCGGTTGTGCGCGTCGTTGAGGAACTTGATGACCTGCTTGGGGACCGCACCCTCGCCGTTGCCGCCACCGTAGGTGGGCAGGAACAGGACGTAGGGGTCGTCCACGTGGAGGAAGGGTTCGCTCGGGTAGAGCGGGATCCGGTCTGCGTCGCGGCCGAGCTTCTCGACGAAGCGCGCGGTGTACCCGGACACGCTCGAGAAGTAGACCAATCGGCTCATGGCGCGCTCCTCGGTGGAAGGTGCGGACAGACGGACCGGGGGTGTCCTGTGGGCGGCGATCCGGGCCTCCTGAGCGGGTCCGGGGTGACCGTCCACAGGACGGGAGGCGACTACGCCAGTTCGGCGCTGAGCGTCGCGATCTTGTCGGGGCGGAAGCCCGACCAGTGGTCGTCGTCCGTGACGACGACGGGGGCCTGCATGTAGCCCAGGCTCTTGACGTGTTCGAGGGCTGCCTCGTCGGTGGAGACGTCGTGCACTTCGTACTCGATGCCCTTGTTGTCGAGGGCCCGGTACGTCGCTGTGCACTGGACGCAGGACGGCTTGGTGTAGACGGTGACGGCCATGTTCTCCCCTGGTTTCTACTGATTTCTCACGTGCTGTGGAGGTGGTGCTGATGTCTGTCCGCAGTCGTGTCCGGGAGGGGCCGCTGCGATGTCTCCACACTACATCTAGTGGCTAGCCGCGGGACCGACCACAAGAGGGAGTGTTACAGCCATGTAGTTCTCCACAACGCCGTCCACAGTCTGTGGATTCCCGGGAGGCCCGAGTTTCCGCCAGTCTGCGGCCGACCACCGACACTTGCCCACACCGGTGGACAGCCACGATCCACATGTGTGGAATCAGCGCGTCGGCGTGTCGCGGCGGCACCTCCCCCGGACGGGTGACACCCCGATCCGTCCGGTCCGTACACTCGTCTCGTGAGCACGTACGGCCCCCTCCTGAAGACCCCCGGCGTGGGTCGTGTCATCGCTGCACAGCTCACCGCGCGCTTCCCGTTCGGGATGCTCTCGCTGGCCTACCTGCTGCACGTCGAGCACGTCTTCCACTCCTACGGCGCCGCCGGCCTGGTGCTCGCGACGACGAGTGTCGGGCAGGCGCTGGCGGGCCCGCTCACCAGCCGTTGGATGGGCAGCTGGGGCATGCGCCCCGTCCTCATCCTGACGAGCATCGTCGCGCTCGTCAGCATGGGGGTCATCGGGTTCGTCCTCATGCCGCTCTGGGGCTACGTGGTGGTCGGGTTCCTCGGCGGTCTCGCGGTTCCGCCCGTGCAGCCGGCGGTCCGCACCATCTACCCCAAGATGGTGACCTCGTCGCAGCTCACCCCCTTGTTCTCGCTCGACGCCAGCGCCCAAGAACTGATCTGGGTCGCCGGCCCGGTCATCACCACCTTCGTCGCGACCCAGGTCGGCACGGTCGAGGCGATCGTCGTCGCCATGGTCTTCCTGGTGGTCGGCGGCATCTGGTTCATCGCCTCACCCGAGCTCGGCCGCGTCCGCATCCCCCGCTCGAAGCGCGCGTTCGGCGTGGTGCTGAAACGACCGTCGGTCGTCGTCGCCACCCTGACCGGTCTGCTGCTCATCGGGGCGTGCGCCGCGGTCGAGGCCAGCGTCACGAGCGTCTTCGGCGAGGGCAGCCCGAACGCCGGCATCGTCCTGGCCGTCTTCGCGGTCGGGTCCCTGTTCGGCGGCCTGGCCTTCGGCCACCGTCCGATCTCCCCCAACACCCTGTGGACGCGCATGGCGATCGTCTTCGTCGGTCTCGCGCTCGCCCTGGGCGGCACGAACTTCTGGTGGCTCTGCCTCGCCCTCGTGATCGCGGGCATCGGCATCGCGCCGGCACTCGCGGTGATGTTCGGTTCGGTCTCCGCCACCGTCAAGTTCTCCGACACTGCCGAGGCCTACGGCTGGATGGGGACCGGTCAGCTCATCGGTGCCGCCGGCGGGTCCGCGGTCGCCGGCTTCCTGATCGACAGCAGTGGCCCGGTGGGCGGCTTCACGGTCGGTGCGGTCATGGCCGGGGTGGGCGTCGTCGTCGCGCTCGGCGCCAAGCGCTGGCTGCCCGACCTGCGCGGCCGTGACGCCAGCCCCATCCCCGACACCGAGCCGGTGGTCCTGCCGACCTGAGCGCGGGCGCGGGCTTTCGGCGTACCTGGTCGAATCGGGCGTACCTGGTCGAAAGTTCTGACCAGGTATGCCCGATTGCATTTGCCATCGCGGCCGATGTGGGAAGGAACGAGCGTCCGGCAGACGGCTCGCGTTCTCCACAGATGGCCGGGAGGCCCGGCGCGCGCCCGCCACGCACCGGCAGGATGGGTGCATGGTCAGTTCACTTCCCCTGCGTGACGGTGCCGCGATCCCCGCGATCGGGTTCGGCGTCTACAAGGTCGACGACACCGAGGCCGAGACGGCGGTCGGCCTCGCGCTCGACGCCGGCTACCGGCACGTCGACACGGCCGAGATGTACGGCAACGAGACCGGCGTCGGCACGGCGATCCGGGCCTCCGGGCTCGACCGTGATGACGTCTTCGTGACGACCAAGGTGTGGAACGACCACCAGGGGCGCGACGCGACCCTGCGTGCGTTCGACGGCAGCCTCGAGCGGCTGGGGCTCGACACGGTCGACCTGTACCTGATCCACTGGCCCGCTGCGGCGAACGACCGCTACGTCGAGACCTGGCGCGCGCTCGTCGAACTGCGCGGCTCCGGCCGGGCGCGGAGCATCGGGGTCTCGAACTTCCAGGTGCCGCACCTGCAGCGACTCGTCGACGAGACGGGCGAGGTCCCGGTGCTCAACCAGGTCGAGCGGCACCCGTGGCTCCCGCAGCGCGAGCTCATGGAGTTCCACCAGCAGCACGACATCCTCACCGGAGCGTGGTCACCACTCGGTCGCGGTCGACTGATCGACGAACCGGTCCTCACCGGCATCGCGGACGCCCACGGGGTGAGCGTCGCGCAGGTCCTCGTGCGGTGGAACGTGCAGCAGGGGGTCGTGGTGCTGCCGAAGTCGGTGACGCCGTCGCGGATCCGGTCGAACCTCGATGTCGACGGCTTCGTGCTCAGCGACGACGAGCTCGCGGCGATCGCCACGCTCGAGTCCGGGCAGCGGGCGGGCTCGCACCCCGACTCGGTGTCGTGACGGGAGCGCCGTCGTGACGGTAGCGCCGTCGTGACGCGGAGCGTGTGTGACGGCGTAGGTTCTTCGGGGTGAACGATCCTCAGCAGACCGCCCGTGAGCACCTAGGACCCGATGAGCACCTCTACTGGGCCGGCTCGAGCGACCCGGCGAAGCTCTTCACGGGGCGGGACGGCTTCCTCATCCCGTTCTCGCTGTTCTGGACCGGCTTCATCCTGTTCGCAGTCCTCGACGTCGTGCGGAACGGATACCTCGGCGTGGGCGCGATCATCCCGATCGTCTTGTCGCTGGTCGGCCTGCACCTCGTGTTCGGGCGCTTCATCGTGAAGGCCCACCGCAAACGCACGACCGTCTACGCCGTCACCGACCGCCGCGCGCTGATCATCAGGCCGAACACCACCCGCGAGGTCCCGGTGGGGCGCACCGATCGCACCATCACCTGGACCGGGGGCCGACGGCACTGTTCGGTGGAGTGGAACACCGGCGATCCGAGCGGAGTGGCGGCGTTCTTCGCCGGCGGAGCGACCGCCAAGATCTACGCGAACACCGGACTCGACGGGCTGTTCGGACCGCAGGTGTTCGCGTTCTGGGACGTCCGCGACGGCGAGGAACTCGTCCGCGAACTGGACCGGGTGTCCCGCTAGCCCCGGCGGTCCTCCTCCGACTGCCACGGCAGGTGCAGGTCGCCCGGCGCAGGCTCCACGTCGCCGGCGTCATCCGCGCCGCCCGTTCCCGGTGCGGCGGTGATCTTGGACGTGTCGATTCCGTCTGCCTCGAGTTCGGCTTCGCTGCGCTGGTCGGTCTGCGACGCCTCGGTCTCCCGCTCGCTCGACGGGCTGTACGCAGTGTCGGTCGAGTCGGGATCCGGCGTCTCCGGGATGCTGTCGCTCATGACCCGGACGGTAGTCCGTGTGCCCCGAGTACCAGTTCGGTCACGGCGGTCGATCGGGCCGGACCCCGGCGGTACGCTCCCTGCCGTGGGGGAGATCGAACGAAGACGACGAACACGAGCGCGGACCGCGGCGAGCGCAGTAGCCGGCACCGCACTGGTGGGGTTGCTGCTCACGGGCTGCACGGCATTCGGCGGGGACGACCCCTTGCCGAAGCCGACCAGACAAGCTGCCGAGCGGACGGCGGAGCCGATCCCCGAACCGACGCTCATGACCGAACAGATCGGCGGCGACCCGGACGAGGTCGAGCAGGTCCTGCCCACCGGCACGGTCGCGGCGGAGACCGACGTCACCTCTCCGAGCGGTGACACGAGCATCCACGTGCGCATCGTGGCGAACGACGAGGGTACGTTCACCGCGCAGCTGTCCGGCTACCGCACGACCAACCCGCAGCAGATGAGCCTGCAGTTCCGGCACCGGACCGCCAGCCCGCTCGACGGCGGTGACGCCTCGGCGCGGGACACGACCGAGTGGACCGCCGCCTCCGGCCCGCCGAAGACCGTGGTGATGAACGCCGCCGGTGCACGACCGGACTACCTGCGCAGTGTCGCCCTCGTCCCCGCGTCGGTGCCGGACGAAGACCCGTCGAAGCGCCCGTTGGTCGGATCAGTGCTCGCCGCCGCTGACCTCACGTGGACGATCCCGAACCCCTACCCGGACCTGCGCATCACCGTGGGCAAGGACCGACCGGGGGCGTACGGCATCGTCACGGACGCTGACGGTCGTCCGACCGACTACCTGGTGGCGCACGGCGACGAGCTGACCACGGTCGCGCAGCGGTTCGGCATCACGCCGGCCGAGGTGCAGTGGCTCAACCCGTACATGGAGACCCGCGCCGACGACTGGTTGCTCGAGGGCAGCACGCTCAACCTCGACCCTGCGCGCCGCTGACCTCGGCGCGCGGACGGCACTCGACCGTCCGTTACGCTCGACGGGCACCAGCCCCGACCAGGAGGTCCCCTCGTGACGATCGTCGCCGCAGCAGACGGCTCAGCCCTCGGCAACCCCGGCCCCGCCGGCTGGGCCTGGTACGTCGACGACGACCGCTGGGCCGCCGGTGGTTGGCCCCGGGCAACGAACAACATCGGCGAACTCACGGCCGTCCTGCAGTTGCTCCGCGCGACGAAGGACACCGGCGAGCCGCTGCACATCCTGTGCGACAGCCAGTACGCCATCAAGGCCTGCACCGAGTGGCTCGCTGGGTGGAAGCGGAAGAACTGGCGCAAGGCTGACGGCAAGCCGGTCATGAACGTCGAGATCATCAAGGAGCTCGACGCCGAGCTGCAGGGCCGCAAGGTCACGTTCGAGTGGGTCCGCGGGCACGTCGGCCACGAGATGAACGAGGCCGCCGACGTCCGCGCCCGTGGTGCGGCCACCGCCTACCAGAACCACACCGACGTGCCGCACGGTCCGGGCTGGCCCGGCGTCGAGGTCACCGAGCCGTCCGCACTGCCCGAGGCGACCCCGCCGGCCACGCTCTTCTGACCGACGAGCTCGGTCAGCCTGGGTCTCGGAGACCCAGGAACACCGAGGCACTGGTCCGCATCCGACCTCGAGACGATGCTGGGCGCATGGAGAACACCGAACACGTCCTGGTCACCGGCGGCTCCGGCTTCATCGCTGGCCACCTGATCCTGCAGTTGCTCGACGCCGGGCACCGCGTCCGCACCACGATCCGGTCCCTCGACCGTGCACCCGAGGTCCGTGCGGTCCTCGCCGAGGCCGGCCTCACCGCCGACGACCGGCTGGAGTTCGTCGCCGCCGACCTGACGTCCGATGACGGATGGGCCCAGGCGGTCGCGGACATCGACGTCGTGCACCACGTCGCCTCGTCGGTGCTGCCGGGCCACGTCGAGGACGAGGACACCGTCATCCGTCCGGCGGTGGAGGGGACGCTGCGAGTGCTGCGCGCCGCACACGCGGCCGGAGTCGATCGCGTGGTGCTGACCTCGGCCTTCCACGCGGTCAGCTGGGGCCACCCGCACTCCGACCACGTGTTCACCGAGGCCGACTGGACGGTGCTCGACGGCCCCGGGGTCGACGCCTACGGCACGAGCAAGACCCTTGCCGAACGCGCCGCGTGGGACTTCGTCGCGTCCGAGCCCGGTGCGCCGGAGCTCGTCACGACGATGCCGGTCGCGGTGATGGGTCCGGCGATGGGGCACGCGGTGTCCGGTGCGAACCACATCCTGCAGTCCATGCTCTCCGGAGCGATGCCCGCGACCCCGCGGCTGTTCATCCCCATCGTCGACGTGCGCGACGTCGCCGCAGCACACGTCACCGCGACGACCGCCCCGGATGCAGCGGGCAAGCGGTTCCTGTTGTCGAACGGCCCGGCGCTCGAGCTGGCCGAGATCGCCGCCACCCTGCGCGAGCACCTCCGTGATGACGCCGAGGCGGTCCCGACGCAGACGCTGCCCGACGACGTCGTGCGGACCGCGGCCGAGACGCAGCCGCAGTTCCGCGCGATGGTGCCCGACCTCGGCTACGCCAAGCGCACCTCGAACGAGCGCGCCCGCACCGTGCTCGGCTGGACGCCTCGTGATCCGCACGAGGCGATCGTGGCGGCGGCCCGGAGCCTGGTGGCGAAGAGCCTGGTCCACCCCTGACCAACCCGGGTCCACCCCTGACCCACGAGGATCAGACCGCCCGCTCCCACAACGCCACCGTGCTCTCGAGCCCGTCGTACCGGTACGGCTTCCGCTCCCCCGTCGGCGCGTACCCGAGCGCCCGCCAGAACGGCTCGGCACCGCCCGCGTTCGTCGCCACGATCCCCAGTCGCAATCGGTCGGCGCCGGCTTCGGCCGCCAGGGACACGACGGCCTCGTGCAGGACCCGTCCGAGGCCGGAACCCCGCCGATCGCCGCGGACGACGAGCAGCCCGATGTACGCCGTGGTCGGTGCCGGGTACCCGAGCAGCACGTCCGCGAACGCCACGAGCGAGTCGCCGACCCACAGCCCGATCCCGTGCTTGCCCACCGGGTCGAAGCCGTCCGGCACCGACACCAGTGCGCTCAGCCCGTCGGACGGCCCCGGCGGGTAGCCGGTGATCCGCTCGGCGTAGTCCGGCACGGTCTCGAGCAGCACCTGCAGCGCGTCGACGTCGTCCGCACCGAGCGCACGCACGACGAAGGAGCCGGCCCCCGCCGGCATCAGTCCACGTCCACGTCGGCCCACCCGTCGAACCGACCGATCTCGGTGACCCGGACCACGGCCTCGCCGGCTTCGTCCGAGGCGTCGAGGTCGATCGTCGCCGAGAACCCGAAGTCCTTGTCGCCCGACGGGTCCGCGAAGATCTGCCGAGCGCGCCACACGCGCGCCACGCCCGCCGCTCCCGCACCCGTCGCCCCAGCACCCGTCGTCGCAGCACCCGTCGCCCCCGCCTGGTCGAGCACCAGGTAGGACATCGACCGCGCCTCGGCATCGGTGCCGATGGTGTCGTGCTCCTCGTAGTACTCCTCGAGCACCGCGTCCCACGCGTCACCGTCGAACCCGGCTGCTGCGTCGAGCGCCCCGAGTCCGTCGACGTCGTCGCGCGCGGCGAGCAGCACCCGCTGGAACAGCGCGTTCCGCACGAGCACGGTGAAGGCCCGCACGTTGCCGGTGAGCCGTGCCGGCTGCGGCGGCGCGATCTCCTGTTCTTCGGCCAGGGCGAGCAGCACGTCACCGTTGAGCAGCGCCTCCCACTCGTCGACGAGCGAGGAGTCGGTCTGCCGCACGACCTCGCCGAGCCACTCGATCAGGTCGTCGAGCTCCTGGTTCCGCTGTTCCTCGGTGATGGTCTGCCGCATGGTCCGGTAGGCGTCGGACAGGTACCGGAGCACGAGCCCCTCGGACCGGGTGAGCTGGTAGAACCGCACGAAGTCGCCGAAGGTCATCGCGCGCTCGTACATGTCGCGGACGACGGCCTTGGGCGAGAGCTGGAAGTCGAGGACCCAGGGCTGTTCCGCCGCGTACGCCTCGTACGCCGCCTCCAACAGCTCGGACAGCGGGCGAGGCCAGGTGACCTCCTCGAGCAGCTCCATCCGCTCCTCGTACTCGATGCCCTCGCGCTTCATGCGGGCGACCTCTTCGCCGCGCTCCTTGAACTGCTGCTGCGACAGGATCGCTCGCGGGTCGTCCAGTGTCGCCTCGACGATCGAGACCATGTCCAGGGCGTACGTCGGCGACGACGGGTCGAGCAGCTCGAACGCGGCGAGCGCGAACGGCGACAGGGGCTGGTTGAGGGCGAAGTTCGACTGCAGGTCCACCGTGAGCCGGTAGGAGACCGGAGGCCCCGGCACCCGCTCGATGACCTGCGCGTTGATGAGCGTCCGGGCGATGACGAGCGCACGCCGGGCCATCGCGAGCTGGCGGGCGCGCGGTTCGTGGTTGTCGAACACCAGCGAGCGCACCTCGTCGAACGCCGAACCGCCGCGGGCCACCACCGACAGCACCATCGCGTGCGTGATGCGCATGCGCGACACCATGGGTTCCGGTTCGGCACCGATGAGCCGGTCGAACGAGGCCTGCCCCCAGGACACGAACCCCTCCGGTGCCTTCTTCCGCTTGATCTTGCTCTTCTTCTTCTGGTCGTCGCCGGCCTTGGCGACCGCGCGGGCGTTCTCGATGTCGTGCTCGGGGGCCTCGGCGACGACGTCACCCTCGGTGTCGTACCCGGCGCGTCCGGCGCGGCCGGCGATCTGGTGGAACTCGCGTGCGGACAGCTGTCGCATCTTCGTGCCGTCGAACTTCGTCAGTCCGGTGAACAGCACGGAACGGATCGGCACGTTGATGCCGACGCCCAGGGTGTCGGTGCCGCAGATGACGGGCAGCAGTCCGCGCTGTGCGAGCTGCTCGACGAGCCGTCGGTACTTGGGCAGCATGCCGGCGTGGTGCACGCCGATGCCGGCGCGGATCAAACGGGACAGGGTCTGTCCGAAGCCGGCGCTGAAGCGGAAGCCCGCGATCGCTTCCGCGATCTGGTCTCGACGCGCCCGATCAGCGACCTTCGCCGACATCAGCGACTGCGCCCGCTCGAGCGCAGCCGCCTGGGCGAAGTGCACGATGTAGATCGGCGCCTTGCCCTCCTCCAGCAGCCGTTCGACGGTCTCCTGCACGGGCGTCATCACGTACTCGTACTCGAGCGGCACCGGTCGGCTGACGCCGGTCACGCGGGCGGTGGGTCGGCCGGTCCGCCGGGACAGGTCGTCGGCGATGGTCGTGACGTCGCCGAGGGTGGCGGACATCAGCAGGAACTGCGCACGTTCGAGCACGAGCAGCGGCACCTGCCAGGCCCACCCGCGGTCGGGGTCGCCGTAGAAGTGGAACTCGTCCATCACGACGACGTCGACGTCGGCGTCGGGTCCTTCGCGCAGGGCCAGGTTCGCCAGGATCTCGGCCGTGCAGCAGACGATGGGGGCGTCGCCGTTCACGCTGGAGTCGCCGGTGACCATGCCGACGTTCTGGGCGCCGAACAGCTCGACGAGCTGGAAGAACTTCTCGGAGACGAGCGCCTTGATCGGTGCCGTGTAGTAGCTCCGCTTGCCCTCGGCGAGCGCGGCGAAGTGCGCGCCGGCCGCGACGAGCGACTTGCCGGTGCCGGTCGGGGTGCTCAGCACGACGTTCGCGCCGGAGACGAGCTCGATGACCGCTTCGTCCTGTGCCGGGTACAGGGGCCGGCCGCCTTCCTCGGCCCAGGCCGCGAAGGCCTCGTAGACCTCGTCGGCGTCGACGACGCCGTCCACCGCCGCCGGGATCGCGGCGACGAGCGGGGGCACGGTGGTGACGTCGGTCATGGCCCCATCCTCCCAGGCTGCGGTGACGAGGTGGTCGGTACGGACGACCGGGAGGCCCGGCTCCATACGCGCGCATAGACTCGCGTCATGCGCGAACTCGGCTTCCTCACCTTCGTCCCGAACCACGGCGGCACTGCGGGTGCGGCGAGCGCCCTGCAGGACGGTCTGCGGCTGTTCGAGACGGCCGAGACCCTCGGCTACGGCACGGGCTGGGTCCGCGGTCGCCACTTCGAGCCCTTCCTGACCAGCCCGATGACCTTCTTCGCCGCCGCGGCCCAGCGCACGAGCACCATCGCCTTCGGCACCGCGGTGCTCGGCATGCGCTACGAGGACCCGGTGCGCCTCGCCGAGGACGCCAGCACGGTCGACCTGCTGAGCGGTGGGCGGGTGCAGCTCGGCATCAGCACGGGCATCGCCGGGTACGGGCCGATCCTCGACCCGGTGTTCGGCGCCGTCGACCGCTCGTTCCGCGACGAGGCCGAGGCCCGGGCCGCCCGACTGCTCGAGGTGCTCGACGGCGACGCACTCGGCAGCGCCGGCTCTGGCTACGAGAGCATCCCGGCCGGTGCGGACCTGACCCTGCAGCCGCTCAGCCCCGGCCTGCGCGACCGCGTGTGGTGGGGCGGCGGGAGCATGGGCACGGCGGTGCGCACGGCCGAGAAGGGACTGCTCCTGCACTGCTCGACCCTGAACACCGAGGACACCGGTGCACCCTTCGCCCAGGCACAGGCCGACCAGATCGCGGCGTACCGGGAGCGGTTCACCGAGCTGCACGGCGGGACCGGCCGCACGGCGAAGGTCGCGGTGGGCCGCATCGTGGTCCCGCTGCTCGACGACCACGACCGCGCGGTCCACGAAGAGTTCCTGACCGGGTACGCCTCGGGCATGGACGACGAGGGCCGACCGCTCTCCGGTCCGCCGTTCCGGTTCAGCAAGGTGCTGTCCGGCGAGCCGGCCGCCATCGTCGACGCCCTGCTCGCCGACCCCGCCGTCACCGCCACGGACGAGCTCGTGATCACCCTGCCCGCGAACGGGGACGTGGCCGCCCACGAGCGGATCCTGCGCATCGTCGCCGAGGAGATCGCGCCGGCACTGCGGGCCTGAGAGACCGGATCAGGACATCCGGCGGGGCTCAGATCGAGTCGGTGATGCTCGAGAACCCTGCCGGATGACCATCTCGTCCCTGATCCGCACGGGATGGTGGGACCATCGTTCCACCTACCGAGCGGTTTGTCACACTGAGTTGCACCCTCAGGACGAGAAAGTTGATCATCCGTCACCCGTTTTGCCCAGATCGCACGAAGTCCGTCAACCGGTTCGCCGAACCCCTTCCAGGACGGAAACAGTCGGGACGAACGAATGCGCCCCCGCGCGGACGCGGGGACGCATTCTGGACGCACCGGGGAAGCTGGGGCATCGTCAGCCGGATCAGGAGGCTGAGTCGCACAACCAGCGACCCCGTAGTCGGTGCGTGCGCCGACGGTAACCAGCCGACTGGCGCACATCGATGTGACTCAACAGGCGTCGTCGGTGCGCGGAAACCGGACGAACTGGTCAGACCAGTTCGAGGGCCGCGCTCCCGGACTCGTCGGTGACCGAGGCTCCGACGTGCAGCGTGAAGGTGCCGGGCTCGTACTGCCAGGCTCCGTCCCAGTGCGCGAACGCCCGGGCTGGCACCTCGATCGAGACCTCGGTCGACTCCCCCGCGCCGAGGCGGACCGGCGCGAACCCGACGAGCCAGCGCGCCGGACGGTCCACCGCCGAGGAATCCCGCGAGGCGTAGACCTGCACGACGTGCTTGCCGGCGCGCGGTCCGGTGTTGGCGACCGTCGCCGTGACGATGACCGCGTCGCCCTCGGAAACGGTCGGCGTCGCGACCACGCCGTCGATGGTCCACGTGGTGTAGCCGAGGCCGTGCCCGAACGGGTACGCCGGCGTGGTGCCGGCACGGAGCCAGGCGCGGTACCCGATGTGGACGCCCTCGTCGTACGACACCTTGCCGTCGACGGGGGTGACGTCCAGCACGGGCACGTCGGCCATCGCGACCGGCCAGGTGGTGGGCAGACGGCCGCCGGGCTCCTGCGCGCCCGTCAGCACGTCGGCGAGCGCGTTGCCGTACTCCTGGCCACCGAACCAGGTGAGCAGGACCGCGGCGACGTCGTTCCGCCACGGCATCTCCACGGGCGAGCCGGCGTTCACGACGACGACCGTGTTCGGGTTCGCCGCCACGACCGCGCGCACCAGGTCGTCCTGGTGGCCTGGCAGCGCGAGCGACGAGCGGTCGTACCCCTCGGACTCGACCTTCGAGTTCGTGCCGACGACCACCACGGCGACGTCAGCCGAGCGGGCGGCCTCGACGGCGGCATCGGTGAGCACCGACGGGTCCTCGTCGGACGGCTCGGTGCCGAACTGGTACGCGAGCACCCCGCCGAGGGTCTCGTCCTGGATGACGTCGTACTCGATGCGGATCGCGACCTGCTGCCCGGAGGTCACCGACACGGGCACCGACCGCGCCGGCGGGTTGAGGAACGCCGCGCCGAGCTGGTCGCCCTCGAACGGCACGTCCTCGTCGAGCACGAGCTCCCCATCGATCCACATCCGCGACCGGCCGGCCGCCCCGATGCCGATCCGCACGGTGCCGGTGGACGGCGCGGTGTAGGTCGTGGTGATGTCGAGCCGGTCGGCCTCGCGTGTGGGGGCGTCGCCGCCGAACCAGAACAGTGCCGTGGCGCGGCGGTCCTCGACGTACAGTTCCTGGTCGTCCTTGACGAAGGCGACGCGGGCGCCGGGCTCGCCGGTGCCGGGGTTCGTGATGGTGGACAGCGGGAACTCCGCGATGCCCTCCTGCACGACGGCACCGATCGCGTAGTCGACCGTGGCGCCCGGGAACGCCGAGCGGATGCCGTCCAGCGGCGAGACCACCTGCGACGGCACGACCGTGGCCGAGCCACCGCCCTGCGTGCGGGCCTGGTCGGCGTTGTGGCCGATGACGGCGATGCGGGAGACGGCGGGCGCGTCGAGCGGCAGCACGCCGGTGTTGCGGACGAGGACGGTGCCCTCGGCCTCGGCTTCGCGGACGAAGGCGACGCCGTCCTCGACGTGGACCGGCCGCGCGGCCACGGGTTCGAAGCCCTCGAGTGCGCCGACGCGGGCGGCCAGGGTCAGGATGCGGCGGACCTTGCGGTCGATCGCCTCGATCGGCACCGCACCGGACTGCACGGCGGCGAGCAGCGGACCCTCGCTCCACCACTGGTTCGGGCCGGGCATCGCGACGTCCTGCGACGCCTTCGCCGAGTCGACCGAGCGCACGCCGGTCCAGTCGGACACGACGATGCCGTCGAAGCCCCACTCGGAGCTCAGCGGCGTCTCGAGCAGGTCGTGCTCCGACGCGGTGACGCCGTTGATCGAGTTGTACGACGACATGATCGCCCAGGCGTGCGCCTCGGTCACGGCCTTCTCGAACGCGAGCAGGTACAGCTCGCGCAGTGCCCGGTCGGAGACCTCGGTCGACGCGGTGAAGCGGTCGGTCTCGTAGTCGTTCGCGATGTAGTGCTTCGGGGTCGCGGCCACGCCGTTCTCCTGCACACCGTCGACGTACGACGCAGCCAGGTCACCGGTCAGGACCGGGTCCTCGCTGAACGCCTCGAAGTGCCGGCCACCGAGCGGCGAGCGGTGCAGGTTGATGGTCGGGCCGAGGACGACGTCGACGCCCTTGCGGCGTGCCTCGACGGCTGCTGCGGCGCCGTAGCGCTTCGCGATCGCGCGGTCCCACGACGCGCTCAGCGCGGTCGCCGAGGGCAGGTTCAGCGACGGGTCGCGTTCGTCCCAGACCTCACCACGGACACCCGAGGGGCCGTCCGACATCAGGATCCGGCGCAGCCCGATCTTCTCGATGGGCCAGGTGGTCCAGAAGTCGCGCCCGGTCAGGAGCTGCACCTTCTCGTCGGTGGTCAGCTGGTCGACGAGCGCGTCGATGCGCTCGGCCGTACTGGAGGCAGGGGTCACGTCGTTCACGGTAGTCACGATGGTCGGTCCTTTCGTTCAGAGCCTGGGGAAGCGTGGTCAGCGCACGCCGCGGATGCGGGACACCGAGACGATGCCGAGCAGTCCGACGACGGCGCCGGTGATGAAGAACCCGCTGTACCCGCCGGTCAGGGCGATGACGCCCGGGGCCGCCGCGGGCACGATCGACTGGGGCAGGGCCTGCGCGATGTTGACGACGCCGAGGTCCTTCGCGTTGTCCTCGTCGGACGGCAGCACGTCGGTGATGAGCGCCAGGTCGACGGCGTAGAAGACGCCCATGCCGGCACCCATCACGAACTCGCCGACCAGGACCATGCCGAGCGACGGCGCGAGCGCGATGATCACGAGCCCGACCACGCCGACGATGCCCGCGATCGCGACGAACAGCTTGCGGCGGCCGAGCTTGTCCGACAGCCAGCCGGCGATGAGCGAGGTGAGCACGATGCCGACGACGTTCCACAGCGTTCCCTGGAACACCGCGTTCGCGACGTGGTCCGGGTCCACGCCGATGTCGTCCCGCAGGAAGTACGTCAGGTAGCTCACCGCGGTGTACTGCGCGGCGACCATCAGGAACCGGGTGAGCCAGGCCCAGCCGAGGTCCGGGTGCTTCACGGGGTTGAAGACGAACGAGCCGAAGACCTGCCCGACGCTGAGCTTCGACGTCGGCCGGTGGGAGAGCACGCGGTCGCGGAACACGAGCGCGTAGAGCACGACGACGATCGACCCGATCGCGCCGGGGATGATCATCTGCGTCGCCGAGGTCGAGAAGAGCTGCACGAGGAACGTGCCGCCGACGAGCGCGAGGTTCTGGGAGAGCCCGAGCAGCGCCGCGACCCGGCCGCGCTGGGACCGCGTGACGTGGTCCGGCAGGACCGCGGTCATGGCGGCGATCGTGGCGTTGTAGGCGATCTGCGTGACGCCCCACGCGAGGACGAGCACGACGGTCGAGGTGGTCGTCGCGACGACCACGAGGCCCGCGAAGCCGACCACGGTGCCGCCGATGATCCACGGACGACGCATGCCGAGCCTCCCGGCAGTCCGATCGCTGAAGCGACCGGCCAGGGGGTTGGCGACCATCGCGGCGAACGCGCCGACACCGAGTGCCAGGCCGAGCACGCCCGCTTGGTTGTCCGGCGCGATCTCGGCGACCTTGAGCGCCATGGCGACCAGCACCGGCGGCAGCAGCGCGATGTACAGGCCGAGCATCGCGATCGGCATGCCGAGCGTGTACATGAGCGGGGCACCTCGGCCGCGCGTGGGTGCGACTGCGGTCGGGGTGTCGTTGACGGTCAGGGCGTCGTTGGCCACTGCAACCTCTTCTCGGGTACGCCACCTGCACCGGTGACTCGCACGCCTTCGTCGGCGGCTCCGCCCACGGTAACACCAAAACCAAGTGCGGCTAGGTTTTCCGTGTGCACTCCGAGCGGTACAGTCCTGCCATGGCACGACGGGGTTCGTACGCGAAGGGCATCGCGAAGCGCGAGGAGATCCTCACGGTCGCGCTCGACCTCGTCGCTTCGCAGGGGTTCCGCCGCACCAGCATCAAGGACATCGCCGACGCCGTCGGGCTGACCCAGGCCGGCCTGCTGCACTACTTCGACTCCAAGGACGAGCTCTGGGTCGAGATCCTGCGACGACGCGACGAGCTCGACCTCGCCCACGACTGGCAGGCACCCGACCCCGCTGCACTGCTCGCGGCGATCGTCCGGCACAACGCCGAGGTCCCCGGCCTGGTGCAGATGTTCGTCAACCTCTCCGCCGCCGCTGCGACCGACCCCGAGCACCCCGCGCACGCGTACTTCCAGGAGCGCTACGAGCGCAGCCGTCGCGACCTGTCCGCCGACTTCCGCACCATGCAGCAGGACGGACGGCTCCGCGCCGACGTCGATGCCGAGGAACTGACGAGCGTGCTGCTCGCGGTGTCCGACGGCATGCAGATCCAGTGGCTGTTCGACCCGTCGCGGGACATGGCGCAGCACGTCGAGCTCGTCGCCCGGCTCGCGATCGCCCAGGTCGCCCCCACCGCCTGACGCTCCCCCGCCGGACAGCGGGGTACGGACAGGGCCTGGTCGGGTCAGGCGGTGCCGGGCAGGATGGGGCGTGCCCGGAGGGCGACCCGACGAGGATGTGGAGTGACGCGATGACGCGTGTAGTGGTGACCGGCGGCAGCGGCAAGCTCGGACGAGCGGTGGTGCGCGACCTCGATGCGCACGGGTACGACGTGGTGCTGCTCGACCGCGTTCCCTCCCCCGACCAGCCCGAGGGCGTGCAGTTCGTCCGGATCGACCTGACCGACTACGGCCAGGTCCTGAACGCCCTGCTCGGCATCGACGACCGGTACGACCACGTGGACGCCGTCGTGCACCTCGCGGCCGTGCCCGCACCGGGGCAGGTCCCCGACGTGGCGCTCATCACGAACAACGTGACGGCGTCGATCAACGTCTTCCACGCAGCACGCGCCGCGAAGGTCAAGAACCTGGTGTGGGCGTCGAGCGAGACCCTGCTCGGCATCCCGATGGGCGAGCACCACCCGCCCTACCTGCCGGTCGACGAGGAGTTCGCGGTCCGCCCGCAGTCGTCGTACTCGCTCGGCAAGGCCGTCGAAGAGGAGATGGCCCGCCACTTCACCCGCTGGGACCCGGAGCTGAAGATGATCGGCCTGCGGTTCTCGAACGTGATGGACGAGACCGACTACCCCGCGTTCCCGTGGGACGCCACCCCCGAGGCGAAGACCTTCAACCTGTGGTCCTACATCGACTCGCGTGACGGCGCCCAGGCGGTCCGCAAGGCCGTCGAGGCCGAGCTCACCGGGTTCGAGGCGTTCGTCATCGCGAGTCCCGACACCGTGATGGACACCCCGACGATCGAGCTCGTCGAGCGCTACGTGCCCGACATCGAGCGTCGCGCGGACATCGACGGCGTCAGCTCGCTGCTGTCGTCCGAGAAGGCCCGCGAGCTGCTCGGCTACGCTCCCGAGCACAGCTGGCGCGACGGGCGCTGACAGCGCCCGCGCCGTCCGTTCGCTAGGCCGGCAGCAGCAGCCCGTCGAGCACCAGGTCGCGCGCCGCCGGCAACAGGTCGGCGGCGAGCACCTGCTCGTCGACGCCCGTGATCTGCGCGAGCGCGCCGACGATCGCCGCCACGGACAGGTCGCCGTCACACGCCCCGACGAACGCGGCGAGCGCGGTGTCCGCGTCCACCCGTCGTCCGAGTCCGCCGCCCTGCACGAGCGTCATCACCGTCGGGTCGTCGTTGCCCGGCCAGTAGTAGCGCTCCTCGGTGACGTCGCCCGCCACCGTCAGGTGCGCCGTGGCGAGCGCGGCGTCGTCGTTGGCGGCCAGCCACGCGGCCGCGTCGAGGACGCGAGCGACGGTGGCGCCGAGCCCGGCGGGGTTGGAGCCGAGCGTCTCGGGGACGCGCTCGAACCGACGGAGGCTCGCCGTTCCTCCTGGCAGGGCTCGACGCACCACGACGTACCCGAAGCCGACGCCGGTGACGCGGCGGTCCGCGAAGTCGTCGAGCCAGGCGGCCATCAGCGTGTCGAACGCGGGCGTCCCGGGCTTGGTGCCGCCGTCGCGGATCCAGGTCTCGGCGTACGACGTGGGGTCCTGGCGCTCGCGCTCGATGACCCACGCGTCGAGGTCGGTGTCCGCGAACCAGCTGCGCACGCGGTCGAGGCCGTCGACGCCCCAGTGGTACTCCCAGTTGCCGAGCAGCTGCGCGGTCCCACCGGGCTCGAGGTGCTCGGACAGGCCGCGGAGCACGGTCTCGACGAGCGCGTCGCCGACCATGCCGCCGTCGCGGTACTCGTACGAGGGGACGCCCGGCCGGCGGGGTGTGATGACGAACGGCGGGTTCGACACGATGCGGTCGAACCGCTCCCCCGTGACGGGCTCGAAGAGGGAGCCGTACCGGAAGTCGATCCCGTCGATGCCGTTGAGCTGCGCGTTGAAGCGGGCGATGTCGAGGGCGCGGCGCGAGATGTCGGTGGCGACCACGTGCTCGGCGAAGCGTCGGGCGTGCATGGCCTGGATCCCGCAGCCGGTGCCGAGGTCGAGGACCGTGCGGACGGGGACGGGGACCTGCAGGCCGCTCAGCGTGGTGGTGGCGCCGCCGATGCCGAGGACGTGCTCCTCGCTGATCGCGTGGCCGAGGGCGAGCTCGCCGAGGTCCGAGACGATCCACCAGCTGCCGGCACCGAGGTCGTCGACGAAGGCGTAGGGACGCAGGTCGACCGTCGGCTCCACGACCGCGGCGTCGGTGTCGGTGTCGGTGCCACAGACCCGCAGCAGGCCTGCCGCGACCACGGCGTCGAGCCCGGCGGTCGGGAACGCGGCTGCGGCGTCCGCGCGGGACGTCGGCAGTCCGAGCACGAACAGGGTGGCGAGGGTGCCGAGCGGGGATGTCTCACGAGCAGCCAGGGCACGGAGGGCCGCCACTCGCGAGCCCCGGTGCAGCGATGCGGCCGCTTCGGTCCCCCAGAGTGCGTCGACCCGGTCGACGGTGAAGCCTGCGGCGTCCAGGTCCGCTGCGAGCGCCGTCGTCACGGCCGGGTCAGCACCGATGTCGGGGAGCGTGTGCACGGCCACCCCGGCGCCGGCGTCGGCACCCGCGCCGGGCACCGCGCTCACGACTCGATCCCGTCGCGGAGCAGGGCCGCGGGCACCTGCCAGTCGAGCACAAGGTCGAGCAGCCCCGGGAACCGCTGCTGCACGTCCTCGATGCGGACCCGGCTGATGCGGGTCAGGCCCTCGAGGTGCTGTTCGAGCAGTCCGGCCTCGCGCAGGACCCGGAAGTGGTGGGTGAGCGTGGACTTCGGTCGGTCGATCCCGACCCAGCCGCAGCTCCGTTCACCACCGGCGGCGTCGACGAGGTAGCGGTGCAGGATCGCCAACCGGATCGGGTCGCTCAGGGCGTCCAGGACGACGGGGAGGTCCATCTCGGCCACGGTCGGCTGGGGCAGCCGCTCGGGGGCATCGACGTGCGCGGGCATGGATGGGACGCTACCACCGTTCGGCTTGCTGTACGACTTGCGTCGTACAGCGGACTGCGGTACGAATGCAGTCGTACAACGGACCATCGGAAGGATGCTCATGCAGCAGTCAGCTCGCTCGGTCGCCGGGTTCTGGATCCTCGCGGCGATGCTCCTGGTGTCGGTCGCGTCGTCCGCGGTCCCCTCGCCGATCTACCCGGTCTACGCCGCCGAGTGGAACCTCACGCCGCTCATGCTGACCGGCGTCTTCGCCATCTACGTCGCCGGGCTGCTCGCGAGCCTGCTGATCGCCGGGCGGCTGTCGGACCACGTCGGCCGCAAACCCGTGCTCGTGGCCGGAGGCCTGGGCGTCGCCCTGTCGCTCGGACTGTTCGCGATCGCGGACGGCGTCGGCGCACTCATCGTCGACCGCATCGTGCAGGGCGTCTCCGTCGGGCTCCTGATCGGTGCACTCGGGGCGGCCCTCATCGACAACTCGCTCGAGCGGCACCCGACCCTGGCCGGCGTGCTGAACGGCGTCATCCCGCCGATCGCGCTGGCCACCGGTGCGATGTCGAGCGGGGCGCTCGTGCAGTGGGGTCCAGCGCCGGAGCAGCTCGTCTACCTGGTCTTCGGTGCGCTGCTCGTGCTCCTCGTGCTGGCGCTGTTCGTGGTCCCCGAGCAGGTCCAACGGCGCCCCGGAGCACTCCGTTCGCTCCGCCCGACGATCAGCGTGCCGCGGAGCTCGCGTCGCTTGTTCCGCGGGGTCGTCGGTTCCCTCGTCGCCAGCTGGGCCCTCGGCGGCATGTTCCTCTCGCTCGTCCCCTCGGCCCTCGGTGCGGTGTTCGGCATCACGAACCACTTCGCGGCCGGCGCACTCATCGCCGTCGTCACGGGCGTCGGCGCGCTGACCGGACTCGCGACGCAGCGGATGGACGCTCGTCGCGCGGTGCTCGTCGGGCTCGTCGCCCTGGTGCTCGGCCCGATCGTGACCGTGGCGTTCGTGATGGCCCACTCCCTGCCCGGCCTCGTCGTCGGCAGTGGGATCGCCGGCATCGGCTTCGGCGCCGGGTTCCAGGCACCGCTGCGGATGCTGCTCGCGACCGCGGCACCGACCCACCGCGCCGGACTGCTCTCGACGATCTACGTCGTCAGCTACCTGGCGTTCGGGGTCCCCGCCGTCATCGGTGGGTTGCTCGAACCGTCGATCGGACTCGTCCCCGTCATCGCCGGGTACGGCGGGTTCATCGTGCTCGCGGCCGTCGTCGCGCTCGTGCTGCAGCTGACGTCGAAGGACGCGGCCGCCGTCGAGGAGCAGGCCGCCGAGGTCATCGAGCGCACCGCTACCGGCTCGATCCGCGTCGCGGCGGAGTAGCGGGCCCGGCGGGCGGCGCGCGCCGGGCGCACGGTGCGAGGTTGGTCATCCCGTGCGAGGTTGCTCGCTCAGTGGGAGCTTGCAGCGCCGCACGGAGCGATCAACGTCGCACGCAGTGACGAAAACGGCACGGTGACGGCCGCGGCGACCCGACCTAGTGCCCCGGGTGCGCCGAGTTCGCGCCGCGCGCCCGTCCACGACCGCGCACCCCGACCGTCCGAGCGGCACCCGTGTGGGCTGCGTCGACGTCGGCCTTGCCCCGGTCGGCAGCATCGCGCAGGCGCTTCGGTCCGTGCCGCTTGGCCCAGTCCCAGAAGCGGTGCAGCTGCGCCTTGAGCCACACGATGATCTTGTGGAAGAAGTGGAACTCGCTCGCCAGCACCGTGAGGCCGATGAACACCACGAGCCACCCCGGCCCGGGCAGCGGCACCAGGATGAGTCCGATGATGACGACCAGCCCGCCGACGATGCCGACGAGGACCTTGTAGAACAGGTGCAGGTGCGGCCTGGCGTGGATCCAGGTCCGCATGTCGTGGAACCACTGGAAGCGCTGACGCGGCGCACCGTCGGTCCGGCTCTCGCCGGGTCCGTCGTTCGCGTCGCCGTCCATGCCGAAAACGTAGGGCGTGCGGCTGGGAATCCGCGGCGCACGCGGTGGACGCGGGGTGCGCGTGACGGAGGACGTGTGGCGGGGATGCGCCGCGCCTCCCGTCCGTCAGCGGGTGTCCGCCGGGAGGCCCGTCACGCGTGGGCGACGCACGTTGCGGCCCACGGGACGGCGGCCAATCGGGCCGCTGGGATCGGTTCCCCGCCGACCACGCAGATCCCGTAGGTGCCGGCGTCGAGCCGCGCGAGCGCGGCGTCCACCTGCTCGATCCGCTGCCGGGCCACGTCGCGGACGGCGCCGAGCGAGCCGCGCTCCCACGCGAGGGTCGCGCCCTCGGGGTCGTGCTCGTCGTCGGAGTTGGCGTCCTGGCGGGCATCACTGACGTCGCGCATGCTCCGCTCGACGTCGGCGAGCAGCCGTTCGTTGCGAGCGCGTTCCGTGTCGAGCGCGGTGCGGGGGTCGTCCATGGCGGACACCGTAGTCGTGACGGAATGCCCGACTCTCCGGATGCGTTTGCATCGACATGACGAAGATCGGGTTCCTGTCGTTCGGACACTGGCGCGACGTGCCGGGGTCGAAGGTGCGCAGCGGGCGTGAGTCCCTGGTGCAGGCGATCGACCTCGCGGTCGCTGCTGAAGAGGCCGGCGTCGACGGCGCCTACTTCCGCGTGCACCACTTCGCACCGCAGCAGGCGGCACCGTTCCCCCTGCTGTCCGCGATCGCCGCGAAGACCAGCCGCATCGAGATCGGGACCGGCGTGATCGACATGCGCTACGAGAATCCGCTCTACATGGCCGAGGAGGCCGCGGCGACCGACCTGATCTCGGGCGGACGACTGCAGCTCGGCGTCTCCCGTGGCTCACCCGAGACCGCCCTCGCCGGTTACCAGCAGTTCGGCTACGTGCCGGATGCGTCCGACGAGAACGGTGGCGACATGGCCCGCGCGCACACCAGCGTGTTCCGTCGCGCCGTCGCCGGCGAACCGATGGCCAACGCCAACCCGCAGATGACCGGCTCGGTCGGATCGCTGCCGATCTCCCCGCTCTCCGACTCGCTCGGCGACCGCATCTGGTGGGGCGCCGGCACACGAGCCACCGCCGAGTGGACCGCCGAGCAGGGCATGAACCTGATGTCGTCGACCCTGCTCACCGAGGACACCGGCGTGCCGTTCGACGAACTGCAGGCCGAGCAGATCGAGCGCTTCCGCCGCGTCTGGGCCGAGTCGGGCTGGGACCGGACCCCGCGCGTCTCGGTGTCGCGCAGCATCATCCCGATCATCGACGACGAGTCGCGGCACTACTTCGGCGTCCGCGCGCAGGTCGAGGGGCAGGACCAGGTCGGGCACCTCGACGGCGGGCTCGCACGCTTCGGCCGCTCGTACATCGGCTCGCCCGAGGACCTCGTCGCGGAGCTCGCGGCGGACCAGGCCGTCCGCGCTGCCGACACCGTGCTCGTCACGGTGCCGAACCAGCTCGGCGTCGACTTCAACGCGCGGCTGCTCGCCGCCGTGAAGGACGTGTTCACCGAGGTCGACGCGGCGCCCGTCCCGGCCTGATCTGCTCGGTCAGGCGCTGACGGTCGGCGGTGTCGTCGGCGTCGGCCAGATCAGCCGGAAGCGCTCGCAGACCACCGGCATGTCCGGTTCGAAGCCGCGCGGGTTCTCGGAGTGCTCACGCCAGTACGCCTCGTGCACCGTCCGCCAGTGCTCGAGAGTCCGGTCTCCTTCACCTTCGGCACGCGCGTGCTCGGCCCCGACGGCGTCGAACGGGACGATCCGGACGTCCGTCGTCTCGATGACGGCCCGGGGAACACCGGCGCCGTCGGTCACGATGCTGCACTCACCGGTCGCGGGGAGCGGGTCGCCCGTCGACTCGTAGTCCCAGAGCGATGACGCTGTGCCGTCCTTGACCCCGCGGAGCACCAGGCCGAGCAGCTCGTCTGCCTGCTCCGGAGTGGCACCGAACGACCACGCCTCCGGCACCTCGGCCGGCAGTTCCGGAGCCTCGTCTCGCCGTGCGTTCCAGAAGCCGTCGAGGGTCGTGGTCACCAGCCGACCGTAGCGCACCGCCGTGTGTCCGCACTTGTGCCGACACCCGCCTTGGGACTGTGGCGGCGGGGCGGCGTCCCCTACTTTCGAGGAGCACCGTCCCCCGCACCTCGAGGAGTCCCCGTGACACTGCCGGCCGCAGGCTGGTTCCCGGACCCGCAGGACGCCAGTCGTCTCCGCTGGTGGGACGGTCACGCCTGGGGCGCCGCGACCCGTGTCCTGCCGAGTACTCCGGAACCGGTCGTGCCGATCGTCGTCGCACCCGTGGGCCCAGCGTTCTCGGTGCACACGGCAACGATCCGGACCCGAGCGTGGGCATCCGGCGGCGGTCGCGATCGACGGCTGTGCGTGTTCACGGTGCTCGCGGTGCTGCTGGCCCTGACGTCGATCCTCATCAACCCGCTGGGTGCCTGCAGTGCGCTCGCTCTCGTGTGCCGGCTCGTCGGTGTCGTTCGCCCCGGTGCGACCGGTGGGTGGGCGGTCGCCGCGAGGAGCGCGTCCTCGAGCGCGGTGGTGGTGGCGGTCGCGACGGGCGCGGTGGCGGCGTCGGCCCAGTTCCACCTCTTCTGACGCATCCCGGGGCCGTCACCGTCCGACTTCGTGAGCAGAAATGGTCGGGTGCCGACCAGCCACCCGACCATTTCTGCTCACGACGCGCACGCCCGGGCCCGCCGAACGCCGAGCCCTACCGCCGCGCCCGCGGGTGCGCCGTCTGGTAGACGTCCCGCAGCATGTCCGCCGTGACCATCGTGTAGATCTGGGTCGTCGCGACGCTCGCGTGCCCGAGCAACTCCTGCACCACACGCACATCGGCACCGCCCTCGAGCAGGTGCGTGGCGAACGAGTGCCGGAAGGTGTGCGGCGACACGTGCGCCTCGAGGCCCGCCGCCTCGGCAGCCGACTGGATCACGAGCCACGCGCTCTGTCGTGACAGCCGGGCACCGCGCGCGCCGAGGAACAGCGCCGGCGTCGAGGTCCCTCGTGCCGCGAACACCGGCCGCGCCCGCACCAGGTAGGCGTCGATCGCCGCCCGCGCGAAACTGCCGAGCGGCACGACCCGCTGCTTGTTCCCCTTGCCGGTGACCTTCACGACGGCGAGGCCATCGGCGTCGGGGGCCGAGCCATCGGACAGCGTGGTCACGTCGTCCACCGACAACCCCACCGCCTCGGAGATCCGCGCGCCGGTGGCGTAGAGCAGCTCGAGCAACGCCTTGTCCCGCAGCCGGACGGGGTCGTCCACACCGGCGGAGCCGCCCGCGGAGCCATCCGCGGAGCCACCCGCGGGGCCGTCAGCAGAGCCGCCCGTCGACACCGCGCCGAGCAGCCGCTCCATGTCCTCGACCGAGATCGCCTTCGGCAGCCGCATCGGGGCCTTCGGTGGCCGGACGGCGGTGCCGGGGTCGAGCGGCAGCCAGCCCTCGCCCGCCGCGAAGGCCGTGAACGAGCGCACCGAACTGAGCATCCGGGCGATCGACCTCGGTGCCAGCGGACCGTCCGGCTTCGTCGCCAGGTAGGTCACGAACTCCGAGACGTCTGCCCGAGCGAGCCGCCCGACGTCGTCGATCGCAGACGCCCCACCGGCTCGGTCAGCACCGTCGGACTCGACGACCGGAGCCGTCGCCAGCCACGAGGTGAACACCGCCAGGTCACGCCGGTACGCCGACAGCGTGTGCTGCGACAGCCCGCGCTCGATCGCGACGTGCCGCAGGTACGTCTCCGTGGCACGGTCCAGGGGAATCACGACAGCAGGCGCACGGTCAGTGCAGCGCCTCGTCAGGCGCTCCGACCCGGTACCCGGTGAACGTCACGGTCAGGCCGGCACGCGTCGGAGCAGCGCACAGCAGTCCCGCCGACACGGCGGCATCGGGATCGAGGTACGCGACCCGCACCAGCCGGGGTTGCTCGTCCTCGGCCCAGGCCCGGACGGTCACGGCATCACCTTCGCGGCTGGCCCGGACCGTCACCACGCGTCCCACCCACTCCGGCACGGGCGCCACCGACCAGTCCGAGGAGTCACGGGTCACCACGGCGCCGAGCTGCGGCGTCCCGTCGGAGACCTCGACACCGGCCTTGATCCAGTTCCGCTCGTCGACGCGCAGGAACACGCCGGCCTGGTCGAACTGCTCCGTGTAGTCGAGGACGAACGATGCCTCGACCGAGAACGACCCGTCGAGGGGCTGCACCAGCGCGTGCTCGGAGTCGTGGACGAACCCGTACGACGTGGTCCGCCAGGCGTCGCTGCCCCGGGCCGCCGTGACCCGCAGCACATCGCCGTCGAGCTCCACGGCCTCGGGCTCGTGCGTCCACGTCGCCGCGTCGACCAGTTCTCGCAGGCTCATGCGCGGCCTCGCTCGAGCGCATCCACCGCGAGTACGGCCACGACCAGCCCGGAGTTGTGCAGCCGACCATCGAGGATCGCCTCCACCAGCTCGGCCCGCGGCACCCACCGCTTCACGATGTCGGCTTCCTCGGCCTCGCGCTCGAACGCCGTCGTCGTGGGCCGCACGCCCCGGGCGCGGTAGACCTGCAGGAACTCGTTGCTCCCGCCGGACGACGTGTTGTACCGGACCAGCGGCTTCCAGGTGTCCGCTTCGAGGTCGGCCTCTTCTGCCAGCTCTCGGGCGGCAGCGACCTGGAGGTCCTCGCCCTCGACGTCGAGCAGCCCGGCCGGCAGCTCCCAGTCGCGCACCTGCACCGGGTGGCGGTACTGCTGGATCACGAGGACACGGCCCTCGTCGTCCTCGGCGTAGACCGCGACGGCACCGGTGTGGTCGATGTACTCCCGCACCATCGTCTCGTCGTGGTACGCGATCGCGTCGCGGCGCACGTCCCAGACGGCGCCCTCGTACACGACGGTGGACTCGGTGACCTCGAACGAGGCGGCTTCGTCAGCGATGGGTGCGTCAGTCACGGAACCATCCAAGCACGCGCCCGTCGCGGAACCAGGCTCCGGACACAGCGCCGCGTCGTTCCGCGGTTGCGTGTCGGAACCAGGTGCCGTGAACGCGACCACAGACGGACGGGAGGCGCGGTGCCAGCTGGCACCGTCCCTCCAGGCACGGCCGTCACCCCGCTGGCGCGGTGCGCCGGTACCGGCTGGCGGGGCCCACCTCCCGTCCGCTCGTGGCTGGGCTGCGCTTACGCGACCTGCTCCTCGTTCTGCGGGTCGAACAGGCTGGACGCCTCGTGGCGCTCGATCGCGGCCGCGACGAGCCCCGCGAACAGCGGGTGCGCGTTCGTCGGACGCGAGCGCAGCTCCGGGTGCGCCTGCGTCGCGATGTAGAACGGGTGCACGTCGCGCGGCAGCTCGACGTACTCGACCAGGCTGCCGTCGGGCGACGTGCCCGAGAACACCAGGCCGGCGTCCGCGATCTGCTGCCGGTACGTGTTGTTGACCTCGTAGCGGTGACGGTGGCGCTCGGACGCCTCGGGCGCACCGTAGAGCGACTCCGCCAACGACCCGGAGCTGAACGTCGCCGGGTACAGGCCGAGGCGCATGGTGCCGCCCAGGTCGCCGCCGGCGATGATGTCCACCTGCTCCGCCATGGTCGCGATGACCGGCGTCGAGGTCTCCGGGTCGAACTCCGTGCTCGACGCGTCGGTCAGGCCGGCCTCGTGGCGGGCGTACTCGATGACCATGCACTGCAGGCCGAGGCACAGGCCGAGCGTCGGGATGCCCTGCTCACGGGCGAAGCGCAGCGCGCCGAGCTTGCCCTCGATGCCGCGCACGCCGAACCCGCCGGGGATGCAGATGCCGTCGACGTCGCCGAGCTGCTTCGCAGCGCCCTCGGGCGTGGTGCAGTCGTCGGAGACGACCCACTTCAGCGTCACCTTCGCGTCGTGCGCGAAGCCACCGGCACGGAGCGCCTCGGTGACCGACAGGTACGCGTCCGGCAGGTCGATGTACTTGCCGACGAGGGCGATAGTGACGTCCTTCTTCGGCTCGTGCACGGCACGGAGCACCGGAGTCCACGCGGTCCAGTCGACCGGGCCGGCCTCGAGCTTGAGCGCGTCGACGATGACCTGGTCGAGGCCCTGGTTGTTCAGCAGCGTCGGCAGGTCGTAGATCGACGGGACGTCCACGGCGTTCACCACGGCGTCCTCGTCGACATCGCACATCAGGGCGATCTTCTTCTTGTTCGAGTCCGACACCGGGCGGTCCGACCGCAGCACGAGGGCGTCGGGCTGGATGCCGATCGAGCGGAGCGCGGCGACCGAGTGCTGCGTCGGCTTCGTCTTCTGCTCACCCGAGGCGTTCATGAACGGCACGAGCGACACGTGCACGAAGAACACGTTGTTGCGGCCGAGCTCGTGGCGCACCTGGCGCGCCGACTCGATGAACGGCTGCGACTCGATGTCGCCGACGGTGCCGCCGACCTCGGTGATGATGACGTCGGGCTGCGGGTCGTTCTCCGCCTGCTCGCGCATCCGACGCTTGATCTCGTCGGTGATGTGCGGGATGACCTGCACGGTGTCACCGAGGTACTCGCCGCGACGCTCCTTGGCGATGACCGTCGAGTACACCTGGCCGGTCGTGACGTTCGCCGACTGCGCCAGGTTGATGTCGAGGAAACGCTCGTAGTGCCCGATGTCGAGGTCCGTCTCTGCACCGTCGTCGGTCACGAAGACCTCGCCGTGCTGGAACGGGTTCATGGTGCCCGGGTCCACGTTGAGGTACGGGTCGAGCTTCTGCATGACGACCTTGAGGCCGCGAGCCGTCAGGAGATTGCCGAGGCTGGCTGCCGTCAGGCCCTTGCCGAGAGACGAGACGACCCCGCCGGTCACGAAGATCTGCTTCGTCACCTTCGGGGTCGGGGTGTTTGCCTGGGTACCGCTGCTGAGAGTGTCCGCCACGGGATTCCATCGTACGTCAGAACTGCCGGGAGGCGCGACCTCGGTTCGCCGTGGGCGTTGCGCGGGGTGGGCGGCCGGGTCTTCGGGCCGTGCGCGCGTGGGCGCGCGTGCTTGCTTGCTTGCTTGCGTGCGTGCGTGCGTGCTTGCTTGCTTCCTTGCGGCCGCGTGGCAAGTCAGGCCGTCTGGCCGGCCACGTCGAGCAGTTCGCGGGCGTGTTCCACGCCGCTCGCGCTGTCGCCGAGCCCCGAGAGCAACCGCGCCATCTCCTGCAGGCGGTCCTCGCCCTCGAGCCGTCGCACACTCGACGAGGTCACGGCGCCGCTGGCGTCCTTCACCACGTTGAGGTGGTTGTTCGCGAACGCCGCGACCTGCGCCAGGTGCGTGACGACGATGACCTGCGTGCGCTCGGCGAGCTTCGCCAGCCGACGGCCGATCTCGATCGCCGCCGCACCGCCCACGCCGGCGTCGACCTCGTCGAAGACGAACGTCGGCACGGTCGTGCTGCCGGCCATCACGACCTCGATCGCGAGCATCACGCGCGAGAGCTCGCCGCCCGATGCCCCCTTGCCGATCGGTCGGGGGTCGGTGCCGGAGTGCGGCTGCAGCAGGATCGACACCTGGTCGCGTCCGTGTCGGCGGTACTCGCCCGCGTCGGTGACCTCGACCACCAGGGTGGCGCCGGCCATCGCGAGCGTCTTCAGCTCGGTCGTGACGCGCTTCGCGAGGTCCGCTGCTGCCTTCGTGCGGGCAGCGGTCAACGCGGCCGCTGCCGCCCCGAGGGCCTGCTCGTCCTGTTCGACGGACTGCTGGAGCGCCGCGATGCGGTCGTCGTCGCCGTCCAGCTCGAGCAGGCGGTCGCTCGCCCGCTGCCCGTAGTCGATGACGTCGTCGACGGTCTCGCCGTACTTGCGGGTGAGGCCGGCGAGCAGGGCGCGCCGTTCGTTGATGAGCTCGAGGTCGTGACCGGCCTCGGGCTCGAGCGAGCCGAGGTAGCTCGAGATGCTCGCCGAGGCCTCGGCCGCCTGGATGCCGAGCTCCGTGAGCTGTTCGAGCACGGGCTGCAGGGCGGCGTCGGAGTCGGCGACCCGCTCGACGGCGCGTCGGGCGGACTCGACCAGGCCGACGACGTCGGAGACGCCGTCGAGGGACTCGCTGGACAGGGCCTCGTGCGCGAGGGCCGCGGACAGCCGGAGTTCCTCGAGGTTGCCGAGCCGGTCAGCGCGCTCGGCGAGCTCGACGTCCTCGCCGGGCTGCGGGTCGGCCGCTTCGATCTCGTCCGAGGCAGCGCGGATCCGGTCCGCTTCGGCCACCCGCTCGTCGCGGTCGCGCGTCAGTGTCTCGAGTTCGCCCGTGTGCTGCTGCCACGCGTCGTACGCGGCGACGTACCGGTTCAGGGCCTTCTCGAGGGCCACCCCACCGAAGCCGTCGAGCGCCGCACGCTGCGCGGTCGACGAGGTCAGTCGGATCTGGTCGGACTGGCCGTGCACCGTCACGAGCTGGTCAGCGAGTTCACCGAGCACCGCGACGGGAGCGCTCCGGCCCCCGACCGTGGCTCGACTGCGGCCCTCGGCCGAGACCGTGCGCGTGAGGATCAGTTCGCCATCCTCCACCGCGCCGCCGGCGTCCTCGACGCGTTCGGCGACGGCAGCGTGCTCGGGGACGTTCCAGCGGCCCTCGACCACGGCGCTCGAGGCACCACGGCGGACCGAGCCGGCGTCCGCCCGAGCACCGAGCAACAGCCCGAGGGCTGTGACGATCATGGTCTTGCCGGCACCGGTCTCGCCCGTGACGACGGTGAACCCAGGACCGAGTTCGAGCGTGGTCTCGCCGATGACCCCGAGGTCACGGATCGCGATCTCCTCGATCATCGGTGGTGCTCCTCGTCCTCGTCGGTCTGGGGCCCGCGCCAGCCGGTGACGGGGAGCCGGAACTTCGCGACGAGCCGATCGGTGAAGGGGGCGTCCTTGAGGCGCGCGACCCGCACGGGGTCGGGCGATCGACGGACCTCGACCCGAGCGCCCGGCGGCAGGTCGTGCGTCCGTCGGCCGTCGCACCACAGCACCCCGACACCGCTCGTACGCCGCAGGACCTCGATCGCGAGCGTGCAGTCCGGGCCCACCACGATCGGGCGGGCGAACAGGGCGTGCGCGCTGAGCGGCACCATCAGCAGGGCGTCGACGTCGGGCCAGACGATCGGACCGCCGCCGGAGAACGAGTACGCCGTGGACCCGGTGGGGGTCGACACGACGACGCCGTCGCACCCGAACGAGGACAGCGGGCGACCGTCGACCTCGGTCACCACCTCGAGCATGCGCTCGCGCGAGGCCTTCTCGATGGTGGCCTCGTTGAGCGCCCAACTCGAGTAGACGATCTGGTTGCCGACGACCACGTCGACCTGCAGGGTGACGCGCTCCTCGACGTGGTACTCACCCGACAGGGCGCGCTCGACGGTCTCGGCGAGGGCGTCCCGCTCGCTCTCCGCCAGGAAGCCCACGTGCCCGAGGTTCACGCCGACGATCGGTGCCCGCGTCTCGCGCACGAGTTCGGCCGCACGCAGGATCGTGCCGTCGCCGCCGAGCACGATGACGATCTCGAGCTGGTCCGCCTGGACGTCGACGCCCAGGATGTCGACCTGCCCCACCGAGGCTTCGGCCCGCCGGATGTCGGCGTACTCGTCGAACGGCATCACCGGGATCAGACCGGCGGCGTGCAGGAGGTCGCAGACCTCGACCGCAGCGTCGATCGAATCACGGCGACCCGTGTGGGAGACGAGCAGGATGTGCCGGTCGTCGCTCATGCGGTCCCCTCTGTGAGTTCGGTTGCCCGGACTCTCCATTCTGTCGGATTGCCACCGACACCACGCTGGAAGCGCGCGAGGTACTCGTGGTTCCCGTGCGTCCCGATGATCGGAGACGCGGCGAGCCCGGTGGTCCCGAAGCCCAGGTCCCATGCGGCCCACAGGACGTTCATCAGGGCGTCGTCGCGGAGTGCCGCATCGTGCACGATGCCCTCGCGCACCCCACCGCGGCCGACCTCGAACTGCGGCTTCACCAACAGGACGAAGTCGTCGGCGGGGACGGCCTCGGCCAGGGCGGGCAGCACGAGCCGGAGCGAGATGAAGGACAGGTCGCCGACCACCAGGGTCGTCTCGGCTGCGGCGCCGTCGAGCGCGAGGTAGTCCGACCGGGTCAGGCTGCGGGCGTTGGTGCCCTCGACCACCGCGACACGCTCGTCGACGGCGATCGTGGGGTGCAGTTGCCCGTGCCCGACGTCGAGCGCGATGACCCGGCGAGCACCTCGGGCCAGGAGCACCTGCGTGAAGCCACCCGTGCTCGCACCGACGTCGAGCACCACACGGCCGGACGGGTCGACGCCGAACGCATCGAGCGCTCCGACCAGCTTCTGGGCAGCGCGGGAGACCCATTCGTCGGCCGCGTCGACCACGATGTCGGCAGCCGGCGAGGTCGGGGTCGAGGGCTTCACGACAGGACGACCCTCGACCGTCACCCGGCCGTCCTGGATGAGCTTGGCGGCAGCGGTGCGCGAGCGCGCGAGGCCACGTGTCGCGAGCAGGGCGTCGAGGCGGACCGGGGTCGCGTCGGGCACGGCTCCGTCCGGTTCAGGCACTCGCGGTGCCGCCGCTCTCGAGCCGCGTGCGCAGCTCGTCGTGGAGTGCCGAGAACGCGTCTGCACGTTCGACGAGCGGAAGGGTCTCGGCCGCCGAGGTGCGCGCGGCGAACTCGTCCTGTGGTTCCAGGTCGGCGGACGGCTGCTCGGGGTTCGGCACGTCCGACACGCTACTCGCCGCCGTAGAGCTGCGGGTCCACGTCGAGGCCGTAGATGGCCAGCCCGGACTCCCAGATTAGCGCTGCGCCGGCGCGGAGTCGATCGATGTCGCTGCCGGCGTCGAGGACCCGCACCACGTGCCCCCGCATCGCCACGGTGGCGCTGCCGACGGTGACGTACCGCGTGCCGTCGTCGTCCTGCCGACGGACGGTCACCGGGTAGGGCTCGGACAGACCACGGAGGTCCTCGAGCACGAACACCGGACGGGAACGCTGATCGGCCGCGAGCACCTGCTTCGCCTGGTCGATGCCGGTGAGCACGAGGACGCTCGGGATCCCGACGTCGTTCGCCCCCTTGATGTCGGTGTCGAGACGATCACCGATGAACAGTGTCTTCCCGCCGCCGAACCGCTCGACCGCGGCGTCGAAGATCGGGCGCTCCGGCTTGCCGGCGACCACGGGCATCCGCCCCACGGCCTGGTGGACCGCAGACACGAGCGTGCCGTTGCCGGGCGCGATGCCGCGTTCGACCGGGATCGACCAGTCCATGTTCGTGGCGACCCACGGGATCGCCGGGTCGGCCAACGCGAACGACGCCTCGGCCAGTTCCTTCCACCCGAGGTCCGGGGAGAAGCCCTGGATGACCGCGGCCGGGGAGTCCTCGGCACTGGTCGTCACCGTGAAGCCGGCGGCCTCGACGATGCTCGACAGTCCCAGTCCGCCGGTGACGAGCACCGTCGCGCCGGCGGGCACCAGCGTCGACAGGAGCTGCACGCCCGCCTGCGACGACGTGACGACGTCGGACTCGGACACCTCGAGCCCGTAGCGCTCGAGGTGTTCGGCGACGTCGATCGGTCGTCGGGACGCGTTGTTGGTGATGTACCCGACCCGTGCGGTCAGCGAGGCCCGTGTGAGCGCCTCGACCGCGTGCGGGATGGCGTTCCGCCCCCGGTAGACGACGCCGTCGAGGTCCGTGAGCACCACGTCGACGCCGTCCGTCGGCGCGGTCGGGACGTCAGTCGGCTGCGGAGCCGTCGACGTCGCGGGGGTTGTCGTCGTCGAGCTCGCCGGGCTCGTCGGCGTCGCCTGGTTCGCCGACGACGTCGGGCTCGGCGAGGGCTGGCTCGTCGTCGTCGAGGTCGGCGTCGTCGTCGTCGAGCTGGTCGGTGTCGTCGAGCTCGCCGGCGTCTCCGTGTTCTTCGACTTCGAGCGTTTCCTCGACCACATCAACTGTCTCCCAAGCGTTCTCGTCGGCGGCTTCGGCGAGAGCCGTTGCCGCACGGTCGACACGGGCCCACCACTCGTCGGCCTCGTCCTGGCGGCCGAGCTCTTCGAGCGTGGCCGCGTAAGCACTGTAGAGCGCCGGTGACCACGTGTAGGCCGTCGACGGGTCCAGCTGTGGAATCTCCAGCTCGCCCAGGGCAGCTGTGGGGTTCCCGAGGTCGATGCGTGCGCCGGACATCGCGATCGCGAGTTCGACCTGCACGGCGGTGTCGAGCGCGGCACGCTCCACCGAACGGCCGAGTTCGAGCGCACGCTCCGGGCGGCCGAGGCCTCGTTCGCAGTCCACCATCATCGGGAGCTGGTCGTTGCGGCCGGAGATGCGCCGGTAGGTGCGGAGCTCGCGCAGCGCGGTCGCGAAATCGCCCAGGCGGTACGCCGTGATCGCAGCGGTCTCGCGGACGACACCGACGCGGCCGGCACGGCGGGCGGCGCTCAGGGCGTGCTCGTTCGCCAGGGCGGGGTCCTCGTCGACGAACAGCGCCGCGGCCACGAGGTGCCGGGCGACCCAGTCGGCGTTGTCCTTGCTGAGCGTCTTCAGCTCCATGCGCGCTGCGGGGTCGAGGTCGCGCGCATCGATCTCGTCGGGGATGTCCGGGTCGTCGTGACGCGGACGGATCGACTTCGTGCCGTACGGGTCGCGGTCTTCCCAGTCGTCGCGGGCTGCCTCGCCGAACCGTGCGCCGGCGTGACGCGTCCCGTCGCCGAAACGGCGTCGATCGTCGCCACCGTCCTGACGCGGGCGGTCGCCACCGCGGGCCGGACGGTCCGAAGCACCCCGGAAGGACGGACGGTCACCGTCGCGGCGCGGACGGTCGCCGTCGCGGGCCGGACGGTCGCCGTCGCGGGACGGACGGTCGGAACCACCGCGGTACGCGGGACGGTCGGAACCACCGCGGTACGCGGGACGGTCGGAGCCACCGCGGTACGCGGGACGGTCGCCGTCACGACGCGGACGGTCCGATGAACCGTCACGGTACGACGGACGGTCGCCATCACGAGCCGGGCGGTCAGAGCCGCCGCGGTACGGGCGGTCTCCATCGCGAGCGGGACGGTCGGAACCACCGCGGTACGCGGGACGGTCGCCATCACGACGGGGACGATCCGAGCCGCCCTGGTACGGGCGGTCACCATCACGACGCGGACGATCCGAACCACCGCGGTAGGCCGGACGGTCGCCGTCACGGGCGGGACGGTCCGAGCCACCGCGGTAGGCCGGACGGTCGCCATCACGGGCGGGACGGTCGGGACGGTCCGAGCCACCGCGGTACGCGGGACGGTCGCCATCACGACGCGGACGATCCGAACCGCCCTGGTAGGGGCGGTCCCCATCACGACGCGGACGATCCGAACCACCCTGGTAGGGGCGGTCCCCATCGCGACGCGGACGATCCGAACCACCACGGTAGGCGGGACGGTCGCCGTCACGCGCGGGGCGGTCTGACCGGAACGGACGGTCCCCGTCGCGGCGCGGACGCTCAGCACCGCGGGGGCCGTCGCCGCGCGGCGGACGGCCGGAGTCGCCGCGATCGCTCCGCCACGACGGACGATCGTCACGGGCTCCGGAGCGGAACGGACGGTCACCACCGCTCCGCGGCGCACTGTCGCGACGTGCAGCGCCGTCGCGGAACGGACGGTCGGAGCGCTCAGGACGGTCACGGCGGTCGCCCTCACGGCGCTCGAAGTCACGTGGACCGGACGACCAACGGCCTCCGCTCGCAGCGTCTCCGCGCGGACCCCCGTCGCGTCGAGGGGCTCGGTCGTCCCGTCGGGGTCGGTCTCCCCGGTCGCCGTCGTTCCGCCGCTCGTCGTCGTTCGCCACCGTTGCTCCTCATCGCGTGCCCGGGCCGAAGGCCGGGCGTTCGTCCGCTGTGTCGTTGTGTTGGGTGCCGCGTCGGTCGGACCGACGTTCGAACTCCAGTCCATCATGAACCGGAGCCGACGTCGAGCGACGAGCGGCAAAACAGAAATGGCCACCGGCCACCACCGTGAACGAGGGTCTCCCCTGCGAATTCACGATGGAGGGCCGATGGCCACATCTTCTTACGTTAAGTCCGGCGGCGTCCTACTCTCCCACAAGGTCCCCCTTGCAGTACCATCGGCGCTGAGAGGCTTAGCTTCCGGGTTCGGAATGTGACCG
>NZ_RJUM01000016.1:0-60279 GCF_003752345.1 Curtobacterium sp. PhB170
CAGACCCAACACCCCAAAGGGCATCAGACCGAGTTGATTCTGACTGTTGACTGTCTACTGACAATCTTCAATCCAAAAGGAATTGCATCATGACCCGGTCAGCAAGCCGACCAGGCACGAGGTCAATCAATAAATTGGCATTGACAATGTGCACGCTGTTGAGTTCTCAAGGACCAGACGCACTCCCCCACTCGACACCCGAAGATGCTCCGCCAGAGAGGCTGGTGAATCCGCTGCCCGGGGAAGAACCGTGGCGGACAAGATCCCCAGGTAAACCCAGTGACCGTCTCAGCCGTTCCGTTCTCCGCCGCCGTGGCAACGAGAGGTAACACTACACAGGCTCCGGGGGCCTCGCCAACCGTGGTTCCTCCCGGGCGTGTCGGCCCGGGAGTCCCCGTCGGCGACGGGGCTACTCCGCTGCAGCGAGCTGCCCGCAGGCCCCGTCGATCTCCTTGCCACGGGTGTCGCGCAGCGTCGTCGGGATGCCCGCGGCGTTCAGCCGGCGGACGAACTCGTCCTGCACGTGCACCTCGGACGAGGTCCACACGGAGCCCGGCGTCGGGTTGAGCGGGATCGGGTTGACGTGCACCCAGCCCTTGCCACGCTTGTTGAGCTTCTCGGCGAGCAGGTCCGCGCGCCAGGCGTGGTCGTTCATGTCCTTGATGAGCGCGTACTCGATCGAGACACGACGGCCCGTCTTGACGTAGTAGTTGTGCGCGGCGTCGATCGCCTCGTCGGCCTTCCAGCGCGAGTTCACCGGGATGAGCTCGTCGCGGAGTTCGTCGTCCGGGGCGTGCAGCGACAGCGCGAAGGTCACCGGGATGTTCTCGTCCGCCAGCTTGAGGATCGCGGGGACCAGCCCGACGGTCGAGATCGTGATGCCACGGGCGCTCATGCCGAGGCCGTTCGGCTGCGGCGCGACCATCAACCGCACGGCGTCCATCACCCGCTTGTAGTTGGCGAGCGGCTCCCCCATGCCCATGAACACGATGTTCGTCACGCGCTCGGCGTCGACGCGGTCCTTGCCGCCCTTGCGCGGATCGCCCCCGAGCTCCCCCGCGGCGATGGCTGCGTTGGCCCGGACGATCTGCTCGATGATCTCGGCGGTGGACATGTTGCGGGTCAGCCCCGCCTGGCCGGTGGCGCAGAACGGGCAGTTCATGCCGCAGCCGGCCTGCGACGAGACGCAGAGCGTGATGCGACCCGGGTACCGCATGAGCACCGACTCGACCAGGGCACCGTCGTGCAGCTTCCACAGGAACTTGATCGTGTCGCCGTTGTCCGTCGCCAGCCGCCGGGTCTCGGTCAGCAGGGGCGGCAGCATCCCGGCGACGAGCTGCTCACGCTGGGCGGCCGGCAGGTCGGTCATCTTGTCCGGGTCGGACGTGTAGTGCGTGAAGTAGTGGGTCGCGAGCTGCTTCGCACGGAAGCCCGGCAGCCCGAGTTCCTTGACGCGGGCCTCGCGCTCCTCGGCCGTCAGGTCGGCCAGGTGCACGGGCGGCTTGCCGCGCTTCGGCGACGCGAACTGCAGCAGCGGACGGCCGTCCGTGTCGGTCGCCTGCTTCCAGCCCTCGGTGCGCGGGCGCACCTGCGGACGAGCAGACTGCTGCTGTTCGAACGGGGTACGGGTGTCGGAAGCCATCAGGCCAGGATACGGGAGGCCCGTGACACGTTGGTGCCGGACCCTCCGGTGGCCGGGATGGTCACCATCCACGGCCCCGCCTGCGTCGGGTCAGCTGCCGGCGGGCAGCAGGCGCGCGAAGTGGTGCGCGGCCGAGTACATCGGCACGATGTCGACGACCTCGCCCGGGTGCGGTGCCTGCAGCACGAGTCCCTGGCCGAGGTAGAGCCCGACGTGGTCCTCGTCGTCGTACACGACCATGTCTCCGGGCAGCGCCTCGGACTCGGGGATCGTCGTCGCCGCGGCGTCCTGCGTCGGGACGTAGTGCACGAGCGGGATGCCGACCGCGGCGTACGCGACCATCGTCAGGCCGGAGCAGTCGATGCCCTCGTGGCTCGCGCCGCCCTCGACGTACGGGTCCCCCATGTACTGCAGTGCGGTCTCGACGATCGTGGCGCGGTCGCCGCCGGCGGACAACGCCGCCGACAGGGCCGACTGCGCCTGGGCCGTCGTCACCCCGAAGCGCAGGTCGAGCGTCGGGTACGACACGACCGTGGTCGTGGTGGTCATGCCGTCGGTCGTGACGACGGGGACCTTGACGTCGTGCGCCACGGTGAAGGTCTGCGCGGCCTGCGAGGTCGTCGTGCCCTGCTGCGTCTCGACCGGGGTCGCCGCGTTCGCCGGCACGGCCAGGGTCAGGCTCGAGGTCACGGCGATGGCCGGTGCGAGCAGGATCGCGGCACGCTTGGCGTTCGCGGTGCGGCGGATGTGCCGCGGGTCGACGGCCCGCTCGGCACGCAGGACGGCCTTCCGGCTCAGGACGGCCGCACCGGCGCTCGAAGCGACCGGGAGCGGACGCGGCTGCATCCGGACGGTGCGGGTCGGCTTCGGGTGCTCCACGAACGTGGCCCGGGCAGCGGCGGGACCGAGAGCCGAGCGACGACCACGGGGACGGGACGGCTGCGGCTGCGGCGACGCCGGTGCGGGTTCCACCGCGGTGTGCGGGGTCGCTCGCGAGGGCTGTCGGTCTTCGGCTGCTGCAGGCAGGGCGTGGCGTCCCATGGGTCCTTCCGGGTCGGGACCGCTGGGCGATCCGGAAAGTAACGTATTGGTCACGGGGCGGATCGAGGCTGGGCAGTCCCGGAGTGTTCCTGCGGCTCGTCACAGGAACGGGCGATCCTCGCAGGTCGCTCAGATGCGGCGGATCCGCGCCCAGGGGTCCGCGGACCCGGCCTCAGACGGACGCGACCCGCATGACGGCGGCGATCCGGGCCTCCCGGTCGGACGACAGGCGGTCGAGGCGAGCCGCCAGCGCCACGACGGACGCGTCGACCGGGGCGTCCCCCGAGATGTCCCCCGGTACCGGGACGCCAGCGCGGACCGCGAGCGGCAGCACGCCGGCCCAGACCGCGTGGTCCTCGCCGTCGTCCGCGGCCTCGCCGTTGCCCTGGAACCGGACCTTCACACTCGCGCGGTCGAGGGGCAGCTGCAGGACCTGGGTGGCGCGGACCTCCTTCGGGGTCATCTCGCGGACCTCGTCGCGGCGGCCGGGCATGAGGTGGTCGGAGACCTGCCAGAGCGCCTCGGTGCGGAGCTCGGGCGGCACGACCGTCGCGGCGCCCGCGATCATCGCGCTCCGGTAGTTCGCGGAGCTGTCGAAGGTCGAACGGGCGAACACGAGCCCGTCCAGGTGCGTGACCGTCGCTGCGACCTGCACGCCGGTGGCCCCTGCTTCGAGGAACAGGCCGCCGCCGGTTGAGCCGTGCAGCAGCAGGACCGGGCCGGCGCCGAGGTCGCCGACGCCGCACAGGAAGGGCAGCACGATCGGGTGGCCGCCGCGGACGAACCCGACGTGGGCGAGGTGGGCCTCGGCGAGGATCGCCCGGAGGACGGCGGGGTCGTCGGACTGGCGCTCGCGGATCCGCCGGACGCGCAGGTCGGGGCCGTCGGTGGGGTTCGGGGTGCTCATGCGGGCCACGCTAGGTTCGACAGTGGTCCAGTGCGTGGACCAGATCGAGGTGATCGTGGTGGACCAGTCTGGCAAAACGGCAGGGGTCGTCGAGCGCGTCCGACGGATGGTCCACGACGGCACGCTGCGCGAGGGCGATCCGCTGCCCTCGACCCGTGCGTTGGCCGCCGAGCTCGGCGTCGCACGCGGCACGGTCGTCGCCGCGTACGACCAGCTCGACGGTGAGGGCTGGATCCGGACGCGGCACGGTGCGGTGGCGCGGGTCGTCGCGTCGGCCGGCGCAGGCGGCGTGGGCGTCGGGGACTTGCGTCCGGCGACGGACCCGCGTGCGCCGGCTGCGGCGTCAGCTGAGGCATCAGCGTCAGCCGCCGCCCGGGTCATCGACTGCCGCCCCGGGGTCCCCGCCGTCACCGCGATCGCGCAGCGGGACTGGCGCGCGGCCTGGCGGGCGGCGGCCGACGCCCCACTGCGGAACGCCGTCGCGGACCCCCTCGGCACGGTGGAGCTCCGCGCGCAGGTGGTCGCACAGCTCGGCCTGAGCCGCGGGTTCGCCCCGTCGGTCGACCGGGTGCTGCTGACCGCGGGGACCTCGGAGGCGTTGTCGCTCGTCACCGAGGCGCTCCGCGTGGACCTCGGTCGCGCCCCCGTGTTCGCGGTCGAGGACCCGGGGTACCGGACCGGTCAGCGTGCGGTGCTCAGCGCAGGCGGGACCGTGATCGGCATCCCGCTCGACGACGACGGGATGGACCTCGACGCCCTGACCGCCGCATCGCCGGTCGACGTCGTGCTCGTCACGCCGACGCACCAGTACCCGCTCGGTTCGGTGATGCCGGTGGCGCGACGGCAGCGGCTGCTCGCCTGGGCTGCGGCGACCGGCACGCTCGTGGTCGAGGACGACTACGACTCGGAGTTCCGCCACCGCGGCAGCCCGGTGCCGGCACTTGCGGCACTCGACGCCGAGGGGGTGGTGCTGCACGTCGGCGGGTTCTCGAAGACGCTCGACCCACGGCTGCGCTGCTCCTACGTCGTGCTGCCCGCGACGGCTGGTGTGCTGGTCGGGGCCGGGCCCGTGGCCGGGGTCGCCGACGCGGTGCTCGCTGCCCGTCGTGCCCGCGGCGCGGTCGTCGCCGAGCCCGTGCAGGTCGCGCTCGCGCACCTGCTCCGGACCGGCTCGCTCCGCCGGCACCTCGGCCGGGTCCGGCGCGACTACACGCACCGTCGCGCCCGGATCGCGGCCCGGCTCGACGACGTCGTCGGACTGGAGGCCCGTGCGCTGACCGGCGGACTGCACGCCGTGGTCGTGTGGTCGGGTCCGGCGACCGGGCAGGAGGTCGCGGCGCGGATGGCCGGTGCCGGCGTGCTCGTCGCGACGCTCGAGGAGTACGGGATGGCTCCGGGCAGCACGCCGGCCGGGATCGTGCTGGGGTACGGGGCGGTGACGGTGCCGGAGCTGGACCGTGCGCTGGACGCGCTGATCGGTGCGGTGGAGCGGGCCGCGACCGTTGCGTGACCCTGGTGCCCGTGGTGCCCCGGTGCGCTCTGGCCGCCGGACGAGTCGCGATCAGCCGCCGGACTGAGCGGTCGCGACCACGTTCGAACCGGCCTGCTGGCACGCGGTGTTCAGGGTGCGCCCGACGAGGTCCCACTCCGCACTGTCCTCGAGCGCCGGCCCCGACGTGGGTGCCGGGTGGGCGTCGAGGTACTCGTGCGCGTAGTCGATCGCGTTGTCGAGCCGCTCGTCGCTGCTCGACAGGTGCTCGTACCCGAAGCGCTCCGCCGCGATCAGCGCCTCGTACTGCGCATCGGTCAGGGCACCGCGGGAACGACCGTCCGAGGCGTTCAGGGCGATCGTCGACAGCGCGCTGATCTGCCCGCAGACGGCCGCGGCGCTCCGGTCCTCCTCCATCGGGTCCACCGTGGCGGACGCCGCCGGTGCGTCCACCGCTGCGTCCGCCGATCGAGCACTCGACGAGGTCGGCGTCGGTGTCGACGAGGCGTCGGCGGAGCAGCCGGACAGGGCGAGGGACGCGAGCAGCGCACCGGCGACGACGGGCAGCGCGAGTCGGAGGGAAGCCATACCCGCCATCGTGGCAGCGCCGTGGTCACGCACGGGGCGTCGTGTCGAGATCGAGACCTCGTCGATACCGGATCGTGAGCAGGCGGGGCGAGCCGGTGGTCAGTGCTGCTGCAGGTGTGCGCGAACCTGTGCTTGCACGGCGGCGGCGTCGCGGTGGTCCCAGAGCGCGAAGTGCGTGCCACCCGGCACCGTGACGAGCTCGGCGCCGGGGATCGTCTCGGCAGCGCGGGCGCTGTCGTCGTGTACGACCTCGGTGTCGGCGTCGCCGTGCACCAGGAGCGTCGGGGCCCGGACGGCGCCGAGGTCGAGCGACTCGACGGCCGCGAGCTGGCGCACGTCGTTGTCCCAGCCGGCGCGTCGGGGCCCGGACGCGTTGCCGGTCCGGGCGAGGCCGAGCAGGAACGCCCGCCGCACCGGGTCGGCCAGGACGCCGGCGACGTGTTCCCGCAGGGCCCCACCACGCAGGGTGCTCACGCCGGCCACCGCAGCGCGTGCCGCGGCAGCCGGGGCGATGCGCGCAGCGGCCGACGCCAGACCGGCGCCGAACACCGTGTCGGTCACGAGTCGTTCGGCCGGTCCCGCCGACCCGGGGACCCAGCGACCGGACACCCCGGAGGCGACGGCAAGCGCCCTGGTCCGCTCCGGGTGGCGGACCGCCAGTCGGTACGCGGCCGGTGCGCCACCGGACCAGGCCAGCACACCGACCCGGTCGATGCCGAGGTCGTCGAGGACCCCGGCGAGCTGGTCGGCCTCGTCGTCGATCGTGGAGTGGTCGGCGTCGAGCCAGGTGCCGAGGTAGCCCGGTCGCGAGACCGTGACCACGCGGAAGTCCTCAGACGGCAGGAACGCCCCCATCAACTCGGCGACGTCGATCCCGCCGGGGCTGCCGTGCAGGACCAGTACGGGGACGCCGGCGTCGGAGCCTCGGGTCGAGAACTCGACGCCACGGGTGACCACTCGGGTCGAAGGGGGCATGGGCCGACGATACTGCTGGCCCCCGTGCGGCGTCGGCGGCGGGGTCAGCGGGCCTCGGGGCGCGCGGAGCCGCGGGTGCTCACGAGGTCGGCGAGGGACGGTTCGGCCTCGTCGGTGGGCACGGCCCAACCACGTCGGGCGGCCTTGCGGACGAGACGGTAGGTGGTGACCTGGACGGGCTCCACCCCGTCGGCGGATTCGTAGTTCGTCATCGTGGTTTTCTCCCTGAATCGCGAGTGGTTCGCTGCAGCCGAAAGTACCCGGACGCCGTACCCCCGGACGGGGGCCTGCGTTCCATGGCCAAAGGCCGGAGAGCGCGCCACGAGGACCCTCGACGCGGCGGTATTGTTCGCATACAATGCGAACATGTTGATCACCGTCGACCCGACCGCACGGGCCACGCTCGCCGAACAGGTCGCGTCGCAGATCCGGTACGCGATCGCACGCGGAGACCTCGCGAGCGGGGAACGCCTGCCGTCGGCGCGCGACCTCGCCGCCGCGGTCGACGTCAACATGCACACGGTGCTACGCGCCTACGCACAGCTGCAGGACGACGGACTGATCGAACTGCGGCGGGGTCGCGGAGCAACGGTCTTGCGATCGGGCAACGCGTCGTTCGACCGGCTGCGCACGCTCGTGGACGAGCTGCGCGACCAGGCCGACACGCTCGGGGTGCCGCTCGACGACCTGTTCACGATGATCAAGGGGGCACGATGACGAACCGACCGATGCACGCGAGGACTCGCCTGGCGGTGGTGGCACCCGGGACGGCGGTGTCGCTGGCCCTGGTGGTCGCGGCCCTCGTCGCCGCACCGAGCCTGCCGGACCGCATGGCCGTCCACTTCGGGGCCGACGGCACCGCGGACGGCTGGAGTTCGCCCTGGCCGGTGTTCTGGATCACGCTCGCGGTGACCGCCGGCGCCGTGGCCCTGGCGTTCGCGGCGCTGCGGATGCCCGACCGCCGGACCGCCGCCACCCTGGTGCTCGTCGCCAACCTGTTCGCCGGCAGCCTGGGCACCGCCTGGATCGTGCTCGCCGCGACGAACACCGTCGGCGACGGGACGCTGTCCGGCTGGTGGACCGTGCCGTTCCTGGCCGTCAGCGCGGTCATCGCCGCGGTGCCGGTCGTCGCGCTCGTCCGGTCGGCTCCCCCGGTGCCGGCGCACGACGTCGAACCGCTGCGCATCGGGTCGGACACACGGGTCGCGTGGCGCGCTCGCATCGGCAGTCGCTGGTTCGCGGCGCTCGGGGCCGTCGTGGTCGGACTCGGGATCGGCACGGGGCTCGCGATGGCTCCGGCCGACCTCGGTACGGCCGTCGCCTCCGGAGCGGTGTTGGTCGTCGCTGGGCTCGCCGTACTGGTGCTCGCCCGGGTCGAGCTCACCGTGGACCGGCGTGGGATGCGACTGACCTCGACGTGGACCCGCATCCCGCTCATGCGCGTCCCGCTCGAGCGGATCGAGTCCTGCGGGTTGGAGGACGTCTCGCCCGGACAGTGGGGTGGCTGGGGCTACCGGTTCTCCGGCCGTGGGGTCGCCTACGTGGTGCGGTCGGGGCCGGGCCTCGTGGCACGGCTCCGCGGTGGGCAGGCACGGATGGTGACGGTGCCGGACGCTGCGGGCGGGGCCGCGGCCCTGGGCGCGCTGCTCGCCCACCGCACGCCGGCCTGACGGGGCTGCGCCGGGCCTCCCGGTCGGGGTGCAGGTGCGTCCTGCGAAGGCGACAGATCTCGTCGGCCGCGTGCCGTCACGTCCCTGAAAGCGACAGTGTGCCGCGAACCGTTCGGGGCACATTGTCGCTTTCGCGGAACGCCGCGGTCAGAGGCTCGTCATGCCGCCGTCGACGCGGAACTCGGCGCCCGTCGCGTAGGACGACTCCGCGCTGGCGAGGTAGACCATGATGCCGGTGACGTCGTCGGGGGTTCCGGGGCGACCGAGGGGCGTGCGGGCGACGATCGCGGCCCGCGCTTCGGGGTCGCCGGAGATCGCCGAGACGAGGCCGGTCTCGGTGTAGCCCGGCACGACGGTGTTCACCCGGATGCCGTCCCGCGCGTACGCCATCGCGGTCGCGCGGACGAGCGAGTGGATACCGCCCTTGGTCGACGAGTAGGCCGCGAAGTCCGCACCCTCGCCGTTCAGCCCGGTGGGTGAGCCCGTCGCGATGATCGACCCGCCGCCGCCGGCCGCGAGCATCGCCCGGACGGCGTGCTTCACGGTCAGGAACGTGCCCGTCAGGTTCACCGCGACCGTGCGGTTCCAGGTGTCGAGCGACACGTCCGCGACCGCAGCGTCGTGGCCGAACAGCTGCACGCCGGCGTTCGCGACGACCACGTTCGGCGTCAGGTCGCGCTCCGCGAGGGCGGCGAACCCGGCCGCGACGCTCGTCTCGTCGGCGATGTCCATGGTGAGCGGCAGTGCGAGCGCGCCGGCCGCCGCTGCTGCGGTGCCCGCCGCCGTCGCATCCCGGTCGGCGTAGACCACGCGTGCGCCCTCGGCGACGAACCGGTCCGCGATCGCACGGCCGATGCCGGAGCCCGCCCCCGTGACGAGTGCGGTCCTGTGGTCGAGTCGTGCGGTCATGCGGGAGCTCCGTCCTGGGAGCGTCGTCGCTCCACGGACCCATCATTGCCCAACCGGTTGACCGGTGGTAGTCATGAGCCATGACTGCGGTGTCGATCGGTGCGTGGCGGTTCACGCTGCGCGGTGCCGAGCTCGCCGACCTCGCGTACGACGGCGAACCGGTGCTGCGGGCGATCCGCTTCGTGACGCGTGACCACGACTGGCGCACCGCCGACGACACCGTGCTCGCTCGGACGCTGCCCTCCGGCACGGGCAGCCGCGGGCGCCTGCGCATCGAGGCCAGCGCCCGCTACGACGACACCGAAGTGCTCCGCTACACCCTCGAGGTCACCGTCGACGGCCCCACCCTGCGCGTCGACGCGACCGGCACCACGACGACGCCGTTCCGCCGCAACCGCATCGGCCTGGTCGTGCTGCACCCGCCGACCCTCGCCGGCGTGCCCGTCACCGCGCGCCACCCGTCCGGCACCGCCACCGAGGCGGCGTTCCCGACGTGGATCGCGCCGCACCAGCCGGCCGCCGACTTGTCGGGGCTGGACTGGTCGACGGGTCGGGTCGCGCTGACGCTCGACCTGGCCGGCGACGTGTTCGAGACGGAGGACCAGCGCAACTGGACCGACGCCTCGTTCAAGACCTACTCGACGCCGCTGTCCGAGCCGTTCCCCGTCGCGCTCGACGCGGGTTCCGTGGTCCACCAGTCGCTCACGCTGCGCGCGACGACGGACGATCGACCGGGAGGCACGGCCGCCCCCGCCCCGGACCTCGCGTTCCTGGACGGGCCAGCTCCCACCGCCGCGGTCGCCCCGCCGCCGACACTCCAGCTGCTCGCTGCCTCGGCCCCGACGGCTGCGCGCCCGGCCGACGCGCGCCCGGCCGCGGTGCCGCTCGGCGTGCCCGTCCTGGTCGAACCCGTGCTCGGCCATCCGAACGTCCGGGCGGTGCTGGCGTCAGCTCGGCGCGATGCGGGTGGTGCGCCGCTCGACGTCCGGTTCGTCACCGACGACCCGGGTCGGCTGCGTGCCGGGATCGACGACGTGCTCGACTCGGGCGCGGTCGTGCGGATCGGCGCGTTCGACCCGTCCTCGCACGTGACGACCCCGGCGCTGCAGCAGGCCCTGCGCGACGCCGCGGCTGCTGTGGGCGACCTCGAGGTCGTCGCGGGCACGCGCGCGCACTTCACGGAGCTGAACCGGACCGTCGGCCTGTTCCGCGACTGGGACGGGCCCTTGACCTTCAGCGTGACGCCGCAGATGCACGACCGGTCGCCCGAACAGGTGACCGAGTCGATCCGGATGCAGCGCTGGGTGGTGATGAGCGCCTCCAGGCTGGCCGCCGGCAGGGCGCTCCATGTCGGACCGGTGACGCTGCGGCCACGGTTCAACGCGGTGGCGACGTCCGCGCGCCCCGTCGTGACCGACGCGACGGTCGAGGCCGGGTACGGGCCGCAGTTCGTGGCGGACGCGACGGATCCGGCGCAGCACTCGGCGGCGGCGCGGGCGTGGTTCGCGGCGTCGGTGGAGGCGCTGACGGTGCCCGGGGTCGCCTCGATCACCCTCGCCGAGGCCTGGGGGCCGCGTGGCGGGCCGTGAGTACCGGCAAAGCGACAGATTCCCGCTGATGGTCGGCGGGAATCTGTCGCTTCGGCGGATCAGACGAACATCAGCGGCGGACGGCGTCGATCTTGAGCATCTTGGCGATGACCGAGTCGAGCTCGCTGTCGTCGAAGACCTGCTTCCAGTCCTCCTTGATGAGCTTCTCGCGGCCGTAGCCCATGGCGATGTGGCAGGCGTCCGAGAACGGGTTCGAGCCGCGCAGGCCGTTGGTCAGCGCGATCCAGGTGTGGCCGTAGAGCATGGCGCGGGCGGCCTCGCGGGGCACGCCGACACCGGTGACGGTCTCCTCGAGGGCGTCGTTGAGGAAGTCGCCGATCATGCAGGCGATCGTCTCGACCAGGGTCGGCTCGAGCACGGCCAGCTGCTTCACGGTGACCCAGTGCACCTGGATGACGGGCGCGTACATGGTGGTGATGACAGCCTCGGCGATGGCCTTGGCGCGGTCGCCCTCGTCACCGAGCGACTCGGACGCGTCGAAGGCCGCGATGACCTCCTGCGGGGCGGCGATGCCCCCGAAGGTGTCGTCCCACTCGGCCTTGGTGGTGCGCTCGAGGAACACCGACGGGTGGCACGGGTGCGCCACGGCGTAGTGGATGTCCTCGCGCTTGGCGAGCAGTCCGGCGTAGGCGGCGGCCGGGTCGAGCGTCAGGATGCTGGCACCCGACTTCATGACCGGGACGAGCTGTTCCGAGATGGTGCCGAGCAGGACGTCCGGCACGGCGAGGATGACCACGTCGGCGACCTTGGCGGCTTCGACGCTGTCGGTGAGTGATCGGCCGAGGGCCTGGATGCGCTCCTGGCCGGCGGGCGAGGCCTCGCTGTAGAGCGTCGTGTACTCGCTCTTCGCGAAGTTGTTCGAGACGCGGGTGCCCATCTTGCCGCCGGCACCGATCACGGCGACGGTGACGTCGGCCGTGCCGGATCCGGCAGCGACGGTGTGGGGGGTGGTGACGGTGTCGGTCATGATTCCTTGCTCCTGATGTGCTCGATGGTGTGTTCGGTCCACGCCGCCTCGATGCGGGTGGTGGTCTGTGCGGGCGTCTCGCCCGGTCGTGGTTCGGCGCCCGCGTGCTCGTCCTGCCAGGGCAGCCAGAACTCGATGACGCGGTTGATCCCCCGGGTGTCGGGGTCGATCGCGGCGCGGACGGCGTCGTGGTCGATGACCCCGGTGCCCATCGGGACGCCGGTGTACTGGAACCCGACCCACCCCGGTGACCGGGTGAACCCGGAGTCCTTGACGTGCCAGTTGACGACGTGCGGGGCGGTCAGCGCGACGACGTCGGCGGGGTGTTCGAGCCGTGCGACGGTGTTCGCCGGGTCCAGGCAGATGCCGAGGTGGTCGGAGCCGATCGCCTGCACGACCGCGACGAGGTCGGCGGTGGCGACGACCTCGTAGGTCTCGAGGGCGAGCGTCACCCCGGCCGCTTCGTAGGCGGGCAGCGCCTGACGCAGACGGCGTTCGGTCTCGGCGGCGTCCGGCTGGTCATCGCCGCTCGTCCACATCGACCGGACGAGCGTCGCACCGAGCACCTGCGCGATGTGCAGGTACCGAGCGAGGTGCGCCGGGTCGGTACCGCGGGTGCCGACCTCGAGTGTGAGCCCGAGGTCGTCGGCCAGCGTCCGGATCGCGGCCAGCCGGTCGTCCGACGCGGTGTCGAGCGGCAGGTGGTCGCAGATCTGGAACAGGTCGACGCCGTCGTGGGCCGCGGCGTCGCGCAGGGCGTCGTCCAGGGACAGCGGTGCCGGCACGCGGCCGGACATCCGCCAGGAGTAGGCGTAGGTGGAGAGGCCGAGCAGGGAGGTCATGCCGGTGCTCCGTTCTGCGTCGCGGCCAGCGCCTCGGCTTCGTCGAGGATCGTGCGGATTGCCTCGGGGTCGTGGGCGAAGCGGCCGAGGAACAGGCCACCGATGCCGCCCTGTCCCCGGGTGAGCAGGCCCGGCCCGGCGCTGCCGCCGTAGATGACGACCGAACCGGCGAGCTCCGGACGGGTCGCCAGGTGCTGCTCGATGCCCGCGAGCACCGCGACGATGTGCTCGTCGGGCGCCGGCTCCGGTGCGCCGATGGCCCAGACCGGCTCGTAGGCGGCGATGACCGGTCCGGCGAGCCCGTCGGCGACGGCCGTCGCGACGAAGCGGTCGAGCTGCGCGGTGACCTCGGCGACGGCAGCGGACGGGTCGCCGTCGGCCGCGCGGTCGGTCTCACCGATGCAGATGAGGGGACGCAGGCCGTTGCGGAAGGCGGCGTGCACCTTGCCGGCGATGTCCTGGTCGGTCTCGTGGAACAGGGAGCGACGCTCGGCGTGCGCGATCTCGACCAGGTCGACCCCGACCTCGCGGAGTTCACGGCCGGACACCTCACCCGTGAAGGCACCCTCGTCGGCCCATGCCAGGTCCTGCGCGCCGAGGAGCACCGGGGTGCGCTCGAGCACGGCGTGCACCGGCACGAGCGAGGGGAACGTCGGGATGACGAAGAGCTCGACGGCGCCGGACTGCACCGCCGGGTGGGTCCGGGCGATGTCGGCCACGGCGGCCGCCCACTCGAGCGTCCGGGCGTGCCCGAAGTACATCTTGAGCGACACCCCGATCGTGATCGGGGCCGCCGCCGTGGTCGCCGGCATCAGGCGTCGGTCCCGACCGGGGCCGAGCCGTCGTAGGCACAGATCGCGGCGACCTTCGACGCGCTGGCGGATGAAGCGTCGAACGTGTAGCCGAGCCACTCGCGAGCCATCCGGCGGGCGACCTCGACGCCGACGACCCGCTGGCCCATGCAGAGCACCTGGGCGTCGTTCGACAGGACCGAACGCTCGACGCTGAACGAGTCGTGCGCCGTGACGGCCCGGATGCCCGGGACCTTGTTCGCCGCGATCGCCACACCGAGTCCGGTGCCGCAGATCAGGATCGCGCGGTCGGCCTCGCCGTTCGCGACGAGTCGCGCTGCGTCGACGGCCACGTGCGGGTACGCGGTGTGCCCGTCCGCGTCGACGCCCACGTCGGTGACGCTGACCACCCGCGGGTCCTTCGCGAGGTCGGCCTTGATGATCTCCTTGTAGTCGAACCCGGCGTCGTCCGAGCCGACGACGATGCGGAACTGCTGCTCGGTCATGGGGGGCTTCCTTACTTCTCGGCCAGCGTCGCGAGGACCGCGGCGGTGATCAGGGCGAACGAGATCGCGCCGGCGTCGGGGGTGCCGACCGCGTCCTCGCCGTGGGTTCGGGCGCGGCCCATCTTCGGCAGCAGGTCGGCGGTCGCGTCGGCGGCGGCCGTCGCCGCGGCGGACGCGGCGGACCAGGCGCGGACCAGGTCGTCGCCGGCCGCGACGCGGTCGGTGAGGACCTGGTCGAACGGGACGATCGCGTCGACCATGGTCTTGTCGCCGGGGACGGCGCCGAACGCGAGGACCGCCTCGGTGGCGGCGTGCACCGCGCTCTGGACCGTGGCGGCGGTCGGACGTGACGCGTCGCCGAGGACGCGACCCAATGCCTCCAGGGCGGCTCCCCAGATCGCACCGGACGTGCCACCGGCCTTGTCGGACCAGGCGTCTCCGGCGATCGCCAGGACGCTGCCGGCGCCGGCGCCGCGCGTCACCGCGTCCGAAGCGGCGCGGTCCGCGGCGGTGGAGCCGCGCTGCATCCCGATGCCGTGGTCGCCGTCGCCGGCGACGGCGTCGATGCGACCGAGCTCGTCGGCGTGGTCGTCGATGGTGGTGCGGATGACCGTGATCGCCTCGGCGACCCGGGCTGCGGACGCCTGCGACGCCTCGGTGCCGGGTGTGACCGGTGCCTGCTCGTCCGCGGCGAGGGCCTCGGGTGCGACCGGCTGCTGCGGGACGGCACCGCCCTTGCGGTACGCGGGGCTGTCGGCTGGGGCGGCCCAGAGCTGCTCGAGTTCGTCGTCGAGCCAGAAGAGCGTCAGCGAGACGCCGGCCATGTCGAAGCTCGTGACGAGTTCGCCGACCTCGGGTTCGACGACGACGGCGCCGGCCGCCGCCAGCCCGCGTTGCACGGCGCCGAAGACGACGAAGAGTTCCTCGTACTTGACGCTGCCCAGGCCGTTGAGGATCGGGACGACGCGTGCCCCGTCGACGATGACACCGGATGGCAGCTCGGTGAGCAGCTTGTCGACGAGCAGGTCGGCCAGGCCGGACGCGGTGGGGACGTCGGCCTCGGCGATGCCGCGTTCACCGTGGATGCCCATGCCGATGGCCATCCGACCCTCGGGGACGGTGAAGAGTGGTTCGTCCGCGCCGGGGAGCGAGCAGCCGGAGAAGGCGACGCCGAAGCTCCGGGTGCGGTCGTTGGCGCGGGTCGCGATCGCGGTGACCGTGTCGAGGTCGTCCCCGCGTTCCGCGGCGGCACCGGCGACCTTGAAGACGCACAGGTCACCGGCGATGCCACGACGCTTGTGGGCTTCGGCGCTCGGGGCGGAGGCGACGTCGTCGGTCACCCGCACGGTGCGGACGTCGATCCCGCTGTCGGCCAGTGCCCGCGCCGCAGCGTCGAAGTTGAGCACGTCGCCGGCGTAGTTGCCGTAGCTCAGCAGCACCCCGCCGCCGTGCTCGGACGCCTTCGCGACCGCCGTGACCTGCTGGGCGCTCGGGCTGGCGAAGAGGTTCCCCATCGCCGCACCGGCTGCCAGTCCGTGCCCGACGAGTCCGCCGAAGGCCGGGTAGTGGCCGGAGCCACCGCCGACGACGAGCGCGACGGTGCCCTCGGGGCTGGTGGTCGAGCGGGCGACGCCGCCGTGGACCTTGCGGACCCGGGACTGGTTCGCGGCCACGAAGCCGTCGACCATCTCGTCGGCGAAGTCGGCCGGGTCGTTGAACAGGCGGGTCATGCGTGGCTCTCCTGGGTCGTGGTCGTCGTGGCCTGCGCCGCAGCGTCGGCGTCCCGTCGTTCGTTCCGCTTGGTGTTCCGAGCGAGCACGAACATCAGCACGCTCGACAGCACCATGAAGAAGCCGACGATGAACATCGGGACCTGGTACCCGCCGGTCCACCCGCTGACGACGCCCGTGATGTACGGGGCGGCGAACCCGCCGAGGTTGCCGATCGTGTTGATGAGGGCGACTCCCGCGGCAGCGGCGGCACCGGTCAGGAACTGCGTCGGCACGGTCCAGAAGTTCGGCAGCGCCGCGAAGATCGCGCAGGCGGTGACCGCGATGACGGCGATCGTGGCGGCCGGGCTGTTCATGTAGAGCGCGACCGGGATGCTCAGGCCGCCGACGAGCGCGGGGACGGCGATGTGCCAGACCCGGACGCCACGGCGGAAGGCGTCACGCGACCAGAAGTACAGGACGACCGCGGCGGGGACGTACGGGATCGCCGTGATCATGCCCTTCTGGAACAGGTCGAACGTGGTGCCGAACTGCTCCTGGAAGCCGTCGATGATGGTCGGCAGGAAGAAGCTCAGTGCGTAGAGGCCGTAGATGAAGCCGAAGTAGACCGCAGCGAGCATCCAGACGCGGCCGGAACCGAAGGCTGCACGGAGACCGCCCTTGGCGTGCCCGTCTCCCCCGCCCTTGGCCTTGTTCTCGGCGGCGAGGGCACCCTCGAGCCAGACCTTCTCGTCCTCGTCGAGCCACTTCGCCTGCGACGGCTTGTCCTTGAGCACGAAGAGGCACAGGACGCCGACGATGATCGCCGGGATCGAGACGCACAGGAACATGAAGCGCCAGCCGGCCAGGCCGCCGAGCATGCCCTCGTGGGTCATCAGCCAGCCGGCGAGCGGGGAGCCAATGACGCTCGTCAGGGGCTGGGCCAGGTAGAACAGCGCGAGCATCTTGCCGCGGTGCCGGGCGGGCACCCACGTCGACAGGAACAGGATCGCGCCGGGGAAGAAGCCGGCCTCGGCGATGCCGAGCAGGAAGCGCAGCCCGACGAGCTGCGGGTAGTTCTGCACCCACGTGAAGAGCAGCGAGACGATGCCCCACGTGATCATGATGCGCGCGAGCCAGATGCGCGCGCCGAACTTGTGGAGCGCCAGGTTGGAGGGCACCTCGAGCACGAGGTAGCCGATGAAGAACACGCCGGAGGCGAACCCGAACTGGGCGGCGGTCAGACCGAGGTCCGCCTCCATGCCGTTCGGGGCCGCGAAGGAGATCGCGGTGCGGTCGAGGAAGTTGATGAAGAACATCAGTGCCACGAACGGCACGATGCGGATCGCGATCTTGCGGATGGCCGTCTTCTCGACGACCGAGGTGGGGATGCCTCGCGTGGCGGGGATGTCCACGATGACTCCTGCTCGGTGGGGGTGGTACGACTCCGACCCGTGCTGCTGCGCCCGGACGGAGCGGGCGCATCGGTGCGCCTGGTCTAGTGTGCGGATACGAATCCGACTTGTCAACCGGTTGACCAAACCATCCCGAGTGCCTCGAAGCCCAACCGGTTGACCGAACGGTACGCTCACTGCATGCCCGCGTTCAGCCCGGACGACCCCCTCAACATCCGACTCGAACTCGAGTCCGTACCCGCGGGGTCGCCCGCCTCCGAGGTCGCCCGACAGCTCGTGTCCCTGCTCACCGCGGGCGAGCTGGCGCCCGGTTCGCGGCTGCCGTCCGAGCGGATCCTGGCCGAACGGCTCGGGGTCGGCCGCTCCGCCGTGCGCGAGGCCCTGGCGGCCCTCGAGATCCTGGGGATCGTGCAGATCCGGCCCGGCTCGGGCACGTACCTGCAGGGCGGCACCTCGGACCTGCTGCCGACGACGCTGTCGTGGGGACTCATGCTCGCCTCGAACCGCACCCGCGAGCTGCTCGAGGTCCGGTCGTCGCTCGAGCGCACGGTCGCGATCCTCGCCGCGCAGCGCGCCACGCCCGAGCAGGTCGCGGAGCTCGGCGAGTACCTCGTCCGGCAGGAGGCCACGCTCGACGACCCGGAGGCCTTCATCGACGCCGACGTCCGCTTCCACGTCCTGCTCGCCCGGGCCGCGGGGAACGACGTGCTCGGCGACCTGCTGCAGAGCCTGCGCTCGATGCTCAGCGTGTGGGTCGGTCGCCGCGTGCACACCCGCCAGGCCACCGAGGCGGCCTACGACGAACACCGCGCGATCTACGAGGCGCTCCGGGCCGGCGACGTGCCCGCCGTGCAGCGGGCGATGGACGAGCACATGGCCACGGCGAGCGCCCGCATCGAGAACGCGGAGCCCATCCCTCCCGCCGAGTAGCGCCCGGCGGGGGCGCGGGGGCGCGGGGCGCGCGGGGCGTGCGCTTCGTGAGCAGAAATGGTCGGGTCCGTGACGGCGACCCGACATCTTCTGCTCACCATCGGGCGGCCGGGAGGCGCGGTGCGGGTCCGGCTCGCACCGTGCGATGTTGCTGGGGCGGCAACAGGGCTTGGGTCGGGCCCGGCGGGTGCGCTGGAGTGGGCAGATGCATGCACACGAGACCACCACCGACGGCGTCCGCTCTGCGCGCGACTGGTGGGAGCAGCGGTACGCCGAGCGGGACGGGATCTGGTCCGGCCGGGTGAACGCGGTGCTGGCCGACGTCGCCGGGGTGCTGCCGGTGGGGCGCGCGCTCGACCTCGGCTGCGGTGAGGGCGGGGACGTCGTCTGGCTCGCCGAGCAGGGTCGGGACGCGCTGGGGGTCGACCTGTCGGTGACGGCGATCGAGCGCGGTTCGCGGGCGTCCGTGTCGGCCGGGGTCGAGGAACGGACCGCGTTCGTCGCCGCCGACCTCGCCACGTGGGAGACGGCTGCGCGCTTCGACCTGGTGACGGCGTCGTTCCTGCAGTCGTGGCCGGTGGAGATCCCCCGCGCGGAGATCCTGCACCGGGCGACCGGGTTCGTCGCGGTCGGCGGGTACCTGCTCGTGACCGCGCACGCTGCCCCTCCGCACGACGACCTGCCGGCAGAGATGCGGGAGTACCGGTTCCCGACGCCCGACGAGGACCTGACGGCCCTGCAGCTCGACGGCTCGTGGGACGTCGTCGCCGCCGAACTCCGGCCGCGCACCGCGACGACTCCCGACGGCGATCCGCACGAGGTCCTCGACAGCGTGGTGCTGGTCCGCCGGGCGCGCTGACGACGGCTGCAGCGCGGGGCGGTGCAGCGCCGGACGGTCAGCGCCGGACGGTCAGCGCGGGAGCCGCACCGCGGTGTCGAACGCCTGCACGACACGCGCCACCACCTGGGCGGGCGGGGTGTCCCAGATCGCCTGGTTGAAGAGCTCGACCTCGACGTCACCGGCGTAGCCGGCAGCGACCACCGCGTCCGTCACCGGCCCGAAGTCGACGTGGCCGTCCCCCGGGTAGCCGCGGGACAGCAGCGGGTCCGCCGCGATCGGGGTGGTCCAGTCGCACACCTGGTACGACGCGATCCGCCCGGCAGCCCCGGCGCGCGCGATCGACGCCGCGAGCGCCGGGTCCCACCACACGTGGAACGTGTCGACCACGACCCCCACGGCAGCGGCCGGGAACGGCGCCGCCAGGTCGATCGCCTGCGCGAGCGTCGACACCACGGCACGGTCGGCGGCGTACATCGGGTGCAGCGGCTCGACGGCGAGCTGGACACCGGCGTCGAGGGCGTGCGGCACCAGGTCGGCGAGCGCATCGGCCACCCGGCCCCGGGCGTCGACCAGGTCGCGCGACCCCTCGGGCAGTCCCCCGGCGACGAGCACGAGCACGGGCGCCGAACCGGGTGCTCCGGCCGCGGCGAGGGCGGCTGCCTCGTCGATCGCGCGGCGGTTGTCGTCGAGCGCCCGCTGCCGCGCGGTGCCTGGCGGGAGCGTGAAGAAGCCTCCGCGGCAGTGTGACGACACCCGGAGCCCGGAGTCCGCGACCATCCGGACGGCCTCGGCGAGACCGACCTCGGCCACGGGCTCCCGCCAGGTGCCGATGGCTCCGACGCCGGCCCCCGCCACGGTGTCGAGCGCCTGCCGGAGCGGCGCGTACTTGATCGTCGCCTGGTTGACCGACAGCCGCGGATGCGGCGCAGCGCCGGCGGACCGGACCGGCGTGACGGCGTCCGCCGCGGTCGTCACGCGACCACCTCGGCGACGGTGCGGTCGACGGTGGGGGATCCGGGCCTCCCGGTCGGCCGTGTCTCCACGCCGGCCACCGTGAGCAGCGCGTGCCAGCGCGAGGCGGCGAGGTCCGGGTGTTCGAGGGCGCCGCAGGCGTTCGCGAGCCGGATGGTCTCGGACAGGTGCGGCAGGGAGCGGCCGGCGTGCTGGCCGCCGACCATCTGGAAGGCGGGCTGGTGGCCGTTCAGCCAGGCGAGGAACGCGATGCCGGTCTTGTAGTGCCAGGTGGGGGCGCTGAAGACGTGGCGGGAGAGCGCCTCGGTGGGGGCGAGGAGGGCGCGGTAGGCGGTCTCGTCGGGCAGGGCCTGGACGGCGGCGGAGGCGATGGGGGCGACGGCGGCGAAGGCGCCGAGGAGGGCGTCGGAGTGAGCTCGGCCGTCACCTGCTACGAGGTCCACGTAGTGGAAGTCGTCGCCGGTGAACATCCGGGCGGTCGCGGGCAACTGGGAGCGGAGGGCGACCTCGGCGCGGGCGTTCAGCAGGCTCATCTTGATGCCGGAGACCTTCGGCCCGGCGTCGCGCATGATGTCGAGCACGGTGTCGGGGCCTTGCTGCCCGCCGAAGTAGCCGGCGAGGGCTGGGTCGAAGGCCTCCCCCAGCCAGTGCAGGACGACGGGGGCGCTCGCCCGCTCGATGACCCGGCCGTAGACGCGGCGGTAGGTGCTGGCGGCGGCGTTGCTGCTGGGGCTGTCGCTGTCTGCGCGCTGCGCGAGTCGGGCCAGGTGGCGGCTCGCCATGAGGACGACGCCGGCGCCGGCGTCCTCGGCGTGGTGGAGCTGGGCGACGTAGGCGTCGACGACCTGCTGCTCGGTGGGCAGGTCGTCCCCGTCGTCCGGCAGGTCGTCGGTGTTCACGCCGACGACGATGCGGCCGCCGACGGAGTGCGCCTCGCGGGCACTGCGGGTGATGAGTTCGCGCGTCGCGGACGGGTCGAGGCCCATGTTCCGCTGCGCGGTGTCCATCGCGTCGGCGACGCCGAGTCCCCACGACCACAGGTGGTGGCGGAACGCGAGGGTGGCGTCCCAGTCGAGGTCGGCCGGGGCGCCGGGGGTGTTGTCGGCGGCGGCGCGCGGGACGACGTGGGCGGCCGCGTAGACGAGGCGCTCGGTCAGGGGCGCGGTCGGCTTGGCGGCGGCCGTGACTGCCGGCGGGTTCAGGGTCGTCCGGCTGGTCGTGCCGTCGGCGGCGAGGAGGGTGAGGTCGGTCATGCGCGTGCGCCGACCGTTTCGGTGTGCTGGGCGACCTCCGGCGTCTCGACCTGGAGGCGCGGCTCGGCCCCCGTGGGCAGGTGCAGCTCCGGCAGGTCCACGCGTCGACCCTCGGTGCTGGACCGCAGGCCGGCCTCCGCCAGCGCCACGCCGCGGGCACCGGAGAGCAGGTCGTAGGGGTGCGGGCGGCCGGCGACGAGGTCCTGCAGGAAGTCCTCCCACTGGGCGCGGAACCCGTTGCCGAACACCTCGTTGTCGGGGACCTCGAGCCACTGCGCCTTGTAGTCGCGGTCGTCCTTCAGGTCAGGGTTCCACACCGGCTTCGGCGTCGCCGTCCGGGGCTGGATGCGGCAGCCGAACAGCCCCGCGACGGCGCTGCCGTCAGTGCCGTCGACCTGGAACTCGACGAGCTCGTCACGGTCGACCCGGACCGCCCAGCTCGAGTTGATCTGCGCCGTGATGCCGCCGGCCAGGTCGAAGACGCCGTAGGCGGCGTCGTCCGCGGTCGCCGGGTACTCGTGGCCCTGCTCGTCGGTGCGCTGCTCGATGTGGGTGACGGCGCGGGCGTACACGGACTCGACGCGGCCGAACAGCTGCTCGAGCACGTAGTTCCAGTGCGGGAACATGTCGACGACGATCCCGCCGCCGTCCTGCTGCCGGTAGTTCCAGCTCGGGCGCTGTGCGGTCTGCCAGTCCCCCTCGAACACCCAGTAGCCGAACTCGCCGCGGACGCTGAGGACCTTCCCGAAGAAGCCGGAGTCGATCAGGCGGCGGAGCTTCCGGAGGCCCGGCAGGTAGAGCTTGTCGTGCACGACGCCGTTCGGCACCCCGGCCTCGGCGGCCAGGCGGGCGAGCTCGAGCGCTTCCGAGGAGGTCTCGGCGGTCGGCTTCTCGGTGTAGACCGCCTTGCCGGTAGCGATCGCCTTGCGCAGGGCGTCGGCACGGGCGCTCGTGACGGCGAAGTCGGCGAAGACGTCCCAGCGCGGGTCGGCGAGGGCGGCGTCGAGGTCGGTCGTCCAGTGCTCGAGGCCGTGGCGGGTGGCGATCTCCTCGAGCTTGGCGGCGTTGCGGCCGACCAGGATCGGTTCGAGCTGCACGCGGGAGCCGTCCGGCAGCCGGAGTCCGCCGTCCTCGCGGATGGCCAGGATCGACCGGACGAGGTGCTGGCGGTAGCCCATGCGTCCGGTGACGCCGTTCATGATGATGCCGATGGTGCGCGTGGTGGTCAACGCGTGCTCCCTTGCTCGCTGTGGCCTGCTCTCCGCGTGGTGGAAAGCGCTTGCCCGGAACCGTACACCACGGTCGGCGCGCTGCAGTAGTACCCGAACACGAACGCACACGCGCGGCCGGGGTCCGGCGGCGGGTGCGGCTGCGGCGGCCCGCGCCCGAGGTTCCGAAATCTTGGAGTCTCGGGGCTCTGAGCGGCACGCTGCGGAACCTCGGCGTCGAACCCGCGGCGTGTTGTGGAACCTCGACGTCCGGGCGTCGGCGTGTCGTGCGACGCTCCCCACCCGCCGGTGGCCGATGGGGACCGCCCGGGACGCTCCCGACCGCGCCCGACGAGATTGCGAGATTTCGGAACCTCGGCGCGCCAGGCGGCGTTCTGCGGAACCTCGGCGCCGAACCCGCGGCATGTTGTGGAACCTCGACGTCCGACCGACGGCGTGTCACGCGCCCTTGAGCCCGACCGACCGGCCGCCGGCGCCGCACTCAGTGAGCAGAAAAGGTCGAGTGGCGGCGCCGGACCCGACCTTTTCTGCTCACCAAACCCGAGCGCCCGCCCGCCCGCGCCGCGCTACCGCGCCGTGCTCGCGCGCAGCACGACCTCGCCGTCGATGGCCCCGTCGGCCTCGAGCCCCAGGGCCCGCCGCACCGCCCGCTCCCCGATCTCCTCGAGCGGGAGCCGCACCGTGCTGAGCGCCGGCACGACGTCGGCGAGCATCTGCACGTCGTCGAACCCCGCGACGCCGACGTCCACCCCGGGGACGAGCCCACGCTCCCGGATCGCCGCGACCGCCCCCACCGCCATCAGGTCGGTGACCGCGAACACGCACCGCGGCAACGCCCACGCGCCCCCGGCCGCCCGGTCGAGCAGGGTCACCATCGCCTGGTACCCGCCGTCGCGCGTGAACGCCGACGGCACCACCGCGTCGTCCGGCACCCGGATGCCGTGCGCGGCGAGTCCGGCGACGAAGCCCTCGACCCGCGCGTGCGCCGTGGCAAGGTCCGGGTCGCCGGACAGGACGGCGAAGGAGTCGTGGCCCTGCTCGACGAGCGCTCCTGCCAGGGCCGCGGCACCACTGAGGTTCCGGATGACGACCCCGTGCACGCCGGGAACCCCGGCCGCGGCACCGTCGAGGTCGGACACGAGGGCGGACACCCCGGCACCGGCGGCGACGAGTGCGCCGACGGCAGCTGCGGAGTCCGACGCTCCCGACGTCTGCCCGACACCGAGCCGACGGCTCACGGCGAGCACCACGGCCCGCGGCCGGAGTCCGGCGACGACGCCGAGCACCGCGGCCTCGCGCGCAGGGTCCCCGCCGGTCGAGGTGATCGTCACCACGAGCCCGGCGTCGTCGGCAGCCCGGATCGCCCCCGCGGCGATCGCGGCAAAGTAGGGGTCGGCGATGTCGCCGACGACGAGCGCCAGGGTCGTGGTGGTCCCGCGAGCGACGGCCTGCGCCTGCACGTTGGCGGTGTACCGGAGCTCGTGGGCGGCGGCCTGCACCCGGTCCACCGACTCCGGTCGGACCTTCCGCGTGCTGCCGTTGAGCGCCCGCGAGGCGGTCGCGAGCGACACGCCTGCGAGCTCGGCCACGTCGGCCAGGGTGACGGTGCCTCGCTCGGGCATGTCGTGCCTCCAGTCCGGTCCGCGCCGTGCGCGGTCTGTGGCGAGGATAGCGATTTCCCGGGAGGCCCGACCAGCGTCCGCGCCGTCGGCGCGGCCTTCCGAGACGGCTGGTCACATTGTCAGAACATCGCGCAGGAAAGCGCTTGCCATGAGCGCTCACGTCGTGTAGACCTGGGGTCCTCGGCCGAGACACCCCGAACGCTCGCCCACGGCAGACGCCAGTGGTCCCGAACGAAAGCAGTGACGATGAAGTCATCCAAGAGAATGCTCGCGCTCGCCGGCGGCATCGCAGCACTGGCCCTGTTGAGCGGCTGTGCCTCCGGCAGCTCCGGCGACGGCGGCAAGGTCGATCAGCTGACCTTCTGGCTCTCCACCTCCACCGCGCAGGAGAAGGGCTACCAGGACCTCGCCACCGCGTACGAGAAGAAGACCGGCGTCACGGTCAAGATCGTGAACCTGCCCTACGACGGACTGCAGACCAAGCTCCGCGAGTCCGCCCAGGCGAACTCGCTGCCCGACGTGGTGCGCGCCGCCGGCATCGACCCGCTCTGGACCGGCAAGACCGTCGACCTGGCCTCGATCGTCGACGACGACGCCAACAAGATCGACCAGGACATCATCGCGAAGGACGACGACGGCAAGGTCACCTCGATCCCGTCCGACGTCACCGCCGCCGGCCTGTTCGTGAACAAGTCGCTGTTCGAGAAGGCCGGCATCGACTACCCGACCGACCCCGCGAAGGCGTGGACCTGGGACGAGTTCCTGAAGGCCGCCGACCAGGTGAAGGCGAAGACCGGCGCGAAGTACGACATGGTGTTCGATTCGTCGCCGTCGCGTCTGCGCGCCTACATGTTCACCAAGGGCACGGACTTCATGCAGCAGGAGAAGGACGGCTCCTTCCCCACCGACGCGAAGACGGTCGACGCACTGCAGGACTTCGCCGACATGAACGACGACTCGGTCATGCCGAAGTCGGTGTGGACGAGCAGCCAGGACCCGAACGCCCTGTTCAAGAGCGGCCAGGTCGTCGCGTACTTCTCCGGTGTCTGGCAGTCGTCGGACTTCGCGTCGAACATCACCGACTTCGACTGGGCGAGCGCCGCCACCCCGGCCGACCCGACCCACGCCACCGAGATCAACTACGGCGGGAACATCGTCGGCTTCGAGAACTCGGACGCCCGCGGTGCCGCCGCGAAGAAGTTCATCGACTACATGTACGACCCGACGAACTACGCGAAGCTCGTGACGACGAACGGCTTCCTGCCGGTCGAGACCGGTCTGGACATCCAGTACCCGTTCGAGTCGCAGGCGGCGAAGGACTCCTTCGCGCTGTACCAGAAGGAGATCGACGCAGCCGACCCGATCTCGAGCTCCTACGCCAAGGAGAGCGCGAAGTGGGCGGTCGAGGGCAAGGAACTCGGCACCGATCCCACCACCGCCGAGGTCGGCAAGCTCATCAACGGGCAGCAGTCGGCGAAGAAGACCCTCGAGACGATCACGAAGTACTACGAGGAGCACGTCGGCTGACGGAACGGGGCCGGGCGCACGCGTCCGGCCCCGTCCGGTCCGGCGTCCCGCGCCCCGCGCCCCGCGCCCCGTCCGGCGCTCCGCGTCCCGTCCGGCGCTCCCGTCCCGCGCCCCGCGCCTTGTCCGCTCCCCCCGACGAAGAGGATCATCGTGAGCATCCCCACCGCAGCCGGTGACGTGCAGACCGCCGTCCCCACCCCGGTGCCGCCCCGTCGGCCCGGAGCCGCGAAGACGACGAAGCGCCGCCGCTCCGGCGTCAGCAAGCCCGTCCTCGCCCCGATCCTGTTCGTGAGCGTCAACGCCGTCCTGTTCGTCGTGTTCTTCGTGTGGCCCGCCGTCATCGGCCTCGGCTACTCGTTCACCGACTACAACGGCGTCGTCGACCCGAAGTTCATCGGCCTGGCGAACTACTTCGAGCTGTTCGCCGACGACACCTTCTACGCAGCCCTCGGGCGCACCTTCCTCTACGCGATCGTCGCCGTCCCGCTCGGCTTCGTCCTCGCACTGTCGATGGCGCTGATGCTGACGAGTCCGGCGGCGAAGGGCCGGAGCGTCGCACGCATCGTGTTCTTCGTGCCGTGGCTCATCTCCCCGATCGTCACCGGTGTGATCTGGCGGTGGATGTTCGGCGAGAACTTCGGCCTGGCGAACTTCGTCATCGAGTCCCTCGGTGGCAAGGCCGTGCCGTGGCAGTCGAACGCCGACCTGTCGCTGCTCGTGGTGGTGTTCGCCACCGCGTGGGCCGGAGCCGCCTTCAACATGCTGCTGTTCGTCGCCGCGATCCGGAACGTGCCGCAGTCCTACTACGAGGCAGCGTCCCTCGACGGGGCCGGCGCCTGGCACCAGTTCCGGTACATCACGTTGCCGAGCATCGCGCCGACGTCGTTCATCGTGATCCTGCTGTCGTCGCTCGGGGCGTTCAAGGAGTTCGCCACCATCCAGGCGCTCAACGGCGGCGGACCCGGCACCGACAACAACCTGCTCGTGCAGTACATCTACACGAACGGGTTCCAGAACGCCCACATCGGCTACGCGAGCGCGGCGTCGATGGTCCTCATGCTCATCCTCATGGCCATCGCGCTCATCCAGTTGGCCGTGAACCGTCGGACGGAGGCCCGTCGATGACCGCCACCCTGCCCAGCGCCCCCGGCGCACCCGCAACCGACAACACGACCAAGAGCAAGAGCACGACCAAGACCAAGCGCCTCGACGGCCCGCCCCGTCCGAAGGCCATCGCCGCCACGGCCCTGCTCTGGGTCTTCATCATCGCCTTCGGCTTCCCGGTCCTCTGGTTCGTGCTGAGCGCCTTCAAGCCCGGCGGCGAGCTGTTCTCGTACCCGCTGACCCTGCTGCCGAAGAACTGGTCGGTCAGCGGCTTCACCGAGGCGTGGGCGAGCTACGACTTCGCCCGGTACTTCGGCAACACCGTCATCGTCGCGCTGGTCACCACCGTGCTCACCGTCCTGGCGAGCGCCGCCACCGGGTACGCCCTGGCGAAGTACGACAACAAGTGGCTCAAGGTCTTCTTCGTCTGCATCCTGGCGACGACGATGCTGCCGACCGAGGTCATCCTCGCGCCGACCTTCATCGTCATCCGCGACCTCGGCATGTACGACTCGTTGGCCGGCATCATCGTGCCGTCGGTCATCACCGCGACCGGCATCTTCATGTTCCGGCAGTTCTTCATCACGGTGCCCGACGACCTGGTCGAGGCCGCGCGCATCGACGGTGCGAGCGAGTTCGGGATCTTCTGGCGGATCATGCTGCCGATCTCCCGGCCGATCATGCTGACGCTCGCGATCTTCTCGTTCCAGTGGCGGTGGAACGACTACATCTGGCCGCTGCTGGTGCTCAACGACCCGCACCAGTTTACGATCCAGATCGCGCTGCAGAGCATCGTCGGGGCAGAGAACGTCAACTGGACCGTCCTGCTCGGCGCCTCGGTGATCTCGATCATCCCGCTCGTGCTCATCTACCTGGTGTTCCAGAAGTACGTGAACGGCGCGGACCTCAACGCGGGACTCAAGGACTGATGGGATTCCTCGACGCGGTCGGCCCGGCAGCGGACGCCGCCGTCGCGCGCCTCCGGCTCACCGACGACGATCCGGCTGCGCTGCAGCACCGGGAACTGATGGCGCGTGCCCTCACCCTGGTCGGGGCGTGGGTCCGGAACGAGCGGACGGGAGGCCCCGATCGCCTTCCCGACGACGACCTCGCCACCGCGCACGGCTGGGTCCGGCACCTCGCGGCCCGGCAGTCCCCCGGCGGCACGTTCGTCGGCGGCGACAACGTGCTCTCCCCGCCGGACTCGGCGTTCACCGTGAACGACGTCTGCGACGCCCTCGAGCTGCTCGCGCCGTACCGGGCGTCGGTCCCGGCGGCCGCGGTGCTGGCCGACGACCTCGACCGGATCGTGCACCGTGCGACGCCGGCGCTGCTGACGGGTGGCGTGCACACGCCGAACCACCGGTGGGAGGTCTCGGCCGCGCTCGCCCGGGTCCACCGACTGCACCCGGCACCGGAGCTGGTCGCGCGGATCGACCAGTGGCTCGCCGAGCGTGCTGACATCGACGCCGACGGGCTGTGGTCCGAGCGCAGCCCGAACTACGCGGCGGCCGTCTCGTGCCCGTCGTTCCTCGTCCTCGCCTCGGTGCTCGACCGGCCGGAGCTGCTCGACCCCGTGCGCCGGTCCCTCGACGCCACCCTCGCGCTGCTGCTGCCCGACGACACCGTCGAGACCGTCCAGTCGCGCCGCCAGGACCAGTCGCAGGCGTTCGGCATCGGCGCGTTCGCTCCCCTGCTCTGGCACCTGGCCGTGCTCGACGACCGCGCCGACCTCGCCGCCGTCGCTGCCCGGGCCGCCGACGCCGAGACGTGGCAGCCCGGTGCGGTCGCCGCCCGCGCGATGACGGATCCACTGCTCGCCCGTCCGTTGCCCGTCGGCGCGCCGCTCGAACCGGCCGTGCACACCTTTGCCGACGCCCGGCTCGTGCACGTCCGAGAACAGGACCGTAGCGTCGTCCTGTTCGCCGGGTCGGACGTGCCGTCGCAGGGCCACGTCCGATCGGGCCTGGCGAACAGCCCCACGTTCCTGCGGGTGTTCGCGGGCTCGGTCGCGCTGACCGACGTCCGGCTGTCGCGGGAGTTCTTCGGGCTCGGACCGTTCCGTCCGACGTCGCTGGAGTCCCTCGGCGACGGGCGGTACCGACTCACCGAGACCGTGTCCGCCGGCTACCACCAGCCCCTGCCCGCCGCGGCTCGACGGACCGACGGCGCCTACGCGCTCGGGGACGAAGGTCGCTTCTCGGCGTCGATGTCCTTCGGTGCGCGTGCGGCGGACACCGTTTCCCTCACCACGACGGTCGACGTCACCGTCACGCCGGACGCCGTCTCGCTCGACGTGACGACCGAGGGCGCCGACGTGCCGTGGTCGCTCCAGCTGACGTTCCGCGGCGGGGGTACGTTCACGGGTGTGAGCACCGACGCCGCGACCGGGGAGACCGTCCTCGCCGGTGGGACCGGCACCTACCGTGTCGGCGACGACGCCGTGTCCTTCGGGGTCGGCAACGGCAGCGGCCCGACCCAGCCGGCGTTCTACGCGCCCGGACAGGACTACGCGTTCCTCGGCGGCACCGACCGACCGGACGGCGAGCACGTCCACGTGACAGGGCGCTCCCCCGGCACGACGCGCATCACGATCGGCACCGCTCGATGACCCTCCCCGGCGTGGTGCTCGTCGGTGCGCGTGGTTACGGTCTGCACCACCGCGCGAACATCGACCGGCTCGTCGCCGCGGGGGTCTGCACGCTGACCGCCGTCGTCGACCCGACGCTCGACACCACCACCGACGCCGGTGTGGTCGTCGTGGCCGACGTCCTGGCGGCTCGCGACCACGGCCCGGTCGACGTCGTGGTCATCGCCGCCCCGATCGCCGCCCACCTGCCGTTGGCGGCCACCGCCCTCGAAGCCGGTGCCGACGTCCTGCTCGAGAAACCCCCGGTGACCACCCGCGACGCGCTCGACACCCTGCTCGACGCCGAGCGGCGCACCGGCCGGGTCGTCCAGGTCGGGTTCCAGAGCCTCGGGTCCGACGCGCTGCCGGCGTTCCGTGACGGGTCGCTCGTCGGTCCGGTCCGCTCCGCCGCCGCCGTCGGCACGTGGACGCGGAACCAGGCGTACTGGGACCGCTCCGCGTGGGCCGGCCGACGCCGGGTCGACGGGGTCGACGTCCTCGACGGGGTCGTGACGAACCCGCTCGCCCACGCTGTCGCGACGGCCCTGGCGCTCGTCGGCTGCCGTCGGGCGTCCGACGTCAGGCGCGTCGAGGTCGAGCTGTTCCGGGCGAACGACACCGAGGGCGACGACACCTCGGCCGTCCGGGTCACGACCAGCGCCGGGCTCGAAGCCACCGCGGCCCTGACCCTCTGCGCTCCGTCCGAGGTCCTGCCGACCGTTCGGGTCCGCGGCGCCGCCGGGAGCGCCGTGCTGCACTACACGGCCGACGAGGTCACCGTCGGCGACACCACCCAGACGCTCGGCCGGACGGATCTGCTCGAGAACCTGCTCGCCCACCGGTCCCGCGGCGACGAACTGCTCGTCCCCCTCGTCTCCACGGGTGCGTTCGTCGAGGTGCTCGAGGCCGTCCGTGCCGCCGAGCCCGTCCGCATCGACCACCCCTGGGTGACGTGGGAGGGCGAGGGGCCCGCCCGTCGTCCGCTCGTCGCCGACGTCGAGGAGATCGTCGACCGCGCCGCCGACGCACGAGCGCTGTTCTCCGAGGTGGGTGCGCCCTGGGCCAGCACCGCCCGCGACGAGGTGCTGCAGGTCCTGCGCGTCGACGGGGCCCCCGTGGCCACGGAGCGCGACGGTGCTGCCACCATCGCGACCTCGTCGCCGCGTCCGTACCTGCACCCGGTGCGGACCCTCGGCGGCACTGTCCTGAGCGCCCACCACCCGGCCGACCACGACTGGCACTGCGGCGTCGGGGTCGCGATCCCGGACGTCGACGGCGTGAACTGCTGGGGCGGCCGCACCTACGTGCACGGTCCGGGCTACGTGTGGCGCGACGACCACGGCCGCGTCGATGTCGTGCGTGCCGAGCAGCACCCAGCCCCGCACGGCGGCGGCACGGTCCAGGAACTCGTCTGGCGCGGCCCCGACCACACGGTCGTCCTGCACGAGGACCGCACCCTCGCCTGGCGCGCCGTCGGCTCCGGGTGGGAACTGACCTGGTCGTCCTCGTTCCGAACCCCCGGCGACGCCGTCGTGCACCTCGGCGGTCCGGGCAGCAACGGCCGGGTCGGCGCCGGGTACGGCGGGTTCTTCTGGCGCTTCGCCGACTGCACCGACGTGGTCGTCCGGACCGCTGACGCGCAGGGCGAGGCGGCGGTGCACGGCTCGGTCGCGCCCTGGGTGGAGTGGTCCGCGGTGTTCGAGGGAGCGCCGGCCACGATCCGACTCGAAGCGCTCGACCACCGCGATCCCTGGTTCGTCCGGGCCACCGAGTACCCGGCGATCGGTTCGGCCCTCGCCTGGCGTGCGCCGGCGCTCGTGCACCCCGGTGTCCCGCTCGTCCGGTCCTTCCGCGCGACAGTCACCGACGGTGCGACGGTCGCCGACGATGCGACGGTCAACGACGGAGCGACGATCGCCGACGGTGCGACGCCGGGCGGCAATACGCTGGACCGATGAGCACTGCAGACTGGGAAGCCCGCGTCGCCGCACTCTGGGCCGACGACACGATCGACGACCAGCAGCGCATCGACCGCATGCGCGAACTCGCCGACGCCGCGCCGCACCCGGCCCTCGGCGCGTTCGAGCTCGGCGGCGCGAACGACTCCGGCGGCCACGAGGCCGAGGCCGACGTCCACTACGCAGCCGCCACCGCCGCGGGACTCGCCGACGTCGATCCCGCACGTGCGGCGCAGATGGTCGTGCAGCACGCCTCGACCCTACGGAACCTCGACCGCGTCGACGAGGCCATCGCGATGCTCCGCGACGCCCCGGAACACCCGTCCACCGGAGCCGCGCCGAAGGTGTTCCTCGCGCTCGCCCTGCACAGTGCCGGCCGTCACGACGAGGCGCTCCGCGTCGCGATCGAGGCCGTCGAACCGACGCTCCCCCGCTACCACCGGTCGGTCCGCGCCTACGCGGCTGCCCTCACCGAGTGAGTTGCACGAGCCGGGCGGTGGTGACGACCCGGCTCGCGGGGACGCGGACGTCCCTCCCCGTCCGGTCGCGACACCCGAATCGCGGCGGGACGAGCTGCGGGGCAGGACAGGAAGGAAGCGTCGACGCTCGACTGAGGCCCAGAGAGGCGCTCCCTCCCCACGGGTCGATCGTGCTTCGACCACTTGCGGATTCGGGTTCCGTTACCTCGCACAGCATGCGCCTGCGTGGCCTGAACCGATAGGGGCAGTGCCCGATCAGCCGGGATCGGCATCGCGCCCCGCCGACCTCGTCCCCGCTCCCACCGGCACCCGCTCCCGCCGCCCGGACCTGCGAGCGGGCGAAACATCCGGGTCTGCTCGGCCACACACGGCGGCATTTCGCCCGCTCGCGCGAGCGGGCACTCGTATTCCAGCGGATGCATGCGAGTTGCGGCATGTGCCCGCGAGCGGACGAAATGCCCGGGTCGCGGGGCGCGCAACCCCGGTATTTCGCCCGCTCGGCATCCAGAGCGCGCCGACCGGGCGAGCGAGCAGGCCAGCGGGAGGCAGCGGGAGGCCCGCGGGAGGCGCGCGGGCGGGCAGGCAGCCGCCCGCGGGCGGGACCGACGCACGAGACGCGACCGCGGGAGGACGGGAGGCGCGGGGCGGGCCCACACCGGGCCTCCCGTCCGCCAGCGGCGACCGTCTAGGGCCGCGCGCCCTCCTGCTGCCCCGTCACCTGAGCGACCGGCAGGGAGTCGCTCGTCGTGCGGAGCGACTCCTGCCGGATCTCGAGCTGTGTGACGGCGAGCGCGGCCAGGTCGTGCAGGTTGGCGAGGTCGGCCTCGGTCGCCTGCCGCGGCTTCGTGTCGAGCACCGCGAGGGTCCCGATCGGGACGCCGTCGTGGCGCACGAGCGGCACGCTCACGTAGAACCGGATGCCGAGCGCGCCGGTGACGAGCGGGCTGTGCTGCATGTCGGGGTGGATCGAGCCGTCCGGGATGACGACGGGGACCGCGACGGGCGCGAAGCCGTTGCCGAAGTTGATGTTGCGCGCTGCTTCGTCGACGCCCTCGGCGATGTACGACTGCGACCAGGCGCGGTCCTCGTCGAGCACCTCGACCAGGGCGATGGGCGCGTCGAACAGGCGGGCGGCCATCGCGGTGGTGCGGTGCAGGGCCTCGTCGGGCAGGGTGTCGAGCGTCGCCGGGCGGGCCGTGTCGGCGTCGGCTCGCGGCGCACCGGCAGCGGCGGTCGGAGCCGCCGCCGTGGTGTCCACGACGTGGTCGGTGCCGGCTGTCTCGGTCATGACGACGTCGCGGAGCATCGTGACCAGCTCGGCGCCGGCGGGGCGCGCAGCCGGGTCCTGCGCGGTCATCGCCCGCAGCAGCTGCTTCCAGTGCTCGGGCAGTGGCTCGGGCACGACCGGGTCGCGGGACAGCCGGGCGACCGCGGACTCGACGAGCGAACCGGGGAACTCCCGGCGGCGGGTGAAGCACTGCAGCAGCACGAGGCCGAGCGAGTAGACGTCGCTCGGGCTCCCGACGTCGCCGCCGCGGGCCTGCTCGGGGCTCAGGTAGGCAGCCGTGCCGGTGGTGACGCCGTCGGCAGTCATGCGTTCGACGCCCGCGGCGAGCGCGATGCCGAAGTCGGTGAGCCGCGCGCGGGCACGGTCGGAGTCGTGGCCGTAGTCGACGAGCAGGATGTTCGACGGCTTGATGTCGCGGTGCACGACACTGTGGCTGTGGATGTAGTGCAGCGCCTCGGCCATGTCGTAACCGATCTCGGCGATGTGGCGGGAGGCGAGCGGGCCGACGGCGAGGCGTTCCTCGAGGTCCTGGCCGACGACCAACGCCATCACGAGGTACCGCTGGTGGGTGCCGTCGTGGCCGGTGACGACGCCGGTGTCGAGCAGGCTGACGAGGTTGTGGTGCTCGAGCGAGGCGAGCACGCCGAGTTCGGCCTCTTGCCGGGCGATGTCGACGGTGCCGGCGTGGAACACCTTGACCGCGACGGGGCGGTGCAGGCTCTCGTCGATGCCGCGGTACACGACGGACATGCCACCCTGGCCGATGGCGTGTTCGAGTCGGTAGCGCCCGTCGAGCAGTGGGGCCGCGGACTGGGGGTCCTCGGTCGGACTCATCGAACCTCGTTCTCGGTGCGGGCAGGCGTCGGTGCATCCTCCCATCCCGACGGGGATCGTGGGGGCCCGCGGCGTTCTCCGGCTGAAGGGCGCCGCGGCACGGCGGCGCCGTGCGGCGGCACGGCGCGCGCGCCGGCACGGCGCGCGCGACGCAGAGACGCCGACGCGTCAGCCCGTCGGCCCGCTCTCGAACAGCACCCGCATGGCGTCGGCCCGGATCCAGCGCTCGCTCACCAGGAGCGGCCGCCCGGTGACGGCGTCGACGGTGCAGCTCTCGATGAACCACCCGAGGGTGACCTCGTCCAGGTCCAGGTGCCGGGCGACCTCGTCGGTGACCACGTCCGCACCGGCGCGCACCCACCGGCGGACGGGCTCGGCGCCGGCGGCCTCGCGCAGCACGTCGTAGAGCGAGTTCCGCACGCGCAGCGCCTGCCCGAGTTCGGGGACGACCGAGCGGGGCACCCACTCGACGCCCCACGCGGCAGGCAGTCCGTCGACGAGCGAGCGCCGGGTCAGCCGGTGGCACGGCGCCCCGGGTTCGAGCCCGAGGTGCGGCGCGACGGATGCGGGCACCGGTGCGAGGGCGCAGGACAGCGTGACACTCGAGGGCTCTCCGCCGGCGTCGCGCACGGTGCGGCTCCACGACGGCGCGGCGTCGGAGCCGATCCGGTAGTCGATGCGCCGTGCGACGAAGCTGCCGACACCCTTGACCCGGCGGATCCGGTTGCGGCGCTGCAGGTGCTGCAGGGCAGCGCGGGCGGCCGACCGGCTGACGCCGAAGCGTGCGGCGAGTTCGGCCTCGCTGGCGACCCGAGTGCCGACGACGGTGTCGGCGAGCTCGGCTTCGAGCTCCGCCGCGATCTCGAGGTAACGCGTTTCCGGCACGCTGCGGACTGTAACCGAGGTGGCGGGCCCGTCGCACACCTGTCCGGACAGGAGCGCTGCAGGCTCCCGGCGCTGTTCATCTGCCGGACACCTGCGGACCGGATGGTGGTCATCGGTTCCTCGGACGCTGTGGGCAGCCCCGCTCTGGCGGGAGACAGCCCGCACCCGCGGGTGACCGGACCACAGGAGCCCCATGATCTCGCTCGTCTGCCTCGACATGGCAGGGACCACCGTGCACGACGGCGGTGTCGTCGTCGATGCCTTCCGCACCGCCCTCACCGACGTCGGCCTCGAGCCCGGCACGGCCGCGCACGACCACGCCGTGCAGTACGCGCTCGACACCATGGGGCAGTCGAAGATCGCCGTGTTCACGGCCCTGTTCGACGGTGACACGGTGCGTGCCGAAGCGGCGAACGCCGCCTTCGAGCGCGCCTACGCGGCGACGGTGGGACGCGGCGTCCGGCCCGTCGACGGTGCGGTGGACGTCCTGGAGGCCCTGCGCGCGTCCGGCACGAAGGTCGCGTTGACGACGGGGTTCAGCCCAGTGACCCGCGACGCCGTCCTCGACGCGCTCGGCTGGCAGGACCGGGTCGACCTCGCGCTGTCGCCGGCCGACGCCGGTCGTGGCCGTCCGTTCCCGGACATGGTCCTGACCGCCGTGCTGCGCACGCAGACCGACGACGTGCGCCAGGTCGCCGTCGTCGGTGACACCGTGGCCGACCTGCTGACGGGCAGCCGTGCCGGGGCGTCGGTCGTCGCCGGTGTCCGGACCGGGACCCACCAGGACGCCGACTTCGCCACCGTGCCGCACACGCACGTGCTCGACTCCGTCGTCGACCTGCCCGCAGTGCTCGCCGGACTCGACGCAGCCGCGCTCGGGACCGACGAGCCGCGCGCCGACGAGTTCAGCGCCGTGGCGCGGTGACCGACGTCGACGCCCGGTACGCGCTCTGGCACGGCATCGGGCACCCGGTCACGGTCGAGGAGCATGCCGGGGCCCTGCCGATGCCCGACGGGTCCGTCCTGGTCGCGATCGAGGCGGCGACGGTGTGCGGCAGCGATCTGCACACGGCGCTCGGGCACCGAGCCGGACCAGCGCCGAGCGTCCTCGGGCACGAGCAGGTCGGCCACGTCGTCGCGATCGCCCCGGGGTCGGTGCCGACCACCGTCGCCGGCGTCCCCGTCGCCCTCGGTGACCGGGTCGTCTGGTCGGTCGCGGCGTCGTGCGGCGCGTGCGACCGGTGCCGTGCCGGGCTGCCGCAGAAGTGCCGGTCCCTGCGGAAGTACGGTCACGAGGCATCGACCGCCGACTGGCTCCTCAACGGCGGGTTCGCGACGCACTGCGTCCTGCTGCCCGGCACCGCGATCGCGGTCGTGCCCGAGCACCTGCCGGCCGTGGTCGCCGCCCCGGCCGCGTGCGCCACGGCCACCGTCGCCGCGGCACTGGACGCGGTGGACCGCCCGCTCGCCGGAGCTCGGGTCCTCGTGACGGGTGCGGGCATGCTCGGGGTCACGGCGGTCGCGATGGCCGTCGCCGCCGGGGCCACCGTCGTCGTCTCGGACCCCAACGCCCGGCGACGTGCCCTGGCCGTGTGCTTCGGCGCGGATGCTGCGGTGTCGCCGGGCGAGCCGGTGGGTGCCGTCGACGTCGCGATCGAGCTGTCCGGCTACCCGGACGCCGTCGAGACCGCGGTGGACGCCCTGGACGTCGGCGGCACGGCCGTCCTCGTCGGCGCGGTGTCGTCGAGCCGTCCGGTGTCGCTCGACCCCGAGCGCATCGTGCGGGGGCTGCTCCGGATCGTCGGCGTGCACAACTACGCGCCCCGGCACCTCGCCACCGCGGTGGAGTTCCTGGCGTCGACCGACCTGCCGTTCGCCGACCTCGTCGAACCCGCCGTCGGACTCGAGGGTGTCGACCACGCCGTGGTGACCCCGCCGTCGGCCGGGTACCTGCGCCGCGCGGTCGTGCCGTCCAGCATGCTGGTCGGATGACGACGTACCGCGCCGCCCGTGTCCACCTCGGCGCGGGCACCGACGACACCGTCCTGCACGTGCGGGACGGTGTCGTCGTCGCATCGCAGTCCGACGACGACGTGGTCGACCTCGGCGACGTCGAGCTGCTGCCCGGGTTCGTCGACGTGCACGCCGACTCCCTCGCCCGGTTCGAGCAGCCACGCCCCGGCGTCGGCGTCCCGCTGCCGCATGCCCTCGATGCCTTCGCCGCCGATGCGCTGCTCGCCGGCGTGACCACGGCGTTCCTGTGCTGCTCGATCGAGCCCGACACCGTGCCGACCCGGAGCGCGGAGCACGCGGCCGCCGTGCTCGACGCCCTCGCGACCACGCCGCTGCCGATCGACGTCCGCGTGCACCTGCGCGTCGACGTGACGGACGACGGCACCGTGGACGCGCTCGAGCGGCTCGTCGCCGGTGCCCCGGCGCGCATCGGACTCGTCTCGTACATGGACCACACGCCGGGCCGCGGGCAGTACCCGGACGAGGCGGGGTGGCGTCGCGCCTACCGGGCGCTGGACCGACTCGGCGACGACGAACTCGACGCACGCCTCGACCGGTTCCGCCGCGGAGACGCCGGGGTCCCGGGCCGCCGCGAGCGCATCGCCGCGGTCGCTCGCGCAGCCGGTGTCGTGCTCGCCGCGCACGACGACGACTCGGCCGAGGCCGTGCGGACCGCGGCGCGCCTGGGGTCCGGCATCTCGGAGTTCCCGGTGACGTCGGACGCCGCGGAGACGGCCACCTCGGCAGGGCTCGGCGTCGTGGTCGGTGCGCCGAACCTGTGGCGCGGCGGCTCGCACGGGTCCGGACCCTCGGCCCGGTCGGCACTCGTCGCCGGGCACGCCGACGTCGTCACGTCCGACTACCACCTCGGCTCGCTGCTCCCCGGGTTGCGTGCCGCTGCGGCAGCCGGGGTCGCGCTCTTCGACGACCTCGTCCGCACCGTCACCGCAGCACCGGCCCGGCACACCGGTCTCGACGACCGCGGCTCCCTGACACCCGGACACCGTGCGGACGTCGTGGCGATCCGCGGCGAGCGCGTCGTCGGGGTGTGGGTCGCCGGTCAGCGGGTGCTGGCGCGCACCTGATCCGCGTGCTGCCCGGGTACGGCGTCGAGGACCGACGGCGCCAGGCCGAGTCCGGTGGTAATGCCGATGCCCGTGGTCACCGTGACGACGTCGACGCCCGGCAGTGGGTGCTCGACGAGGAACTCCTGCCGGGGTGAGGACGCGTAGACGCCCTGCCAGCGGTCGAGCACGCGGAGCGGCGCACCGAACAGCCGCTCGGTCTCGGCGACGAGCAGCCGGAAGCCGTCCTCGTCCTGGAACGGCGGAGCGTCCACGTCGCGCTCGTGGGTGTCCCCGACGATGACGCTGCCGTCGGGCGGCGACGTGTACATCTGGTTGAGGTCCCAGCGGATGCCGTCGGGCAGCGACGCCGCCAGTGCGGACCGGAGTGCCTCGGCACTCGGCATCGCCGCGAACCCGGAGTACCGGAGCAGCGACCACCCGGTGAGCAGCGGCGTCGCGAGCGGGAAGGCCAGCGGGATCGCCGCGCGGAGCATGTGCAGCCGGCACCGGACGACCCCGGCCGCCTCGGCGAGGGCCGGGAACAGCTGGTCGACGTCGTGGTTCGTGCAGACGACGATGCGGTCGGCCTCGATGGTGCCGCGCGCCGTGCGGACCGCACCGGTCTCGATCCCGAGCGCAGCGGTGCGCCAGTGGAACCGGACCCCCTGGGTGGCGAGCCAGGCGGCGATGGCGGGTGCGGCCTCCCGGGGGTCGACCTGCAGGTCCTGCGCGAGGTGCGCTCCCCCGCTGGCCGTGGCGGGGTCGACCGGCACGGCGGCCGCGATCGCGGACCCGTCGAGCAGACGGACGTCCGCGCCCGTGGCGCGGTACTCCTCGAGCACCGCGAGCTCTTCCGGACGGCGCGCGACGACGTGCGCACCGCGTTCCCGAGCCGTGAACCCGGCGAGCGGAGCCAGCGTGAGCCACCGGTGGCGGGCCTCCTGGGCGTACCCGGCGGCCTCGCCCGTCTGCGGGGTGATGCAGGCGTGCCCGAAGTTGCGGACGCTCGCACCGACGACGCCGGCGGCGCGGTCGACGACGGCGACGCGTGCGCCGCGGAGCATCGCCTCGTAGGCGACGCCGAGGCCGACGATGCCGGCGCCGACGACGAGGACGTCGACCCGCTCGGTGCCGGCCGTCGTGACTGTCGTCGTCGTCGCGTTCATCGGAAGACCCTCCGCATCCACATGGCGATGCCCTCGACCACGAGCACCGTGACCAGGATCATCAGGACGATCCCGGTGACGGACGCGTAGTTCGAGCCCTGCGCGGCGTTGAGCAGGTAGTAGCCGATCCCACCACCACCGACGATGCCGAGGATGGTCGCCGCGCGGATGTTCGTGTCGACGAGGTAGAACGTGTGGCCGATCATCGCCCGGATTCCCTGCGGCACCGCGGCGCCGGCGTACCGCTGGAACCGGGTCGCACCGGTGGCGGTGAGGGCGCGTTCCGGGCCGGGCTGGACCTCTTCCAGCGAGTCGGCGACGAGCTTGCCGAGCAGGCCGATGCCGCCGAACGCGAGCGCGAGCGTGCCGGCCTGGGCGCCGAGGCCGGTGATGACGATGAGCACCACGGCCAGGATCGTCTCCGGGATGCCGCGCACGACGACGAGCAGGAACCGTGCGCCGGTCCGGACACCGCGGGTGGGCGCGACGTTGCGGGCCGCGAACGAGCCGATGACCATCGAGAAGACGAGCGCGAGCAGGGTGGCGGCGAGCGCGATGGCGACGGTGTCGAACATCGCGGAGAACATCACGCCGGCACCGTAGCTGCCGAACGACGGCGGCCAGAACTGGGCGGCGACCGGCGGGATCTTGCCCCACACGGTGGCGAGGTCGCCCCAGGCGATGTCGCACACCAGGACGCTGCCGATGACGACCAGGACCGCGACCCAGGACCACACGGTGGTGCGGACGCGCGCGGCGGTCCACGGGCGGCGGAGGGCGTCGTCGGGGGTGGCGAAGCGTGGGGCGGCGGTGGCGCGGGGTTCGGCCGTGGCGCTGTTGCGCTGGCGCCGCTCGTCGCCGGCCTGCCGGCGGCGCATGCCCGCACGGATGGCGCTCGCACCGATCCCCCGGCCGGACGGCGCGACGCCGAGCATGGCGGCCCGGACCGAGCTCGACACGATCTCCATGAGCACGCACAGCGCGAAGATGACGATCGCGTACCCGATGCCGAGCGAGTAGTCGAGGGACTTGAACGCGAACGACATCTCGCGGCCCAGCCCGACGATGCCGACGTACCCGAGGATCACCGACCCCCGCAGGTTGATGTCGTTGCGGTGCAGGATCGTCGCGACCCACGACGGCAGCACCTGCGGCAGCACGCCGGCCGTGAACTGCTGCAGGCGGTTGCCCCCGGTGGCGCGGATCGCGGTGCGGGGCCCTTCGTCGATCTGCTCGATGGCGTCGGCGAAGAGCTTCGAGATCATGCCGATCGAGTGGATGCCGATGGCGAGGATGCCGGGCAGCGGGCCGATCGTGAACATCAGCACGAACACCATCGCGAGGACGACGTCGGGGATCGCGCGGGTCAGGACGCTCACGAACCGCGCGGCGGCGATCCACCCGCGGCCCGGGCTGGTGTTGCCCGCGGCGAGGTAGGCGACGGGGACGCTCAGCACCGCGGCGAGCAGGGTGCCGAGCAGCGCGAGCCCCACGGTCAGGGCAGTCTGCTGCAGCAGCGTCGCGGCGTCCGGGAACCGGACGGTGCCGACGCGCTGGAAGAAGTGCTCCGCGTTCGACCACGACGCGATCATGTTCGGCAGCGAGATGTCGATCCGGGCCAGGGCGACGCACGCCAGCACGGCCAGGGCGACGAGCGTCAGGCCGGCGGCGACGCGCTCGGGCGAGACGCGCCGGCGCGGTGCTGCGGCGACGGCCTGCTCGGGCGAGCGGTGGGTGCGGACGACGGGCCGCTCGGTGACGGCGGTCATGCCGGTAGCCCGCTCGTGGCGTCCACGGTGTCGTGCAGCGCCTCGACGGCCGCGAACTCGTCGGTCGACGTCGCGACCTGGCCGTAGATCTCCATGACCTGCGCCTTGCCGAGCCCCTCGGTGCGGGTGTCGAGGACGACCTCGCCGTGCCGGAGTCCGATGATCCGGTCGGCCCAGGACAGCGCGAGGTCGACCTGGTGCAGGCTGCACAGGACCGTCAGGCCCCGCTCAGCGGCGATCTCGCGGATGAGCGCCATCGCCTGACCGCTCGACTCCGGGTCGAGCGACGCGACGGGCTCGTCGGCGAGCAGGACCGACGGGTCCTGCATGAGCGCCCGGGCGATCGCGACGCGCTGCTGTTGTCCGCCCGACAGCGTGTCCGCGCGCTGGTAGGCCCGGTCGAGCAACCCGACGCGGTCGAGGTGCGCGAGCGCACGGTGCCGCAGCCGGCGGGGGTAGGACCACAGGCCGAGCCGCGGGCCGCGCAGGGTGGCGAGGGCTCCGGTCAGGACGTTCTCGAGCACCGTCAGCGCGGGCACGAGCTCGAACTGCTGGAACACGAACCCGACCTGACGACGCAGCTCGCGGAGCCTCCGGCCGGACAGGTCGTGCACGGTCGTGCCGCCGACCCGGACGGTGCCGGAGGTGGGCAGCTCGAGGGCGTCCACGTGCCGGAGCAGCGTGGACTTGCCGGACCCGGACAGCCCGAGGAGGACGACGACCTCGCCCGGTCGGACGGTCAGGGACACGTCCCGGAGCGCGGTCGTGTCACCGAAGCGCTTCGTGAGTGCGGTGATCTCCACCGCGGGGTCGTCGTGCGTCATGCGTGCTGCTCCTCGCGCTGTCCGGGCTCCGGGGGTGCCGGGGTCAGGCCTGGCAGGTGGTCGACTTCGTGGTCTTGCAGATGTCGCGGATCAGGTCGTAGTACCCGTCGTCGACCGGCTTCGTGCCGTAGAACACGCTGCGGAAGCCGTCGCTGTCGGCACTCGTCACGCCGGCGGCGATGATGTCGTCGATCGTGACGTCGGCGAGCGCCTTCGTCAGGGTGTCCTTCTCGGCCTGCGGCAGGGTGTCGGAGACGACGATCGGGGCGCCGGGCACCATGGTCTTCGCGATGACCGTGACGTCCTTGTTCTTCTCGACCTCACTGTCCTCGGCGAAGCCGGCCTCGCACTCGGTGCCGGCCGCGACCTTCTGGACGCTGACGTCGTGCTTGCCGGCGAAGACGGGGGTGACGTCCTTGGTCGGGTCGATGTCGGCCTTCAGCAGGTTGTAGCTCGGGAACAGGTAGCCCGAGGTCGAGGACGGGTCGACGAAGCAGACCTTCTTGCCCTTGAACCCGTCGAGCGAGGTGATGTCACTGCCCTTCGGCACGATCGCCTCGGAGTAGTAGCCGGGCTTCTGCCCCTCGGCCGTGATGATCGACGACACGGGCGTGATCTTCGCGCCGTTGTTCTTCGCCGTCACGTAGGTGAAGCCGGAGAACGACGCGACGTCGATCTTGCCGGCGACCGACGCCTCGATGAGCGCGGCGTAGTCGGTCGACTCGTGGTACTCGACCTTCTTGCCGGACTCCTTCGCGATGTAGTCCATCAGCGGCTGGTAGTTGGTCTCGGTGTCCACCGAGTCGGGTACGACGCCGAACACGATCGTGTTCTCGTCCGCGGCGTACTTCGTCGCGGTCGACGTCTCGTCGCTGCCGGCGGCGGCCGTGGAGCCTGCCGAGCAGGAGCTGAGCGTCGCGGCGAGCACGAGGGCGCCGGCCAGGGCGGCCAGCGGCTTGAGGGCGGTGATGGGCATGATGACCTTTCGGGCGGCGGGGCGAGGATCCGCAGCGGGGCGGGGTCCGCCGTCCGCTCGGGACGCCGCAACTGTGGCATCCGACAGGTTGCGCGCCGTGCCCAACCGGTGCACCGAGGGTGACCGGCAGGTGAACACGACAGGCACCTGTCCGGACAGGTCTCCCCTGCCGGCGCGGGGCGGTCCGCCCTCAGACCGCCAGCAGTGCGATCCCGGCGAGCACGACGACCGACGCCGCGATCCGCATCCCTGCGCGCCCCTCGCGCAGCACCACGACGCCGAACACGCTCACGAGCACCACGCTGACCTCGCGCATCGGGGCCACGAGCGCGACCGGTGCGATCGTGATCGCGACGAGCACCAGGATGTACGACAGCGGCGAGAGCACCCCGAACGCCAGCACCCGGCCCCAGTGCGCACGGAGGACCGGCAGGACCTCGCGCCGACGCGGGCCGAGGGCTGCGCCGAACAGCACGATCTCGACCGCCGTGCAGCCCACCATGAAGGCGACCGGTGCGACACCGCCGCGCACCAGGTGCGCGTCCCAGATCGTGTACGCGGCGATCGCCACACCGGTGAGCAGCCCGGCGACGATGCCGGGGTCGAGCCGACGGCGCGGGAGGGCGCGGGGTGCGGTCGCCGTCCCGCGGTCCGCGAGCCCGACCGCCACGACCCCGACGAGGACCAGCAGGCCGCCCGCCAACGCCCACCACGACGGTCGCTCCCCGAGCAGGGTGATCGCGAGGACGACGCTGATCGTCGGGCCCGTCCCCCGTGCGGTCGCGTACACCGTGGACAGCTGCCCGACCCGGTACCCGCGCTGCAGCACGAGCATGTACGCGACGTGCAGCAGCCCGGACACGACGATGCCGACCAGGAAGCCGGACAGGCTCCCCGTGCCGAGCCCGCCGGTGAACGGCACCACGCCGATCCACACGACGACGCTCGACACGGCACCGAGCCACAGGAACGGCAACCCGATGCGACTCACGCCGTGGGCGATGACGTTCCAGGCGGCGTGCGCGACGGCGGCGGAGAGGACGAGGAGGACGGCGAACGGAGTCACGGGCAGGACCTTCTGCTCGACGCGCGGCGCGACGAGCGAGGTCCTCCAGGCTTTTGTCCGTTCAGATGACGGTCCGCGTTCGGTGGCGGGCCGTGGCGCCGCTCGGACCAGTCGGACGTGAGTCCCGGAACCCTAGGCGCTGTCGACAGGACCGTAGCACGGGGGGCGAACGACGATCCAGCCTGTCCGGACAGGTGCATCTGCGGTTCACCACGCGTTCGTCCCCACGCTCCCGGGTCGCACGCCCCAGGCCACGCTGCGCCGATGGGCTGGCCACTCCACCGACCTCGAGAAGGGCCTCGACCGTGCGCATCCCCAGGACCATCCCCATCGCCGCGACCGCGATCGCACTGGCGGCGAGCGGCCTCGCCACCGGCATCGCCGCAGCACCCGCCGCCACCGCAGCGACCCCGGCCGCAGCCGCCGCTGCCAGCAGCGAACACGTCGTCGTCATCGGCATCGACGGCGCCCTGTTCGACCGCATCGCCGCGGCGGACGCCCCCAACCTCGACGCGATGATCGCGTCCGGGTACTCGTCGAAGACCTGGCTGTACGCCGCCCCGATGGCGCAGACGCTGTCCGGCCCCGGCTGGGCGACGAACCTGACCGGCGTCTGGCCGGACAAGCACAAGGTGCTCAGCAACACGTGGGGCACCACGAGCGACATCACGAAGTACCCCGACTTCCTGACCCGGCTCGAACGTGCGAACAGCGCCCTCACCACGTACGCCGACGCCAGCTGGAACCCGATCGTCGACGGTTCGGTCGGCACGCCGCTCGTCGGCACGGTGGACGAGCGGTACGCCGCCACGAGCGACGCCGACGCGGCTGCCGACGCCGTGTCGACGCTGCGGTCGACCGGCCCGAACGCCTCGTTCGTGCACTTCGACGACGTCGACCACGCCGGCCACTCGTACGGTGCCGCGTCGCAGCAGTACCTCGACGCCATCAGCGAGGTCGACGGGTACGTCGGGCAGCTGCGGGCTGCGGTGCAGGCGCGCACCACGTACTCGTCGGAGCAGTGGTCGTTCATCGTGACCGCCGACCACGGGCACACCGACGCCGGCGGCCACGGCGGCAGCACCCCGGCCGAGCGCTCGGCGTTCATCATCAAGACCGGCCCCGGCATCACGAAGCAGACCCCGGCGATCCGCCCGAAGAACGTCGACATCGCCGCCGACGTCCTCGCCACCTTCGGCGTCGCCCGCCCCGCCGAGCTCGACGGCCGTCCGCTCGCGACCGCGTCGACCGACCCGTTCGACACGATGGTCGGCGCCCTGAAGCCCCGCGTCGACGAGACCGGGATCCCGGCTTCGACGCTCGGCTGGACGAAGAGCATGCCGACCGGCTGGAGCGTCGACAACACCGGCATGGGCACCGGTGGCGTCACCGAGTGGGCCGGCTGGACCCTGACCGACGACGACTTCTGGACGCAGTCGCAGCGCGACCAGACCCGCGAGGCCAACGTCCGCGAACGCGGTGTCTTCGCCGTCGCCGACTCCGACGAGTGGGCCGACAAGACCCACACGGGCACGTTCTCGAGCCGCATCACCTCGCAGCCGTACTCGGTCGCGGGCAAGACCAGCGCGACCGTGTCGTTCGGCAACCACTACCGCCAGGAGGGCGCGCAGCAGGCCACCGTCCTCGTCTCCTTCGACGGTGGCGCGTTCCGGCAGGTCGCGTCGTACACGACCGACCAGATCGCGCAGGTCGCGTCGGTCCCCGTCACGGTGCCGTCCGGTGCGAAGCAGGTCCGCGTCCAGTGGGCGCTCACCAACGCCGACAACGACTGGTACTGGGCGATCGACGAGCCGCAGGTGCGCTGAACGCGACCACGGAGCGGACGGAAGGCACGGTGCCAGCTGGCACCGTGCCTCCCGTCCTCCTCCGGTCGCCCACTCGAGCCGCGCCCGCGTTGCGCACGCGACCACGCGTCCGTCACCGCCGGTGCGTCGCCACCGTGCTCACCCGCAGGTCCTCGAACGTGCTCGTGAACCCGGCACCGCCGAGCGAGATGAGCCCGATCCTCGGGGCGCTCCCGAGGTCCGCCGTCCAGGTCCCGCCCCGGACGAAGTGCCGCCCGTCGACGCTCGTCCAGGCGGTGTACCGGTGCTCCCCGCCGACGACCCGGTGCACGATCCGGAGCGTGGTGGTGTCCCCGACCGGTCCGACGACCGTGTTGCCGTAGCTCGGCGCCCCGGCCGGTTGCCCGGACACCTGCTTGCCGAACTCCGTCTGCCGGGTGTTGAAGATCGAGTTCGACGTCAGCCGGACGTAGTCGCCGTCGTCGCCCCACACGATCAGTCCGCCCTGCACGTAGTTCACGCCGTCGCCGGTGGCGGGGGTGTCCACCGCGACGGTCGTCTGCAGCACGTAGTCGCCCTGCGGCGCCGGTTCGGACAGGACCGAGGCGAGTGGCGTCGCCGGCGGATGGATGTCGGCGTCCTGCGTCTGCCAGCGGAACGTGCCGCCGCCGACGGTCCAGGTCGAGCGGTCGGGTTCACGGGTCCAGCGGAGCGCCGTGGGGAGCGTGGTCCCGTCGAACGAGGTCGACAACGCGCGGATGGTCCGTCCGGGAACGTCGACCGGTGCGGTGGTCGCCCGGTAGGTCGCGCGCTGCCCCGGCTGTGCGACCGGCCCCGGCTGCACCGTGTCGGACGGTCCCGCCCCGCCCCGCACGACGGGCCAGCCGTGCCGCCAGTCGAGCGGGTCGATGAGCGCCGGCCGCTTCGTGTACGTCGGCTGCCCGGCGTAGTACGGGTCGCCGCGGTCGACCGCGTGGTAGATGATCCAGTCCTGGCCGGCGAGGTCGGTGACCACGGTGTTGTGCCCGGTGCCGACCCAGCGGTTGCCGTTCTGCGCGAGCAGGGGTGTCCCACCGACCCGGGTGCTCGTGATCGCCACCCCGTCCTGGTCGGTGAAGGGTCCGAGGGGGCTGCGCGACCGGGCGACGAAGACGCCGTAGCCGGTCAGGGCGCCGTTGCAGCAGTTCGTGGCGGAGCCCATGAAGTACCACCAGCCGTCGTGGCGCGTCAGGTAGGCGCCCTCGTACCGGTTGTCGATCGCGATCTGCCGCTCGCTCGCGGGGTCGGAGCGGAGACCGTCGGCGCTGAGCGTGCGGACGTTGACGCCGCCGAAGTAGCTGCCGAAGTACAGGTAGGTGGTGCCCTTGTCGGTGATGACCTCGGGGTCGAACGCCCAGCGCGCCCCGGTGCCGTTCGCGGCGGTCTGCGGTGCCACGACCGGGCCGCCGGAGTCCTTCCACGGACCGGTCGGGCTCGAGCTCGTCGCGACGCCGATCGCGGACCCCCCGCCGGTCGGTGCCGATGCCGAGGGTGTGTCCGACGCGGCGTAGTACAGGTACCAGGTGCCCGCGCGACCGCGGTCGCCCGCCCGGTACACGACGTCCGGCGCCCAGATCCCGTTGGCGGACCCCACCCAGGCCGGTCGCGTCGGGAACGCGTCGTTCACGTACGTCCAGTGCGTCAGGTCGGTCGACCGGTAGGTCGGCACACCGTGCTGCACGAGCGACCCGTCGGCGTTCTGCTCCGTCGCCGTCAACGCGTCGGTCGTGCAGTACAGGTACCAGTTGCGGTCGCGCCCGACGCCGCGGATCGCGGTCGGGTCGGCGCAGCTCGCCGCCGTCTCGCCGTCGGGCAGGCTGAGCGCGACCGGGTTCCGGTGGGTCGGCGCGGCCGCGCCGCGTCCGGAGCCGCTGTGTCCGGTGGTCCGGTCCGCCACGGGCGTGGACGCTGCGGCGGCGCCGACCGGGAGGCCCGTGGCCGCGACCGCCGTGAGCGTCGCGACGGCGAGGATGGTTGCGACTGTTCGGCGCACGGGGTCCTGCTCTCATCGTCGAGGAAGGGCTGCGTGCGCGAGCGTACGCTCGCGGGCAGCGGACCGGGCTGGTCCCGCCCGGTTCCGCGCGACGAAGGAGTCAGCGATGCCCGCGAGGTTCGTGTACTGGATGAACGTGTCGATCGACGGTTTCGTCGAGCGCGACGAGGGTGAACTCGGCGACGTCGAGGGACCCGAGTGGATGCGGATCGACGAGCCGCTGCACCGCGAGTTCAACGCCCGCGCCGCCGCGATGACCCTGTCCGTCGAGGGACGGGTCGTCCGCGACATGATGGACCCGTTCTGGCCGGACGCCCGCACCGACGAGTCGATGCCGGCGTTCATGCGCGAGTACGGCGAGGTCTGGACCGACCAGCCGAAGGTCCTGGTCTCGCGCACCCGGACCAGCGCCGACCACAACACCCGGGTCATCGGGGGTGACGACGCCATCGCGCAGCTCGCCGTCCTGCGCGAGGAGTCCGAGGGCGACATCGGCGTCGGCGGCCCGAACCTCGCGACGCAGTTGCTCGACGCGGGGCTGCTCGACGAGCTGTTGCTCTACACGCACCCCGCGGTGCTCGGCGCCGGTCGGCCGCTCTTCGACGCGCCGGCGACGGGCGTGCGACCGCCGGTGCTGCTGGACCTGCTCGAGCAGCGGGAGTACCACAACGGGGTCACGCTGCACCGCTACCAGGTGCTGTGGTAGTCACTCCCCCGAGGGCCCCGGACCGAAGATGACGAGTCGCCAGGCGCTCGGCCGGTCGCTGTCGAAGTCGTTGAACGCGACGCTGTCGACGTCCTTGCTCGACGACAGTTCGATCTGGTGCGGGCTGTCGCGGCAGTCCATCGGATCGAGTTCGATGCTCTGCGATCCGCGCGCCGACACCGTCCGCACGACGCCGCGCATCTGCCCCTTGCCGTAGCACGAGAACTCGAGGTGGTCGATCGTCCGGGAGTCCGGGAACTGCACGCGGACGCCGGGCTCGACGTGGGCCGGGTCCTCGTCTCCGGGGCTCGTGTCGGCGCTCAGCACCCCGAGGACCGCATCCTCGGTCTCGGTCCTCGCCTCCTGCTGCGTCTTCCACTTGCCGAGGGCCTGTTCGTCGACGGGCGGCGCCGATGAACAGCCGGCGAGCAGGGCCACGACGGCGAGCGCCGGCAGGACCAGGGCGGGGAGGTGTCGCACGCCGTGAGCCTAGCGAGGCCAGGGGCCAGTCGATGCAGGCGCAACGAACGACGTCCCACCCGTCGATCGACAGGTGGGACGTCGCAGAACGCGTGCGCGCTCGCTCGGGTCAGACGTCGCGTCGACGAGCGACCGTCAGCGCGAGTGCACCCACGACGAGCACCTCGGCCGCCAGGACACCGAAGCCGCCCCAGCCGTTCAGGACGATGTCGTCCTGGCTGGCTTCCTGTCCGTCGTAGGAGTACGCGAAGAGCTGACTGCCGGCCTGGTCGGGCAGGAACTTCATGATGTTGACCGGCCACTCGAGGTTCATCAGCCCCGCCATCAGCGACAGGACCACCGGCAGGACCAGCAGGATGCCGAGCGTGATCGCGATGCCGCCAGCGCTCGACCTGACCAGCAGCCCGATCCCGTAGGCGAGCAGGGCGAGCAACGTCAGGTAGACGGACGACCCGAGGATGGGCAGGAACACCGCCGGGTTGCCGATCTCCGGCTCCACACCGTTGCCGGCCAGCAGCGGCAGCGAGATGAGCACACCGATCCAGGTCGCGACGGCACTGACCACGAACGTCGTGACCGCCAGGACCACGGCCTTCGCGAGGATCACACCGGTGCGCCGGGGGTCGGCCGTGAACGTCGAGCGGACCTGACCGGTGCCGTACTCGCCGGTGATGATGAGCACGCCGAGCACGCCCACGACGAGCGACGAGAGCAGGACGCCCACGGTGTTGACGTTCACGAGGGTGCCGTTGGCGATGTCCGTCGGCATCTGGTCGCCGCCGCTGTTGGTGTTCGCACCGACGAGTGCGGCCATGCCGATCGTCACGAGCACCAGGATCGCGTAGCACCAGAACGTGGACCGGATGCTGCGCAGCTTGATCCATTCGCTCCGCACCAGGTGCGGGAACGACAGGCGGGTCGCACCGTGCATGCGGGTCGACGACGTGGTGGGCGAGGTGGTGGCGCTCATCGGGTGCCCTCCGATCGGTACTCGACGTCGTCGCGGGTGAGGGCCATGTAGGCCTCCTCCAGGCTCGCGCCGGTCGGGGTGAGTTCGTGCAGTGCGACGCCGGCCTGGGCGGCGATGTTGCCGACCGTCGGTGCGTCGGGACCGACGACCAGGAAGGTGCCGTCCTCGCGCGGCGTGACGGTCGCGTTCGGGCCGATGGCCTGGAACAACTGCTCGGGCGACGGCGTCCGGACGATGACCCGGCTGCCACCGCCAGCGGCACCCGGTGCGACTCCCCCACCGGCGACGAACTCGGCGATCGGGGCGTCGGCGAGGACCTTGCCGCGGCCGAGCACGACCACGCGGTCGGCGGTCTGCGCCATCTCGCTCATCAGGTGGCTGGACAGGAACACGGTGCGGCCGTCGGCGGCCATCCGGCGGGCGAGTTGCCTGACCCACAGCACGCCGTCGGGGTCGAGACCGTTGACGGGCTCGTCGAGGATCAGGGTCTTCGGGTCGCCGAGCAGTGCGGCAGCGATTCCCAGGCGCTGCCCCATGCCGAGCGAGAACCCGCCGACGCGCTTCTTCGCCACGGACTCGAGGCCGGTCATGTCGATGACCTCGTGCACGCGGGCCTTCGGGATGCCGTGGGTCGCCGCGAGCGAGAGCAGGTGGTTGTAGGCGCTGCGGCCCGAGTGGACCGCCTTCGCCTCGAGCAGGGCACCGACCTGTCGGAGCGGGTCGCGGAACGTCGTGTACGGCTGGCCGTTCACCGTCGCGCTCCCCGCGGTGGGCCGGTCGAGGCCCATGATCATGCGCATCGTGGTGGACTTCCCGGCGCCGTTCGGCCCCAGGAAGCCGGTCACACTGCCGGGTCGGACGACGAACGAGACGTCGTCCACGGCGGTCTTCGGACCGTACTGTTTGGTGAGGTGGCTGACTTCGATCACGGCGGCCACGCTATTGCAGCGGTGTCCGGCGGCGCGTCCGTCGGAAGGGGGATGTGTCAGGTGCGCGGGGGCGGACCCGCACGGCGTAGCCTGACGCCGTGGAGCAGGCACAGGACGACGGACCGTTCTTCCACGGCACGAAGGCCGACCTCGTGCCGGGCGACCTGCTCACCGCGGGCTTCCGGTCGAACTACCGCCCCGAGGTGGTCATGAACCACGTCTCCTTCACGGCGGTCTCCGACGGCGCCGGGCTCGCGGCCGAGCTCGCCGCCGGTGACGCCGAACCGCGGGTCTACGAGGTCGCGCCGACCGGTCCGTACGAGGACGACCCCAACGTCACCGACAAGAAGTTCCCCGGCAACCCGACCCGGTCCTACCGCAGCACCGAACCGGCGCGGATCGTCCGCGAGGTCACCGACTGGCCCCGACTCACGCCCGACGCGCTGCGCCTCTGGCGCGAGCGCCTGGCCGCACTGCGCGCGGACGAGCGCGACGAGATCATCAACTGAGCCGGCTGGCGGACGGGAGGCGCGGGGCGGGGCCGCCACGGGCCTCCCGTCCGCTCTGCCCCATCTCAGGGCCCCGAACGCGCCCTGCGGACGTCAGCGACTGAGCGCGTCGCTCGTCGTGACGGTCGCGAAGCTGCCGTCGAGCGCCGCCATGAAGGCGGCGTGGACGCTCGCACCCGGGACGGTGACGCCCCCGAGCGCCAGGTCCGGCGCGGCGCACGCGTCGGCGACGACGGTCGCGGTGAAGCCGAGCTCGTGCGCGGCCCGGGTCGTCGAGTCGATGCACATGCTGCTCATCATCCCGACGATGGTGACCTCGTCGACTCCGGCGTCGGTCAGCAGTTCCTGGAGTCCGGTGCCGATGAAGCTGTTCGGTGCGTGCTTCTCGAGGACCGGCTCGCCGTCGACGGGCGCGACCGACGGGTGGAAGCCGAGGCCCGGCGTGCCCGGCACGAAGAACGTGGCGTCGGGGTCGGTGGACACGTGGAAGACGTGCACCACGAGGTCGCCGGCGGCGCGGAAGGAGTCGAGCACGGTTCGGGCTGCGGCGGCAGCGGCCTCGGGTTCGACGAGGGGGAAGGCCCCGCCCGGGAAGTAGTCCAGCTGGATGTCGACGAGGAGCAGCGCGCGGGTCATCGGTTCAGTATGGCGGGCGGCGCGTCACGGTTTCGCGCCGTTGCCGAACGAACCGTGCAGGGTCGTGTCCGCGAAGGCCGTCGTGTCGATCACGGCGCGGACGCGGTCGAGGACGCCCTGGTCCTCCGAGTCCACGCCGATGACGAGCGAGCCGTAGTCGACGCGCATCGTGTACGGGATCGAGGCCTCGAGCCCGGTCACGTGCGGGGTCGCGGCGAGGGTCGCCAGTCCCTGCGCCACCGCAGTGGACGTCGACGTCGGGATCTGCTGGTCGAACGTGCCGTCGTAGTGGACGGTGCTGGCGATGTGCCCCTCGTCCGCCGGCACGGTCAGCGTCAGGGAGGCGCCGGTCCACGCCAGTTCGGTGGCCATCGTCGTCGGGACGGCTCCAGCCTGAGCCGGGGTCGCGTCGGGGTCCATCGCGACCGTGAACCGCGACGCGAAGTGGTTCGACGTGACCCACCGGGTGGAGCAGGTCGGGTCCGCGGCGGAACTGGGAGTGTTCGTGGTCGTCTGGGTCGCCTCGGCGACGGCCGGGAGCGCACGGACCTGCCGGAGGGCGGTGCGCACCTGGCTCGCAACGGCGGGGTCGAGTGTCGGCGCCGGGGTCGGGTCCGGTGTCGCATTCGCTGCGTCCGGCGCCGGAGCCTCCGCGCTCGGGCAAACCGCCGTCTCGGTGCCGCTCGATCCGCCAGACGACCCCAGTGCGTTCCGGGCCAGGCCCTCCGCGGCCGAGCACGCCGTGAGCGGCACGGTGCAGGCGAGGGCGACGAGGAGTCCGATGACGAGACGAGAGCGCACCGACCCAGTCTCGCTGCCGCGGGCTACACGCCGGAGCCGGATCGGCGCGCTGGGTCCCGGGTGCTACCCGGTCGCCCGCCTCAGCTCGATTGGTCGTCCAGGTCGAGCGATGAGGTCAGTTCCGGGAACGCCCGTGCCTGTTCGACGAGCTGCTGCGCCTTCCGCACGACCCCCTCGACGCTGTCGGCACCGGCGACGAGGCGCAGCGGCGGTGCGGACATCTCGGTCAGGGCCAGGAGCGTGCGGGCGAGCTTCGCCGGATCGCCGCTCTGCTTGCCCTCCATGCCGCGGAAGAACTCCTTGGTCTGGTCCGACGAAGACCGGTAGTCGTCGAGGTGGACGTCGCCCCAGAAGGTGGAGCTGCCCTCCGCGAGCAGATCCGTCCGGAAGAAGCCGGGCTCGACGACCGTGGTGTGGATGCCGAACGGCAGGACCTCGTCGTGCAGCGCTTCCATCCACCCCTCGAGCGCGAACTTCGACGCGGCGTACGCGCTCCCACCGGCACCGGCGACGATGCCGGCGGTCGAGCTGATGCTGATGACCCGACCGGAGCCCTGCGCCCGCATGACGGGGAGCACCGCGCGGGTGACGTTCATCGCACCGAAGAAGTTCGTCTCCATCTGCGCGCGGAACTGCTCCGAGGAGACCTCTTCGAAGAACCCGCCTTGGAAGCTTCCGGCGTTGTTCACCAGGACGTCGATGCGGCCGAACCGTTCGATCGCTGCGTCGACCGCGCTCCGGACGGTGCGCTCGTCCGTGACGTCCAGGGCGACGGCGAGCAGCTCGTCGTGCTGGCCGACCGCTGCGACGACGCGTTCCGGATCCCGCCCGGTCGCGACGACGTGGTGTCCGGCGTCCAGGGCGGCGCGCGCGAACTCGGTGCCCATGCCGCGGCTGGTCCCGGTGATGAAGAAGGTCTGGGGTTCGGTCATGCCCCCAGCGAAGACCACTTCCGCGGAACGAGTGAGGCTCTGCCGAAACGGGGTCGAGCAGAACCTCCCTTCCGACGCTCGAGCCGCCCTAGCGTCAGGGACATGGACCCCCTCGTGACCACGACCCCGTCGGCTCCGTCGACCACTCCGGTTGCCGACGACCGGCTGCCGTGGTTCCCGCTCGCACTGCTCGCGGCGATCGGGTTCGTGCTCGTCGCCATGGAGACCATGCCCGCGGGCCTCCTGCCGGTCATCGCGGACGGCATGGGGACGTCCGAGGGCACGGTCGGACTGTTCGTCAGCGCCTACGCGATCGGCACCGTCATCGCCACGGTGCCGGCGATCGCACTCACGCGGAGCCTGCGCCGCAAGCCCCTGATCATGACGGCGATCGCCGTGCTGATCATCGCGAACACCCTCACCGCGTTCACCCCGAACGTGACCATCGCGCTCGTCACGCGGTTCGTCGCCGGCGCGGCTTCCGGGATCATCTGGGGCATGTTCGCCACCTACGCGCGGCGCATCAGTCCCGCCCGGTTCGCGGGCGTCTCGCTCGCCATCGTCTCCACGGGCGCCCCCGTCGGCTTCGCGCTCGGCACACCGCTCGGGTCGTTCATCGGCACCGCCCTGGACTGGCGCTGGTCGTTCATCGGCCTCAGCCTGATCGGGGTCGTCATCCTCGCGTTGATCGCCGTGTTCGTGCCGGACGCACCCGGCCAGACCGGCACTGCGAAGCTCTCCGTGGTCAAGGTGTTCCGCATCCGTGGGATCGCGATCATCCTCGCCGTCATCGCCACGTGGATGGTCGCGCACAACACGATCTACACCTACATCTCCCCGTACCTGCGGGTGACCGGCACCGACCTCAGCGCCGGGCTCGTCCTCCTCGTCTACGGCATCGCGGCGATCCTCGGCGTCGTGGTCACGGGAGCACTGCTCGATCGGCATCCCCGCCCCCTGCTCCACCTGAGCGTCGGACTGTTCGTCGTCACCGGCGTCGTCCTGCTCGTCGGTCACGCATCGCCGGTCGCCGTCCTGGTCGCCGCCGTCCTGTGGGGAGTCAGCTTCGGTGGTGCCTCGACGCAGCTGCAGGCGGCGCTCACCACGGCCGGTGGGGAGGACGCCGACGTCGCCAGCGCGTTCCTGCCCGTCGCGTTCAACATCGCGATCTTCGTCGCCGGGGTCTTCGGAGCCGCGCTGTTGACCGTGTTCGACGGACTGGTCCTGGCCGTGGTGATGATCGTGTTCGGGGCGGTCGCGGCGCTGCTCACGCTGGTCGGCCGACGATCGGCGTTCCCCGCTCGGCTCTAGTCGACAGGCGGCGGACGAGGCCGCCGACACCGCCACGGTTCAACCGTTGACCAGGTCGCCGTCCCACGTCAGGTCGCTGTCCTCGTCGACCGGGAAGGCCTCGAACCGGTCGTCGGCCAGGACCGCGTCGACCAGGGCACGTGACCCGGCGACGATCGTCGAGTCCCAGTCGATCTCCGACGCGAGCACCCAGGAGTGGTCTTCCGGCCAGAGCATCTGCGGGGTGTGGCGCAGGTCCGCGACCGTCCCGATCCGGGCACGGTCCAGCCATGTCGGGTCGGCGAGCTGCGGCAGGGTCATCGAGAGGAGGAAGCACTCGCGGTGCGGCCAGTCGAAGCGTTCGACCGCGAGGGCAGCACGGATCGCCGCCTGTTCTCCGTCGTGCACTGCTCGCTGCTCGACGACGTACCGCTGCATCGCCTCGATCTCCTCCGCAGTCGCCTGATCGGCGCCCTGCCAACCGACGGCGAGCGTCGAACCGCCGGTCAGATCACCCCACCCGCCCCAGACCGCTGCGACCAGGTCGTCCGGCGTCGACGTGGCCTCGGCCAAGTGCGCGGTGAGCGCAGCGAGCAGGATCGGCTCGAACCAGCCTTCCTCGGGCGGGTGGACGCGCCATCCGTCCTCGAACACCAGGTCGGACTCGTCGGTCCGGCCGGTCAGGCTCCGCCACTGGACGAGCGGGTGCGCGATGCCGCCCGTTCGCGATGCGACGTCGGACCACCGCCACCGGGCGGACTCGAGGACGGGGTGGTCTTCCCGGTCGTCCACGATCGAACGGTCCTCGCGGTCCGCCGACACCGGGTGGAGGATGCGCGCGGAGGCCTCGAACCCGGTTCCGACCGTCCCGCCCACGGTGCCGAACGCCCCCGCGCGGGCGAGCAGCCAGGCGCCGCGGGACACATCGGGGATCAGTTCCACGTGCCGCGCCGCGTGTCAGCTGCCGGTGGACGGTCGCTGCGGACGGGACGCGCGCAGTCCCGGGAACTGCTCGTCGCGCCACTCGCCGTCGACGGGCACCCCGCTCGCGGCCGCACGCTCTTCGCGCTCCCGCAGCTCCACGCGCCGGATCTTGCCCGAGATGGTCTTCGGCAGCTCCGCGAACTCGACCCGACGCACGCGTGCGTAGGCCGGGAGCGCGGTCCGCGCGTACGCGAGCACCTGTTCGGCGGTGTCCGCCGTCGCCTCGAACCCTGCGGCGAGCGTCACGTACGCCTTGACGACGTTGAGCCGGGCGTCATCCGGGGCGGGTACGACGGCGCTCTCGGCCACGGCGGGGTGCTGCAGCAGGGCACTCTCGACCTCGAACGGTGACACCTTGTAGTCGGACGACTTGAACACGTCGTCGGTCCGGCCGATGAAGGTCAGTTCCCCGTCGGCGTCCCGGACCGCGATGTCGCCGGTGTGGAAGAAGCCGTCGCGCATCGATGCCGCGGTGCGGTCGGGGTCGCCGAGGTACTCGGCCATCAGGTTGACCGGTCGCTCGTCGAGGTCGAGGCAGACCTCGCCCTCGTCGCCGGTCTGCCCGGTGACCGGGTCCAGCAGCGTCACGGTGACACCGGGCAACGCACGGCCCATCGCCCCCGGGGTGACGGTGCTGCCGGGGGCGTTGCCGATGATCGCGGTGGTCTCGGTCTGCCCGTAGCCGTCGCGGATGGTCAGACCCCACGCGCGTTCGACCCGGTCGATGACCTCGGGGTTCAGCGGTTCTCCGGCCGACACGACCTCGCGCAGTGCCCGAGGGCGCGCACCGAGATCGGACTGGAGCATCATCCGCCAGGCGGTGGGCGGTGCGCAGAACGTGCTCACCTCTGCGGACTCCAGCTGGGCGAGGAGCGCGGCCGGATCGAACCGCGGGGTGTCGTGGACGAAGACGGTCGCCTCGGCGATCCACGGCGCGAAGAAGCAGCTCCAGGCGTGCTTGCCCCAGCCGGGCGAGCTGATCGCCAGGTGCACGTCTCCGGGCCGCAGACCGAGCCAGTGCATCGTGCTGAGGTGTCCGACGGGGTAAGACGTCTGGGTGTGCACGACCATCTTCGGCTTCGAGGTCGTGCCCGACGTGAAGTAGACGAGGCAGGGATCGGAGGTCTTGGTGACCACGATCGGTCGCGACTCCCCCGCGGGCGCTGGTTCTCCGAGATCCGACGGGTAGTCCGTCCAGCCGTCCGCCGTGCCGCCGATGACCACACGCGAGAAGCCCCCGCGGACGTGGTCGTACTTCGCGGTCTCGCTGCGGTTCGTGACGACGTGTGCGACGGCTCCGCGATCGACGCGGTCCTGCAGGTCGGCGGTGTCGAGCATCGTCGACGTCGGCAGGATCACGGCCCCGAGCTTGATCACCGCGAGCATCGTCTCCCACAGCTCGAGCTGGTTGCCGAGCATGACCAGCACGTGGTCGCCCTTCCGGACGCCGTGCTCGTGCAGGCGCACGGCCAAGCGGTCGGACCGGGCGGCCATCTCCGCGTAGCTGAGCCGCTGTTCCGAGCCGGCCGCGTCGACGATCCAGAGCGCGATGCGGTCGTTCCCGGCCGCGATGACGTCGAACCAGTCGTCCGCCCAGTTGAAGGTGTCGCCGAGGTCCGGCCACCGGAAGGCGGCGCGGGCGGCATCGGCGGACTCTGCGGAGAGCAACTGGTCACGGGCAGCGCGGTACGCGGCGGTCACGTTCGGGTTGGGCACGGACCGATCATGCCGCATCCTTCTGGTCGCCGATCCCGAACAGCCGACGTGCGTTCCCCGACGTGAACGCCTCGCGGGCCGCGTCGGAGGGGAACTCCTGCAGGAACGTGTCGATCTCGGCGGCGGAGGGTCGCTGGAACGGGTGGTCGGTGGAGAACAGCAGCCGATCGGGCGTCGTGACGTCCAGCGCGTGCCGGAGCAGCGTGGGGCTGAGCATCCCCGAGCTGGTGATGTGGAGGTTCGAGCGGACGGTGTCGGACACCGTCCGCTCGAGTCCGGCGACCCGCGACAGGCTGTCCGCACGGTCGAGCCAGAAGAGCAGTAGTTCGCCCCAGTGGCCGAGCACGACCTGCAGGTCCGGGTGCCGGTCGAAGGTGCCCCCGACGATGAGGCGCAGTGCCGCACGTGCCGCCTCGAGGTGCCAGCCCCACCCGAAGGTCGCCAAGCCGAGCTCGACCATCGGGTCGAACCCCTCGTACGCCGCTTCGCGCAGCCGCTTCGACGGGATCTGCGGGTGGATGAAGACCGGCTGTCCGAGCGACGCCGCAACGGCGAAGAGGTCGTCGTACCGGCGGTCGTCGAGCGGTACTTCGCCCGTCCGCCCGTAGACCATCGCCCCACGCAGCCGAGGCCGGCAGTGCGCTCCAGTTCGGCGACGGCGGCGGCCGGGTCGGCCATCGGCAGGGTCGCGAACGCGCGGAACCGGTCCGGGTGGTCCGCGACCGCGGCGATCGCGATGTCGTTCGCCTGCCGACTCAGTGGGATCGCGTCCGCGGCATCGAGCGGCTGCGCTCCGGGCGGCGCGAGGGACAGCACCTGGACGTCGATCCCCTGCGCGTCCATCGCTCCGAGCCGGGTGTCACCGAGGTCACGGAGCAGCGCACCGTTGTCGCCGAGTTCGTCCAGCGCCGTGCTCGGGTCGCGGCGGTCGTCGGGCAGGGCGTTGACGGCGTCCGTCAGAGCGGGGTGGTTCCAGTGCTCTTCGATCGCGATCAGGGTCATCGGGGTTCCTCCGTCAGCTCGTGCACCGATGCGTTCGCTCATCGGCGTTGAGTGAACCGTACACCTCGCTCAACACCGTAGAGTCAGACGCATGGCCGAGACCTCACGCGACGCGAAGCGCGCACAGACCGCCGAGCGCATCCGCGCAGCCGCTCGGCAGCAGTTCGGTGCGAACGGGTACGAGGGCACGACGATCCGGAGCATCGCCGCAGCAGCGGGCATCGATCCGTCGCTCGTGATGCAGCACTTCGGGTCGAAGGCAGCGCTGTTCGCGACCGCCGTGCAGCTGCCGGCCACGTCGGACGGTGGGAGCGAGCGCGCGGCGGCCGACCACCTGCTCGACGTCCTGGGCATCCGGTTCGACGCGCTCCCCGCCGAGACGGCCGCGCTCGTCCGGTCGATGCTGACGGTGCCCGAGGCGGCGGACACCATGCGTGGCTACCTCGACGAGCGGGTCGAGAACCTGACGCGCTCGCTGGACGGCGACGACGCCCGGCTGCGGGCGTTGATGACCGTGAGCGGCATCCTCGGCATCACGATCACGCAGCACTTCCTGCGCCTCAGCGCGTTCGAGGGCGCGTCACGTGACGACCTCCTCCGCGCGGCGCGGGGCTGGGTGGAGTCGCTCACCACCGCGTCGCACCCCACCGAATCCAGCGCTCCGCAGTAGCGGCACTCACGCTCCTCCGCTCACGGCCGCACGGATCGCCGCAATCGTGTCCGCGGTCTCCTCGTGCAGGTGCACCCGGATCCCCATCGCCCGCGCAGCCTCGATGTTCTCCGGCACGTCGTCGACGAAGAGGACGTCCTCGGGCGCGGCGGCGAGCTGGTCGAGTGCGATCCGGAAGGCCTCTGGTTCCGGCTTCGTGACGCCGATCTCGTGGCTGTAACAGATCGGGTCGAACACGGCCGCGAACCCGAATCGTCGCTCCTCTTCCTGACGGGCACCGTCACCAGAATTGGACAGGATCGCGAGCCCGACCGTCCCGCGCAGACCGGCGACGAAGTCGAAGAGCGGCTCGTTCAAGGAGCCGCAGTACGCGTCCCAGAAGTCGGCTCGCATCGACGCGAGCACCTCGGCCGAGGCGCCGAGTGCGGCGCCGATCTTCCCCCAGTACTCGTCGTCGACCCCGGTCCGTCGCGCGGCATCGGGCAGGTCGGCGTCCGACAACCGCGAGGAGAACTCCTCGTCCGTCATGCCGAACGCAGCCGCCCACCTCGTGCGGAACTGCGCGGGCCATGCCGCGTCGTCGACCATCTCGAGCACGCCACCGACGTCGAGCAGCAGCCACCGCACCCCACCGCCGGTCATGCCGAGGCCCCGTCGAGTCGGCGGATCATCTCGAGCTCCTGCTCGTCGGGCGCGAGGACGTACGGCTCGCTCGCCCCGGTCAGCTCGAACCCGCGTCGCGCGTAGAAGGCCTGCGCCCGCAGGTTGCGCTCGTGCACGTGGAGACGGAGCGTGGTCCCGTGGCCGGAAGCCCACGCCTCGATCGCGTCGAGCAGCGCATCGGTCACGCCGGCCGCACGGCCGCGGTGCGACGGCGCGACGTACACCCCGACCAGCAACGGTCCGGTGGCGGTGTCCGGGATGAACGCCCCCATCGCACCGACCCAGCGGCCGTCGGCGTCGATCGCCACGAGCGAGGTCCCCCCGACGTCCTGACCTCGGCGGCCTCGCGCACGCCATTCGGTCTCGTCGTGCTGCTCGGCGTCCGCCAGGTGCTCCGCGTAGGCCATCGGGGTGTCCTGGATCATCTCCAGGCGGAGCGCTCGGACGGCTTCCCAGTCAGCCTCGGTCGTCGGTCGGATTGTGATCCCCTGCATGGACCGAGCGTAGGACAGACAGCCGTCGGCGAAACTCGTCCGAACGGATTCCAATCGACTTGGGGCAGGGCGCCGAATCACCTGCACAGACCGGGAACCACCCGGAGCGCTCACCAGCCGCACATTGCTGGTTCTCCACCCTGCACCAGGGTGTGTTCGGCGCGCAC
>NZ_RJUM01000001.1:0-41206 GCF_003752345.1 Curtobacterium sp. PhB170
GGGGGGGCGGGGGGGGGGGGGGGGGCTGGGGGCGGGCGTGTTCGGTTGTGTTCATCGCCCACCCCCGTTCAGGCGCTGGTGTCCCCCCCCTCCTCCCCCCCCCCCCCCCCCCCCCCCCCCGCGGGGCCGCGCCCCCCCCCCCCCCCCCCCCGGCGGCGGCGCCCCCCCCCCCCCCCCCCCCCCCCCCCCCCGCCTCCAGGCAGTCACCTGTACCACCCCCGGAAAGGACCCGACATGGCTCCCGCCATCTCCCTGCAGCTCTACACGGTGAACGCCGCGCTGGAGCCCGACCTCGACGGCGGCGTCCGCCGCCTGGCCGAGATCGGCTTCGACACCGTCGAGGCGTTCGCGTTCGTGGACCGAGCACCGCAGCTCAAGTCCGCGTTCGACGCCCACGGCATCACCGCGAAGACCGGCCACGCGTTCCTGGTCGAGGAGACCATCCCGCTGCCCGACGGCACCGTGATGACCGCTCCGTCGCACGCCGACACCTTCGCCGCGGCGAAGGAACTCGGCCTCGAGATCGTCATCGACCCGTTCGTCGGACCCGACGCGTGGACGACCCGCGAGGGCGTCGAGCGCGTCGCCGCACGACTGAACGCCGCCGCCGTCGAGGCCGCCGAGCACGGTCTGCGCGTCGGCTACCACAACCACGACCACGAGCTCCGGCCGCAGATCGACGGACAGCCCGCGCTGCAGGTGCTCGCGTCGCTGCTCGACCCGGCCGTGGTGCTCGAGCTCGACCTGTACTGGGCATCGGCCGCGGGCATCGACGTCGTCGCGTTCATCGAGGAGCTCGGCGACCGCATCGTCGCCGTGCACGTCAAGGACGGTCCGATGCGCGACGACATCTCCACCGCGACGATCCCCACCGACCAGACCCCGGCCGGCCAGGGCGACGTCCGGCTCGCCGAGGCGCTCCGTGCGGCGACGGCGCTCGAGTACGCCGTGATCGAGTTCGACGGGTTCGACGGGGACGTCTTCGACGGTGTGCAGCAGTCGTACGAGTGGCTCGCGGCGCACCTCGCGCCGGCCGGTTCGTCGTCCGCATCGGAGGTGTCCGCATGACCCGCACCGGACGCGTCGGCATCGGCTTCATCGGCGCCGGCATGATCAGCGAGCAGTACCTGGCCAACCTCACGACGTTCCCCGACGTCGAGGTCGTCCGGATCGGCGACATCGACACCGAGCGCGCCGCGGCGTCGGCTTCGAAGTGGGGTGTCGCGACCTCGGGCGACGGCGCATCCGTGCTCGCCGATCCCGACGTCGAGATCGTCATCAACCTGACGCTCCCCGCCACGCACGTCGCCGTCTCGATGGACGCCCTGCGTGCCGGCAAGCACGTGTGGAGCGAGAAGCCGATCGGCGTGGACCGTGCCTCGGCCGCGTCGCTCGTCGAACTCGCCGACTCCCTCGGCCTGAAGCTCGGCATCGCGCCCGACACCGTGCTCGGTCCGGGCTGGCAGACCGCCAAGCGTGCGATCGAGGCCGGTGCGATCGGCACCCCGCTCACCGCGGTCACGAGCATGCAGTGGCAGGGGCCGGACGTGTTCCACCCGAACGCGTCGTTCCTCTACGCCACGGGCGCGGGCCCGCTGTTCGACATCGGCCCGTACTACTTCACGGCGCTGGTGCACCTGCTCGGACCGATCGACTCGGTCGTCGCGACGGGTTCTCAGTCGCGGTCGACGCGGCAGTTGGTCGTCGGACCGAACGCGGGCGACTCGTTCCCCGTCGAGGTGCCGACCCACGTCTCCGTCCTGACCTCGTTCGAGCAGGGTGGCAACGCACAGTCGCTGCTGTCGTTCGACACCCCGCTGTTCCGGCACGGCGTGTTCGAGGTCAACGGGACCGAGGGCACGATCGTCCTGCCCGACCCGAACACGTTCGGTGGCGGGCACCCGATCCGGATCGCGCGACCGTTGACCGCGGACGCGACGTTCCCCTTCTCGCAGGAGTGGGACGTGCTGCTCGACGAGGAGCCCACCGTCGGCCGTGGGCTCGGCGTGCTCGACATGGCGCGGGCCATCCGTGGCGGCGGCTCGCACATCGCGACCGGCGAGGTCGGCTACCACGTGCTCGACACCATGGTCGCGGTCGAGGAGTCGATCGCCGCCCGCTCGTTCATCGAGGTCGAGTCGACCGTCGCACCGATCGCGTCGCTGCCCGAGGACTTCGACCCGCTCGCGGCGACGCTGGAGGGCGCGCAGGTCTGAGGTCACGATCGACCCGGAACGACATCCCCGTTGTCGCACGACGACGGGGATGTCGTTCTGCGTCGGTGTCGGTCTCAGCGCACCGCGTGCTGGCGGAGCGCGACGACGACCTCGTCGAGGAAGTCGTCGACCTGGTCCTGGTCGTAGCCCTCGCGGAACTTCGTGGGCTGGAATCGGGCAGCGGTCACCTGCTCCGGTGTGAGCGGATCCACCGGCCGCCCCTGCTCGTACCCGGCGAAGGTGCTCTGGATCCGGTCGAGGAACGCATCGACCTCACCCTGGTCGTAGCCCTCCCGCCACTTGGTCGGTCGGAACCGCTTGTCGGACACGTCCTTCGCGAGCATCTGCTCCCCCTTCTGCATGCCCGTCATGCTCTCACGGGCGTGCGAACGGGCCGGGACAGCGGCGGTACCGGCAGTTCAGCGCAGTGGGAGCCGGCGGCCGAACACGGCGTCGAGGAACCGCGCGAAGCGGGACTCCGTCGGCGGCGCGGTCTGGACCGCGCGCGTCGGCGACCGGAACGCCAGGTCGTGCAGCATGTTCCGCTTCGAGCCGTCCCAGTTCGCGAACAGGTAGGTGCCGCCGATGAACGACATGCTCCTGACCGGCGTGCGCTTCCAGGAGTCGGCAGCCACGTAGTAGCCGGTGTGTCCGGAGCGGATGTGCTGGATCACGGTGTCGACGTCGATGACGCTGGTGGTCGTCACGACGGCGGTGATGCCCGTGCGGTCACGGGCGACGTACTCGATGAGGTGTTCGGTCACGGTAGGACTCTTCGTCACAGAGGCGGGACGCCACGACGGTGAACGTGGCGAAGGGTGTTCGGAACCGCCGTTGCTTCCGACAGCAGAATACGTCCGGTTCGTCGTGGCGTCACCGGAATGTCCGACGGTCGCACACGCTCGAACGGTCAGACGGGCCGACGGACCACCCACGAAGCGATCAGGTCGACGGCAGCCGTGAAGTCGGTGCTGCCCGGTCGGTTGAGGAACGCGTGCCGGCTGTCGGGCAGGACGTGCCGTTCGAGATCGACCCCCGCGGCACCGAGCCGCCGTGCGAACCGGTCGCCGGATGCGCGCATCGTGTCCCGCTCGGCGTCGAGCACCAGGGTGCGCGGGAACGTGCTGAGGTCCTCCGGTGCCGGGAACGCTCCGGCGCCGAGCGGCCCGGCGTAGGTGCGGTTCGCGGCGTCGAGCAACAGTGGAGCGTGCGTGATCCGCCGGTGCCCGCGCACGAGACGCTGCACCGCTGGGTCGCGGGGGATCCGCGCGTCGAAGAACCCGTACGCGAGCACGGTGCCGGCCAGCGCGGGTCCGTGAGGGACCGCGGTGGCGGCGAGGCAGGCTCCAGCGCTCGCGCCACCCAGCACCAGACCGGCCGGACATTCCTCTGCGAGCGAGCGGAGCACGGCCACGACTTCGTCCCGAGCGTGCGGTGCGCGTCGGCGTGCTCGTGGACCCGTCCGCCCGATCCAGGGCAGACCCGGCAGCGGGCCGAGGCGGTAGTCGACGGTGACCACCGGGATGCCGCGGGCGCTGAGCACCCGGGCCACGGCGTCCGACTCGGGCAGGTCCAGGTCGCCCCGGAAGAACCCGCCGCCGTGCAGCCAGACCAGGGTCGGAGCGGCTGCGGGGTCCTGCGGTCCGTAGCGCCGGATGAGGACCGGTCCGTGCGGACCCACGACGTGGTCGTCCGCGACGTCCGCCGATGCCCCGATGCCCTCTCCCCGCATGCCAGCAGACTACGGGCCGGTAACGATGCGAGCGCCGACACCGCGGTCGGTGCACCGTGGAGTGGTGCGCACCTCGAAGACTGCTCTGTTCCTGACCGGCGCGGCCGTGGTCGCCCTGCTGACCGGCTGCTCCGGCGGCGGGGACGGCGGCGACGCGACCCCGACCGTCACCGAGACCGTGACCGCAGCGCCGACGGACACGGCAGCGACCCCGACGCCGACGAGCACGCCGAGCCAGACACCGACGCCCACCCCGACCTGTGGTCCCGCGGCCGGCTCCGAGGCAGCCGCCGCCGGGATCGCCGCGCTGCCGTCGCCCGCCGGCCTCGAGGGCACCAAGTGGGACGCCGCGAACGCCGACTACACCGGCTACGACGCCTGCGCCTCCCTGTCCTGGTCTGTCGTCTCGCCCGAGCTCGCCACGGCCGGCTCCCCGTACGCGATCCTGCTCTTCCACCAGGGCCGGTACCTCGGCACCGCGACCTCCGAGCAGTACGCGTTCGAGCCGACGGTCGAGCGGCTGGCCGACGCCTCGATCAAGGTCACCTACACGTACGCGAAGGCCAACGAGGCGAACGCTGACGCCTCCGGTCGCACCACCGCGACGTACATCTGGAACGACGGCACCGAGCGCGTCGACATGACCGGCGAGGTACCGCCCGTCGGCTGATCCGGCGTCGGCGGCTCAGCGGCGCTCGCGCGCTCCGTGGTGCGGATCGAACTCCCGCCGCAGCGACCGGAGCACCTGCATCAGGATGTGGATCTTCGTCACGCTCGCGCCGAACGGCCGCCCGATGACTGCGCGCGGCAGCAGCACGAACCGGCCCACCGCCTCGGTGACGATCCAGATCCCGGTGTCGGTGCGTTGTCCGCGGACGTCCGTCGAGGCCAGCTCGATCGTCCTGACGTCGTCCCACACCAGGTCGAACACGGGATCGTCGCGCTCGGGTGACCACGCGTGGAGACCCGCCGCGTCGACCGTCCACAGCTCCGGCCTCGGGTCCGGGAAGTCGTCGGCGGCGTACGGGCCCGTGCGGAGGACGGGCAGGTGGAAGCGTGTCGTGGTCCCGTTCCGGCGGATCCGGTCCAGCACCACGCGGTCGCGCCGCCCGCGCAACCAGGACAGCACCGCGGCCACGGGCCCGAACCCGAGCAGCAGCACCGAGAACAACGGCACGGCGAACGGGCGTCGGGCGTCCGAGTGCAGGATGCCGTCGAGGTGGGTCGCCGAGAAGTACACCCCGATCCCGCCGGCCACCGTGACGATCGCGAGGCCGACGAGGAACGGCCACCGCTTCGGTGTCTCCCCGTCGCGCAGCCGCTGCACCCACCGCTCGCCCGAGTACTCCACCACACCATCCTGCCCGGCTGGACCGCACGACGGCCGCGAGCACGAGATGCTGTTCCCATGCAGTTCGCCCGCACCGCCGCACCCGGAGTCGCCGTCGCCGTCGCGATCGGCCTCGTCGCGACCCTGATCGGATCGGTCGTCCCGGTCGTGGGCGGACCCGTCCCCGCCGTCCTGATCGGCGCGGTGCTCGGTTGGCTCGTCCGTCGGCGCACCGGTGGCACCCTCGCCGTGCTCGCTCCCGGCGTGAAGTTCTCGTCGAGCCGTGTGCTGCAGTTCGCGGTGGTGCTGCTCGGCGCGCAGCTGTCGATCGGTGAGGTCCTGCGCATCGGCGGCGAGACCCTGCCGGTCATGGTGACGACCCTCGTGGTGTGCCTCGGTGCCGCCTGGGGGATCGGCCGGCTGCTGCGGGTGTCGAGCGCCCTCCGCACCCTGATCGGCGTGGGGACCGGCATCTGCGGTGCGTCCGCGATCGCGGCCGTCACGCCCGTCATCGGTGCGGTCAGCGCGGACGTCGCCTACGCGATGTCGACGATCTTCCTGTGCAACATCGCCGCGGTGTTCGCCTTCCCCCTGCTCGGCCACGCCCTCGGTCTCAGCCAGCACGCCTTCGGCGTCTTCGCGGGGACGGCGGTGAACGACACGTCGTCCGTCGTCGCCACCGCGACGGTCTACGGTCGCCAGGCGACCGACACGGCGGTCGTCGTGAAGCTGGTGCGGACCCTGATGATCATCCCGATCGTCATCGGGCTGGCCGGACTGGAGGCCCGACGCGCCTCCCGCGAGCAGCTCGCGCCCGACGCGGGGTCGCGCAGCGGCTTCCGTGTGTTCCGGTTGGTCCCGTGGTTCCTGATCGGGTTCCTCGTGGTGGTGCTGCTCCGGACCGTCGGGGTACTGCCGGCTGACGCTGCCCCGGGGTTCTCGACCGCGGCGTCGTTCCTCATCACGGTGGCGCTCGCGGCGATCGGCTGCTCGACGGACTTCGCGGCGCTGCGACGTGCCGGGTTCCGTCCGATGCTGCTCGGCATCGCGCTCTGGGTGTTGGTGGCGGGCACGAGCCTCGGGGCGCAGGCGGTGTTCGGCCTGCTGTAGGTCGGAGCCGGGCGGGGTCTTGCACAAGTCCGACCCATCGTTTATCGTTGTATCGAAATTCGATGGTATCGATGATCGACAGGGGAAGACGCCATGACCGCACCCGTGTACGAACCACCCCGCGGGCGGAACTCCTACCTCGCCTACGTCGCCTGCTGCGTGATCGGCATCGCGCTCGTCGTCTGGCGGTACGTCGACCTGCTCGTCCGCTCGGTCAGCTCCGGGACGGTGTCGGTGCCCGTCCGGATGACCGCGACGAGCGACGTCCCACAGCCGCCCGGCGGGGCGACCGTCACCGCCGACCACCTCGTGCTCCGGGCCCCGATCGCGGACGTGCCGGCGGGGGCGATCGGGTACATCCGGGTCGGTGACGCGCTCGAGGTCCTGCTCGTCAGCGCCCTCATCGCCCTGGTGGCGGCGGTCGCGTGGAAGATCTCGCGCGGCGGGCTGTTCGACCGGTCGACGACCCGCATCCTCGACTGGCTCGCCGCCGCGGTGCTGGTGGCGGGGTTCGTGCCCCAGTTCGTCCGCCGGATGGGGTGGAACTGGGTGGTGTCGGGGCTCGGCTGGGACGGGCGCCTGCCGACGCCCGACGTCGACCACCAGTTCGTGCCCGTGTACCTCGGTCTGCTCGTCGTCATCTGCTTCCGGTTCGCCCTGACCGCCTCGCAGCGGATGGTACGCGACCAGTCCGGGCTGGTCTGATGCCCCCGGAACAGGAGGACGGCCACGCGGTCGTCTGCCACCTCGACGAGCTGCTCGCCGCTCGGGGCATGACGCTGACCGAGCTCGCGGACCGGGTCGGGGTGACCGTGGTGAACCTGTCGGTGCTGAAGAACAACCGGGCGCGCGCGATCCGGTTCTCCACCCTCACCCGGCTCTGCCAGGAGCTCGGGTGCCAGCCGGGCGACGTCTTCTCGGTGCGGACCGACTGAGCCCGGACGCACGGGTCAGATGATCCGCGAGTCGATCACCGCCCGGTCGCCGCGGTACCGCGAGAAGCCGTACTCGACGGGCGTCCCGTCCGCCAGGCACATCAGCCGCTCGATGTGGAAGATCGCCTGCCCGGGGTCGATGTCGAGCAGGTCGGCCGTCCACTGGTCGGCGTTCACGGTGCTCAGCAGCAAGCGTCGAGCCTCCGGACGCGCACCGGCCTTCCGGACCAGCACGTCCGGCACGTACTCGGTGAGCGGCTCGGCGACCAGGTCGGGGAAGCGCTCGTGCGGCACCCAACTCGTCCGGACCCGGCTCGGTTCGCCGTCGAACGAGATGAGGCTCTCGACGAAGAACGCGCTGCTGCCGGTCATCTGCAGGTTGCGTCGGACGGTCTCCGGCGCGGTCACCTGCTGCACGCACAGGTGCACGATGCTGAGCCGGGGTGACTCGAACACGCTGCCGCCAGCCGTCTCGCCGTAGATCGTGACCTCGTCGGACGTGCGGGCCAGGCTCACCGAGGCGACGGGCCGGACACCGAACGTGCCGGATCGCGGTGCACGGGTGAGCAGCCGCTGTTCCTTGAGCAACGTCAGCGCAGCCCGCAGGACGTTCCGCGTCGTGCCGTACAGGTCGAGCAGCTCCCACTCGTAGGGCAGCGGCCCGGTGAACCGGCCCGCGACGATGTCGGCCCGGATCAGGTCGGACACCTGGCGCGCCGCGTCGGAGCGTCGGTTGAACCCGATCCAGTGCCCCGGCGCCGACGGGGTCGTCCCGACGCCCATGTCGGTCCAGGCCGCGGTCGGGGCGAACTCCTCCGGCGCGATCCCGGTCACGAGGCCACCCCCACCGTCGAGACGTCGCCGGTCCAGCCGGCCCAGCGCAGGAACTCCCGCGCCAGGCGCACCGGGTAGTCGGGCGCCTGGATGTCGAGTGAGACGAACACGCGTCGGTAGAACGTCGGTCCGCCGAGCAGGTCGACGGCGATGCCGAGGTCGACGTCCGGACGCAGGTCGCCGGCGTCCATCGCCCGCTGCAGCATCGCGTTCACCCGCAGCCGCCGGTCCAGGTGCCACTCGGTGACGGCCTCGGCGACGCGCGGCTCGTGCGACGCGGTCTCCACGATGAGCGGGAGTGCGCGGCCGACCGGCGTCGCGACGAGGGCGTGCACCCACCCCCGGGTGAGCCCGAGGACCCCCTCGGCGATCGGGGCGTCCTGGATCGTGGGGATGTGCTCCTCCATCAACCGGATGACGGTCTCGGTGAGCAGGACCTCCTTGCTCGACCACCGCCGGTAGATCGTCGCGGCGCCGACCCCGGCCGCATCGGCGACGGCCCGGATCGTGAACGCGCGCGGGTCGCCCTCGGCCAGGATCTCGACGCACGCCGTGTAGACGGACTCGCCGACGGCGGCACTCCGAGGCCGACCGCGGACCGATGCCGCGGTGCTCGTCACGGTGCTCGTCGCGGGGCTCATGCCACGTTCCAGTGCTCGAGGACCCGGCCCATGCTCCAGACCTCGCCGATCTTGGCGGCGATGTCGAACAGGTTCGCCTCGTGCACGCTCGGCAACCGGTCGCCCACCGCCTCGCGCACGACGATCGGCACGAACCCGTGCTGCATGGCGTCCGTGGCGGTCGCGCGGATGCACCCGCTCGTCGACAGCCCCGCGATGAACAGGGTGTCCACACCGCGGGCGACGAGGTCGGCAGCCAGCGAGGTGCCGAAGAACGCACTCGGGTACTGCTTGGGCACCAGGGTGTCCCCGTCCTGGGGCTCGAGCCCGTCGACGAACGCCCCCGTGGACGCCCCCGGCAGGTACGCGGCGAGCGCCGGCACCTTGCGGAAGAACACCCCGGCGTTCGACCCGTCGGCGGACAGCGCCATGGTGGTGATCGCCACGTGCACCCCGGCGGCGCGGGCAGCGATCGTGAGCTCCCGCATCCGCTCGACGGGTTCCTCGACCCCGGCGTAGAGCCCGCAGTCGGGGTCGACGTAGGCGCGGACCGGGTCGACGACGACGAGCGCAGCGCGTCGTCCTGGCTGCAGCGCGCCGGTGAACCCGGCCGCCGCGTAGTCCTGGTGGTCGTCGGTCATGGGGTCCTGCTTCCGTCGTGGGTGGTCGTTGCCAGGGCGGGGACGGTCACGTGGACGCCCCCGGCTCGGGGACCGGACCCGACCTGTCGGGCCGGAGTGGTGCCTCCCGGTCGGGTGGTCCGAACGGACCGAACGCGACGATGAGCGCACCGAGGGCCGCGCAGCCGGCGAAGGTGAGCGCTGCGGCGCGGACGCCGTCGACGAACACCTGGACGTCGCCGGCCGGCAGGCCGAGCAGGCTGCCGTCGTAGGCGGCTGCCGCCTGGGAGGCGGACAGGCCGCCCGTCGCGATCGCGAGTCCGAGGGCCGTCGAGAACAGGAAGCCAGCGTTCTGCAGGGCGGAGCGGATGGCGTTGGCGATGCCACGTCGGTGTTCCGGGACCCGGGTCATCAGTGCGGACGTGCTCGGCGTCATGAACACGCCCGTCCCGACCCCGACCGCGCCGAGGCCGGTGGCGGTGACGACGTAGGCGCTGCCGTCGGCGAGCGAGACCGCGAGCACCGCGGCGCCGAGGGCGATGAGGAGCATCCCGATGGTCGACAGGGTCCTGGCGGCCACGCGACGGGCGAGGAACCCCGCGGTCACGGCGGCGACGGTCGTGCCGATCGGGGTCGGGAGCACCCAGAGGGCGGCCTCGACGGCGTCCTTGCCGTCGACGGCCTGGAACGACAGGGACGCCAGCAGCACCAGTGCGTAGCTGGACAGGGCGCAGAGCCCAGCGGCGGAGAACAGGGTGATGGTGGCGCGGTCGCGGAAGATCGCCGGGTCGACCAGGGGGTGCGCGACCCGGCGCTGGGTCCACACGAACACGCCGCCGAGGACGACCGCGCCCGAGGCCATCGCCACGACGGGCACGGCCGACCAGCCGACCGAGCCGCCCATCGAGACGGCACCGACGAGCAGGCCGACGGCCGCGACCGAAAGGATCGACCCCGGCACGTCGAGGCGCTCGCCGGAACGGGGGCGGGTGCTGTGCGGGATCAACCGGAGCGACCAGACGAGTCCGGCGAGCGAGATCGGCACACCGGCGAGGAAGATCCAGCGCCACCCGAAGGACTCGGCGACCAGCCCGCCCACGACCGGGCCGATGACCTGCCCCACCGCGGCGACGGTGGCGTTCAGGCCGAGGCCGAGCGACAGGATCGACTCCGGGAAGACGTCGGTGAGCAGTGCGGTCGTGTTCGTGACGATGGCCGCCGCACCCACGCCCTGCACGAGTCGGGCGCCGAGCAGGACGGCGGCGTCCGGTGCGAACCCGCACGCGAGCGAGGCGAGCAGGAAGACGAGGATGCCGGCGATGTACAGGCGCCGCCGACCGACGAGGTCGGCGATCCGTCCGAAGACCAGGATCAGGGTGGTGGTGGTGAGCATGTAACTCAGGAGCACCCAGCTGGACTGCACTGCGCTGGCGTCGAGGTCGCGGCTGACGTCGGGGAGCGCGACGAGCAGGGCGCTCGAGGAGATGAAGACGAGGATGACGCTCAGGCTCGAGGCGCAGAGCACCTGCCAGGCGCGTCGTCGGGCGGCGCCCTCGTCGATGGTGCGGCTACTGATCGGTCGGCCCTCGCACGGCGGACGACGGCGGCACCAGGCGGTGGTGCGTCGTGACCCGTTGGAAGGCGGCGGCCGCGGACAGCACCAGGCGGTCGTCCCACGGCCGCGCGACGAGCTGCACGCCGACGGGCAGACCGTCGGTCGCGGTACCCGCCGGCATCATCAGCGCCGGGAACCCCACGTAGTCGAACAGGCGGGTGTTCCGGGGGATGACGTCGTGCAGGTTGAACCGCTCGCCGTCGACGGACATGGTCAGGTCGTCGAGTCGCGGGGCGGTGGCCCCGATGCCGGGGGTGAGCACCACGTCCACGCCGGCCTCGTCCATCCGGGCGACCATCGCGGCCTGCACGAGCGGGCGGCGGCGGAGCGCCCGGAGGTAGTCCGCCGCGGTCGGCAGGAACGACACGTCGAAGCGCGCTCGGGTCCCGGCGTCGAACAGGTCGGCCGTGGCGGTGTTGGCCTCCTGGTTCGCGGCGAGCTCGCCGTAGAAGACGGTCCAGCACTCCGCGTCGATCGATTCGAGGTCGTCGAACTCGATCGGCACGAGGGTCGCCCCGAGGTCGCGGAACTGCTCGGTCGCGGCGGCGTGGGCGTCGAGCACCGCGGTGTCGATGCGTTCGGTGAACCAGCCGCGCGGCACCCCGATGCGGAGCCCCTCGACCCGTTCCGGTGCTGCTTCGATGAGCGGGACGGCGGTGAACGTCGTCGGGTCCTCGCCGTCGGACCCGGCGATGACCGCCAGGACGAGCGCGAGGTCCTCGGCGGAGCGGGCCATCGGTCCGACGTGGTCGAGGGTCCACGACAGGCTCGCGACCCCGGTGCGCGGCACGAGGCCGTAGGTCGGCTTGATCCCGGTGGTGCCGCAGAGCGCGGACGGCACGCGGATCGACCCGCCGGTGTCCGATCCGAGCGCCAACGGGACGATCCGGGCGGCGAGCGCCGAACCCGACCCCGTGGACGAGCCACCGGTCCACCGCTCGGGGTCCCAGGGGTTCCGCACGGCACCGTAGCGGGCGTTGTGCGGCCCACCGCAGGCGAACTCCGTCGTGGCCGCCGTGAACACGGGGATCGCGCCGGCTGCACGGAGTCGGGCCACGACGGTCGCGTCGGCCGGGGCCACACGGTCGCCGGTCTGGAGCGAGCCGCTCGTGACGATCGTCCCCGCGACGTCGATGATGTCCTTCACGGCGAACGGGATGCCCTCGAGCGGCCGGGCCTCGTCGTCCGCCCAGCGGCGGGTGGACTCGGCGGCGGCTGCCTCGGCTCCGTCGACCAGGCGCAGGACCGCGTCCGACCAGACGTCGTCGCTCGTCCAGTGCGGGGCGAGTGCGGTCAGGACGGCGGACGGGGTGGTGGTGCCGGAACGGTAGGCGTCCAGGAGCTCGACGACCGTGGCTGCGGCGGGGTCGGCGGCGGGCCGGGACGCCGACGGCGCGTCTGCGGGCCGGGACGCCGACGGCGCGTCTGCGGGCCGGGCCGGGGCCGTGTCGGCGCCCGTGCCCGGTGTCGCCGCCACGGCCGGGGCCGCCTCGATCGCTGCGCCCAGGAGCCGACCGAACAGCTGCGCACTGTGTGCCGGTTCCGCGCGCAGCGCCGACGGGGCTGCCGGCAACGGGTTCGCGCGGCTGGCGGCCAGCGCCCGGTCGAGCTGCGGGGCGATGGTGCCGCGGACCACGGCGGCGACGTCCGTCACGCGGGGACCGCCGCCGGTGCGTGGGCGTCGGCGAGGTACCGGAACACCCCGGGCTGGCGGTCGCGTCCGAGCGGGAAGTCGTGGCGTGCCGCGGCGACCTCGCCGACGTCGATGGTGGCCCGGATGATCGGCCCCGCCTGGTGGGCCGGTGCCGAGACGACCAGGTCGCCCCGTGGTGAGACGACCGACGACCGGCCGAAGTAGCTCACGGTCTTGCCGTCGACGGTCTCCTCGCCACCGCGGTTCGGGGCGACGATCCACGTCTGCGTCTCGAGCGCGCGGACCTGCAGTTCCTGGGTGAACAGGGTCTCGCGGAAGCCCATCGACGACACGAGCACGAGCATCACCTCGGCACCGGCGGCCCGCGATGCGAGCCAGTACTCCGGGAAGCTCCGGTCGTAGCAGATGAGCATCCCGAAGCGGGTGCCGAGCGCGTCGAACACGACCGGTCCGGAGCCGGCGGCGAAGTAGTGCTTCTCGTCGACGTCGGAGATCGCGTTGGTCGGGATCGAGGTCTTGCGGTACGACGCCACCTGCTCGCCGTGCACGTCGGTGCCGTGCACGAGCGTGCCGTCGGCGTCGATGAGCACGGCGCTGTTGTACTGCGCGTCGCCGGCGTCCTCGTACAGGCCGAAGGCGACGGCGGTGCCCAGACGCTTCGCCGCGGCGGCGAACCGGGCGGTCGCGGGGCCGGGGACGGGCTGCGCCCAGGCCTTGCGGCTGTCGTTGACCACGCCGCAGAAGTAGGGCGTGGTGCAGAGCTCGGGGAACACGACGAGGTCGGCGCCCTCGGCCGCCCGTTCGAACAGGGCGATGAGTTCGTCGAGCGCGGCGTCGCCGTCGGCCGGGGTCTGTCCGGCCTGCACGACCGCGACCTGGATGACCGGTCGGCTCGCTGCGGCGCTCATGCGGTGACCGCGCTCGGGGCAACGGACTCCACGCCCTCGCGGGTGCGCATGAGCGGCTGGATGCGGGTGCCGAAGTCGTCCATGCCCTGCAGGAAGTCGTCGAACACGACCATGATGCCCTTCGTGCCCTCGACGACGGCGGCCTCGTCGAGCATGGCCGCGACCTGCTCGTACGAGCCGACGAGCGTGCCCATGTTCATGTTCACGGCGCCTTCGGGCAGCGAGATCCGCTTGGCGGTGTTGCCCTCCTCGCCCTCGGTGTCGGTGAGCGCCTGGCCCGTCATCCACGAGATCGCCTCGACGTCGACACCGTCGTTGTAGAGCGCCCACTTGGCCTGGGCGGCCTCCTCGGTCTCGTCGGCGATGATCATGAACAGCACGTACGAGCCCACGTCGCGACCGGTCTTCGCCCGCGCCTCGATGAGGGCCTTGTTCTGGTCGGCGTAGGCGGTCGGGGTGTTCACGCCGACGCCCATCGAGAAGTTGTAGTCGGAGTACTGGGCGGCGAACGCCATGCCCTGCGACGACTGCCCGGCCGAGACGATCGGGATGTGTCCGGTCGGCTTCGGCAGCATCTTGCAGTCGTTCATCGTGAAGTAGTCGCCCTTGAAGTCGGACTCGCCGTGCTCCCACAGCTCCTTCATGACCTGCATGTACTCGGTCTGGTAGGCGTAGCGGCGCTTGAAGTGCACGTCGTCGCCGGGCCACAGGCCCATCTGGTCGTACTCGGCCTTCTGCCACCCCGCGACGAGGTTCAGACCGAAGCGACCGTGCGAGATCGAGTCGACCGTCGCGGCCATGCGCGCCGCGATCGCCGGGGGGATCGTCAGGACCGCAGTCGTGGCGAACAGGCGGATCCGCTCGGTGCGGGCGGCGAGACCGGCCATCAGCGTGAACGACTCGAGGTTCTCGTCCCAGAACCCGCTCGGGCCGCCGTACCCGTGCAGCTTGATCATCGACAGCGCGAAGTCGAAGCCGTACGACTCGGCCTTCTGCACGATCTCGAGGTTCAGGTCGAAGGACGGCTTGTACTGGGGCGACGTGGTGGAGATGAGCCAGCCGTTGCTGCCGATCGGGATGAAGACTCCGATGTCCATGGGGGACTCGCTTTCTGTGGTGGGTGTCGAGCAGGGAGGGGGAGGACGAGGTGGGTCAGGAACGCTTCGCGGCGGCCTTGGCGGCGGTCGCGACGGAGTGCCGCCGGATGGTCTGCGACACGGCGACGGCGACGATCAGGGCGCCGCCGTAGAACAGCTGCTGCACGAAGTTGTCGGCGCCGAGCATCTGCAGGCCGACGACCCCGGAGAACAGGAAGTACACGGCGATGAAGGTGCCGATCGCGTTGAAGCGTCCGGGGATGATGGCGGTCGCGCCGAGGTAGCAGGCGGCGAACGCCGGGAGCAGGAACGACTGTCCGCTCGACGGGTCCGCGCCGCCGAGCGTGCCGGCGTAGACGACCCCGGCGACCGCGGCGGTGAGGCCGGCGCCGACGAACGCACCGACCCGGAGCCGTCGGACGTTCAGCCCGGACAGCTCGGCGACGGTGCGGCCGGTGCCGACGAACAGCAGCCGTCGGCCGACCGGGGTGGCGCTCAGCACGACCAGGACGACGACGGTGGCGATCAGACCGTAGACGAACGCGAGCGGCAGGCCGGCGAGCCCGCGCCACCCGACCGTGGCCTGCACGAGGGCGGGGTCGATGCCCGTCACCGACGACGAGGCGCTCATCCACTGGATGATCCCGATCATGAACGTCGAGGTGCCCAGCGTGACGATGAACGAGTCGATGCGGAACCCGACGGTGAGCAGGCCGTTGACGAGCCCCACCACGACGCCGATGACGAGACCGGCGGCGATCGCGGGCACGAGCGGGACGTCCATCTTCGCGTTGAGCACGGCGATGGTCATGGCGGAGAGCGACATCGTCGAGGCGCCGGACAGGTCGAACTCGCCCGCGGTCAGCGGGAAGAGGAACCCGAGCGCCAGGATGAGCAGCACCGACTGGGACCCGAGGATGTTCTGCAGGTTGCCGAGGGTTGGGTACGTGTCGGGCAGCGCGATGCTGAAGGCGATGACGATGACGAGCCAGGCACCGAGCAGGGCGTAGCGCTCGGTGTGCCCCCACGAGAAGCGCGGGCGGGTCGGACGGACGATCGAGGTCTCGAGGACGGGGTCGGCGGTGGTGGACATCAGGCGTTCTCCTTGACGAGGGAGGGAACAGCAGCAGGGGACGGAGCAGCGGGGGACGGAGCAGCGGGTTGGGCCGCGTCGACGAGGCTCGCCACGACGGCGGCCGCGATGACGTCGCGGTCGACGCGTTCGTCGGTCAGCACGTCGTGCACGCGGCCGTGGGCGAGGACGACGACGCGGTCGCACAGCTGCGCGAGCTGGTCGTAGTCGGTGGAGGCGCAGACGATGGCGACGCCCTGCTCCGCACTCCGGCGGAGCATCGAGAAGATCGCCGCGCGGGCGCCGACGTCGATGCCCTGGGTCGGTTCCTGCAGCAGCACGAGCCGGGGGTCGTCCTGCATCCACTTCGCCAGGACTGCCTTCTGCTGGTTGCCGCCGGACAGCGTGCCGAACAGGGCGGACGGGTCGGCGGGTCGGACGTCGTAGTCGCGGACCAGTCCCGCGACGTGCGACCGTTCCCGCGCGGGGGAGAGGCCGAGCAGTCCTCGGAGCTTCCCGAGGACGGGCAGGGTGACGTTCTGCTCGACGGACAGGGTGAGCGCCCCGCCCTCGCGCTTGCGGTCGGCGGGGACGTACACGACACGGCGGGCGATGGAGGAACCGGGCGAGACCCGGGTCAGGTCGGTCGGGGCGGCCTGCACCCCGTCGTCCCGCACGGTGAGCGAACCGGTCGCGGGTCGTGCGCCGTACAGGCCGGGCAGCACGTCCTCGACCCCGGAGCCGGCGAGGCCCGTGATGCCGACGACCTCGCCGTCGGCGACGTCGAACGACAGGCCGTCGACGACACCGACCCGGAGGTCGCGGACCGCCACCACGGCGTCCCCGGTGGTCGCCGGGCGCGGGGCCCTGGCTGCGGCGCCGTCGAGCCCGCGTCCGACGATGAGCGCGACGAGTTCGTCGGCCGTCGTCGTGGCGGTGTCACGGTGCGCCTGGACCCGGCCGGCCCGCAGGACGGTGACCCGATCGGCGTGCTCGAGGACCTCCGACATGTCGTGCGACACCAGCAGTGCCGAGGTGCGGCCGTCCGCGACGAGGTCCTTGACGACCCGGAACAGCAGGTCGGCGTCCTCCTTCGGCAGGAACACCGTCGGTTCGTCGAGCACGATGAGCGCTCGGTCGTCACCGAGTTCGGCGACGGCTCGCAGGATCGCGACGAGCGCCTTCTGGGTGTCGGAGAGCTCGTCGATCCGTGCGCGGGGGTCGATGTCGACCCCGTACCGCGCGAACAGCTCGGCGGCGGCGCGGTGCTCGGCGCCCCAGCGGACGAAGGGGCCCCGGCCGGCCACGACGGTCGCGAGCCGCAGGTTCTCGGTCACGCCCAGGGATGGGACGAGCGCGAGGTCCTGGTGGACGAAGCTGATCCCGACGCGGCGGAAGTACCCGGGCGGCACCGGCAGTGGCAGTCGGGCGCCACGGACCTCGATCGTCGCTCCCGGCTCCGGCGCGTAGGTACCGGACAGGATCTTGATGAGGGTCGACTTGCCGGAGCCGTTCTCGCCGAGGAGCGCGTGGACCTGGCCCGGCAGGACCTCGAGGTCGACGTCGTCGAGTGCGGTCAGTCCGCCGAAGCGCTTCGTGAGTCCGCTGATCCGCAGCACCGGCACGGCGGTCACTCGGCCGCGCCCCAGATGGCCTCGTAGCCGGTCTTGTACGCGTCGCCGTAGCCCTTGCTCGGCGCCGGCGGGGTGCCCGTCTCGTCGACGTTGTCCTTCGTGAAGACCTTGAGCGGGGTCTTCTCGTCACCGTCCTCGATGATCGGGGTGTCGGTCAGGACACGGCCGGCCTGGTCGAGCGTGGCGTACGCGAGCCACTCCATGTTCTCGCCGATGTCCATCGTGAGGACGCTGCCGTCCTGCAGGATCTTCAGCACGGCGGGGGTGCCGTTGTACGACGAGGTGAACACCTGGCCGGTCTTGCCCGCCGCGGTCACGCCGGCCTCGACGTAGAGGGTCATCGAGTCGTAGACCGGCAGCACGTAGTCGAGGTTCGGGTTGGACTGCACGGCGGACTGCACCGTCGACGAGATCTTCGTCGCCCAGTCGGCGACCGGCACGTTCGTCACCTTGACGCTGCAGCCGTCGCACTGCGCCTCGAACTCGTCCTGCATCGCCTTGACGATGCCGTCGGACGGCGGGACCTCGGACGAGGTGATGATCAGGACGTCGCCCTGGCCCTTCGTCTCCTTGATGGCCCAGTCGGCGTTGAGCTTCGCGGCCTCGTGGAACGGGGCGGTCACCTGCGCGGCGACGAGGTCCTGCAGCTGGTCCGGCAGCGCCTCGCCGGTCTGGTACGTGTGGCTGATCAGCACGGGGATCCCCGCGGCCTTCGCACGCTTCAGCGCCGGGACGATGAGTTCACCGTTGACGCCCTGCGCCAGCACGATGATGTCTGCGCCGCGGCTGATCGCCTGGTCGATGCCGGCGGAGTGCTCGGTGGGCGTGCCCTGGTTCGTGTACTCGATCCACTTCGCGCCGTACTGCTCGGCGACCTTCTCGCCGGCCTCGTCGACCGCGGTGATGAACGGGACGGCGGACGAGTTCGGGATGTTGAAGATCGTCTTGCCGGCGATCCCCGACATGTCGAAGGGCTCGCCCTCGAAGGTGAACTCGGGGTCGACGCTGGCGGCCTTGATCTGGCTCGTGGCGTGCTCGACCCCGGCGGTGTCGTCGCCGGAGCTCGTCGACGCGGTCGAGGTGGCCGAGCAGGCGGACAGGAACAGCACGCCGGAGAGTGCGGCGGCGAGGAGCGCGGGGCGGGGGAGACGCGTTCGGGACGGTGCGGGGGACGACATCGGTCGGGGACCTCCTGGACGGGTGGAGCAGGGAAGGTGCGGGGAAGCTGCAGCGGGTACGACGAACACCCCGCGGCGCGGGGTGGCGTGTGCTGGGAGCCGGGAGACGTTCACCGGCGGCGGGGCGTCGGGGTGACGCCGGCCGCTGCAGTGGGGCTGATGCGAATGTAACGGCAGCGGGGAGCCAGCAGGCGGTCGCCCGGTAACGGTCCTGTTAGGCGTTTGTTTCGCTGGTGTTAGGCCACCCGCGGCGATGGTGCGCGCGGGGCGTCCGCCGCGTGGTTCCGCGGGGAGCGACTGCGCCACCGAGGCCCGTGCACGTGCGGATCCGGGCGGTGACGGGGCGGCGGCGGCGGGGCGAAACACGCCGGACGCGTCCGGGGCGACTTCCGGTAACGGCGCTCTCACAATTCGGCGCGACGGCCGCGCACGGCGGCTGGCGGAATGCCCAGGTGCCCTGGCCGCACAGCCGCGCTGACCGGGACATTCCGGCGTGGCCGGTCCGGGGGCCGCTGGCGTAACCCAGCCGATACGGATCCGGCACGGCGGCGAAACGAACGAGCGGTGGACTGCACCAACGACCGCAGCACCAGCCACCACGACAGGAGCACCCCGATGATCACCACCGTCGTCGCCGGCAACCCCAAGCCGGCCTCACGGACGCTCGACGCCGCGACGGTCGTGCTCGAACGCCTCACCGGTCGCGCCCCCGACCACGTCGTCGACGTCATCGACCTCGGCGCCGGCCTGCTCGGCTGGGGCGACACGGCGGTGTCCGACGCCGTCCGGACCGTCGCCGGCTCCGACCTCGTGGTCGTCGCGTCGCCGACGTTCAAGGCGACCTACACCGGCGTGCTCAAGCTGTTCCTCGACCAGTTCGGCACCGCAGACGGGCTCGCCGGCGTCGTCGCGGTACCGCTCATGCTCGGTGCCGGTCCGGCGCACGCGCTCGCCCCGGAGGTCTTCCTCAAACCGGTGCTGGTCGAACTCGGCGCGACCGTCCCCGCCCCCGCCCTGTACCTGAACGACAAGCAGTACTCGGACCCCGCATCGACCGACGTCTGGCTCGCCCGCTGGCGGGACGTCGTCCTCGGTGCGACCGCCAGCCACCAGGAAGGAACCGCGTCATGATCAGCCCCTACTCCACCGAGGCCCCGGACCTCTCCGCACTCAAGCAGGCGTTCTCGGGCTTCCCCTGCGGTGTCGCCGCACTGTCCGCCGTCGTGGACGGCGAACCGACCGTGCTCGTCGCGTCGTCCTTCACCGTCGGGGTCTCGCAGGACCCGCCGCTGGTGATGTTCGCCGTGCAGCACACCTCGACCACGTGGCCGGTGCTCCGCGACGCCGGCACGATCGGCGTCTCGATCCTCGGCGAGGGGCACGCGCAGGTCACGCGGCAGCTCGCCTCACGCGACAAGTCGGTCCGGTTCGTCGGGGTCGACACGACGGTCGCCGACACGGGAGCGGTCTTCCTGCAGGGGGCGCCGATCTGGCTGGAGTGCACGGTCGAGCACACCTACCCGGCCGGCGACCACGACATCGTCGTGCTCCGCGTGCTCGGACTCATGTCCGACTTCGCGCACAGCCCGCTGGTCTGGCACCGGTCCGCCTTCGCGACGCTGAGCGCCTGACCGGCGCTGCGTGCCGGACCGGCGCTGCGTGCCGGACCGGCACCGGGCAACGGACAGGAGGCCCGTCCCACGTGAGCGGTCTGCTCACGTGATCCGGGCCTCCCGTCCACACCGCGGCGTCAGCCGCGCAGCGCCTCCGTCAGCTTCACGCGACTGCCCGTCCGCAGCAGCGCGTTCTCGTAGACGCGGGCGCCCACCAGGACGACCACGACCACCGCGGCGACCACGATCAGGAGCGACAGGATCGGCTCCCACCACTCGGCCGTGCCGAGGAAGATCCGCATCGGCATGCCGATCGGTGCACTGAACGGCACGTACGACATGATGCCGAGCACCGTCGGGTTGTTGTACGCGACGATGATCAGGATGTACGGGATCATCACGAGCATCATCACCGGCGTGGTGACGCTGCCGACGTCCTCCTGCCGCGACACCAGCACGGCCGCCGCGGCGAAGAGCGACGCGATGAGCACGAAGCCGACGGCGAAGAACCCGACGAACCACAGGATGCTCGGGCCGAGCATCGAGAACATGTTGTCCTGCCCGGTCACCGCCAGGGTGACGACCGCGGCGATGGCCACGGCGACGATCTGCGCGAACGCCATCACGCTGTTCCCGAGGACCTTGCCGGCGAGCAGCGCCCTGGCCGAGATCGCGGACATCAGGATCTCCACGACCCTGGTCGACTTCTCCTCGACCACGCTCTGCGCGATGGACTGGCCGAAGGTCACGGCCGAGGCGAAGTACACGACGCCGAACGCGATGGCGATGAGGTAGACGAGTCCGCCGGGCAGCGCGTCCGGGTCGAGCAGTTCGATCCGCGGTGTGACGCTCAGCGCGGAGACGACGTCGGTCGGGGCTTCGTCGAGGCCGACGACCTTGTAGCCGAGCGGGTCGTCGGACGGCACGATCGCCGCATCGACGTCGCCGTTCCGCACGAGCCGTTCCGCGTCGGCGACGGAACCGGACTTCGTGACGTCGAGCCCGCTCGTGGTGGGCAGTGAGACGCCGTCGACCACGGCGACCGGCGTGGTGTCGTCGGCGGTGGCCTTGCCGACGATCCCGCCGACCACGATGGACGCGACGACCATGCCGATCAGGATGAGGGCGGAGACCACGAAGGCCTTGCTGCGGATGCGTGCCTGGATCTCGCGTGCGGAGACGAGCCGTACGGCCTGCACGAAGGAGTCGTTCATCGGATGACCTCCCGGAAGACCTCGCTGAGCCGCGGGACCCGCGGGGCGAACGAGCCGACGGTGCCCTGCTGGACGGCCCGCTGCAGGACGTGTTGGGCGGTGGACGGGTCGGCCTCGAAGACGGCGTAGCCGCCGTCGAACTCGCGGACCGTCACACCGGGCTCGTCGCGGAGCCAGGCGACGTCGCCGTCGACCAGCAGCTCCCAGGCGGCAGGCCCGGCCTGCTTGCGGAGTTCATCCTGCGGGCCGGCGGCGCGGATGGTGCCGCCCGCGATCACGACGACGTCGTCGCAGAGCCGTTCGACGACGTCGAGCTGGTGGCTCGAGAACAGCACCGGGACCCCGCGCGCTGCGGTCTCGCGCAGGACACCGAGCACCGTGTCGACCGCCATCGGGTCGAGGCCCGAGAACGGCTCGTCGAGCACCAGCACCTCGGGGTCGTGGGCGAGGGCCGCGGCGATCTGCACCCGCTGCTGGTTGCCGAGCGACAGCTTCTCGACGGCGTCGTCGGCGTGGCCGGTCAGCTCGAGTCGTTCGAGCAGCTCGGTGGTCCGCGTGGTCGCCGCGCGCTTGTCGACGCCGTGCAGCCGGGCCATGTAGGTGATCTGCTCGGCCACCGGCATCTTCGGGTACAGGCCGCGTTCCTCGGGCATGTAGCCGAAACGGCGGCGGTCGGCGGGCCGGACCGCGGTGCCGTCGATCGAGACGGATCCCGCGTCGGCCTGCAGCACGCCGAGCATGATGCGCATGGTGGTCGTCTTGCCGGCGCCGTTGCCGCCGACGAACCCGGTGAGGCGGCCGTTGCCGACCGTGAACCCCACGTCGTCGAGCACCCGGCGGTCGCCGAAGTGCTTCGTCACCCCTTCGATGGTGAGCATGTCGTACCCCTCTCGCGACGGCCTGCGCCGCCTGCGTCGACGCTATTGGCCGGGAGGCCCGGGGCGCCTCCGCCATCCGGCGGGACTTGGGTGGGTGGTCGGCTCCACCGCGCGGGGGAGCGGGTGGGCGGGCGGGCGGGCGGCGGGCACGGTGCTGGGTTGTTCGGCCGGTGGGCGGGCACGGTGCTGGGTTGTTCGGCCGGCGGGTGGGCGGGCACGGTGCTGGGTTGTTCGGCGGGTGGGCGGGCACGGTGCTGGGTTGTTCGGCCGGTGGGGCTCTGGTTGCTCGGTGCGTCGTCGTGGCGGGGCACGGTGCGGTCAAGGCTGCACGGGGTGAGCGAGGGCGCACGGTGCGGGCGTGGTGCGGGCGTGGTGTGAGCACGGTGCGAGCACGGCACGGTGCGGACTTGTCCTGCCGGTGCCGGATCGGTCGGCCTCGGTCAGCCGGCGACACCGTGCTCGAACGCCCAGACGACGGCCTGGATACGGTCGCGCAGCGCGAGCTTCTGCAGCACGTTCGACACGTGGGTCTTCACGGTGGCGTCACCGACGTACAGCTCGGCGGCGATCTCGGCGTTGCTGAACCCCCGGGCGAGCAGCCGGAGCACCTCCGTCTCGCGCTCGGTGAGCCCGGCGGCTGCCAGCGCGCCGTCCGCGGTCCGCGCGCTCGCCACCGGTGCGGCCGTCGCTCGGCTGATCACCCGGCGCGTGACGTCGGGCGCGAGCAGGGCGTCCCCCGCGGCGACGGTCCGGACGGCGTCGATCAGCCGTTCGGGGGAGGCGTTCTTCAGCAGGAAGCCGCTGGCACCCGCCTCGAGCGCCTGGAACAGCGCGTCGTCGCTGTCGAACGTCGTCAGGACGAGCACCGCCGGCGGGTCCGGCAACGCTGCGATCCGCCGTGCTGCCTCGAGCCCGTCGACGCCGGGCATCTGCACGTCGAGGCAGACCACGTCGGGGCGCAGGGCCCGGACGGCCTCGACCGCACGGGCGCCGTCGGGGGCTTCGCCGATCACCCGGAACCCCGGCTCGGACTCCAGGATCACGCGGAACCCGGCCCGCACCAGCTCCTGGTCGTCTGCGAGCACGATCGTCAGGTCAGTCGTGCCGTTCAGGTCGTTCGTGCCGTTCAGGTCGTCGGCAGCCATGCCCGCACCAGGTAGCCTCCCCGGGCGCGTGGCCCGATCTCGATCCGTCCGTCCACGGCGGCGACCCGCTCCCGCATGCCGATGTGCCCGAGGCCGCTGCCCGACGGGCTCCGCGCAGCACGGTCGCCGTGCCCGTCGTCGGTGACCTCGACCTCGACGCCGTCGTCGAGGTACCGGAGCCGGACGTCCGCGCGGGCGGTGGGGCCGGCGTGCTTCAGGACGTTCGTCACGGCCTCCTGCACGATCCGGTACGCGACGGCGGCGACCGTCGGCGGCACGGGACGCTCGTCGCCCACGACCACGAAATCGGTCGGGTGACCGGCGACCCGGGCGGACTCGGCGAGCTCGACGATGCGTGCGATGCCCACGGTGCTCGGAGCATCCCCGACACCGCGGTCACCCGTGCCGGGTTCGTCCGCCGACCGCAGGGTGCCGAGCATCCGTCGGAGCTCCTCGACAGCCGTGCGCGCGCTCTCCTCCACCACGCCGAGCGATGCCGTCGCCTGCGCGGGATCACGGTCGATGACCCGTCGGGCAGCGCCGGCCTGCACGCCCATCAGGGACACGTGGTGCGCGACGACGTCGTGCAGCTCGCGGGCGATCCGGACCCGCTCGATCGTCACGGCCTGGGCAGCGCTGCGCTCCCGTTCGGCCGCGAGCTCCGCGGTGCGCTCGTCGAGCTGGTGCCGGGCGACGGCCGAAGCCCACGCCCGGTTGCCCGCGTACCAGGCGGCGCCGAAGTAGATGACGTTGATCACGATGTTCAGCAGCGAGTACGCGATGTACGGCGGGATGAGGGCGCCCTCGTCGTTGGGCAGTGCGTTCGGTACCGCCCAGCCGAACGAGATCGCGAGGAACAGCCACGCGAACATCCCGCCGATGACGACCCACCGGACCACCTCGGCCCGCACCCGGTCGGCGCACCACGCACCGACCGAGTACAGCGAGATGAACAGGGTGAAGTTGACCAGGAACACCTCGGGCACGTGCAGCAGCTGCGTGGCCGCGAACGCCAGCGCGGACACCACGGCAGCGGACATCGGGAACCGGCGACGGAACGCGATCGGGACCGCGTTCGCGACGATCATCAGCGCGGAGACCCACCAGGCAGCCTGGTCGTCGCCGTAGGTCCCGGCCGACCCGTACAGGACCGTGGTGACGGCCAGGCCCGCGGCGAGCACGAGCGCGAGCACGGCGTCCTGCCGGTGCTCGCGGCGCCCCACGGGCAGCCGCGACCACTCCGTCGTCGTCCCCATGCAGAGAACGCTAGCGGGTGCCGCCCTCGTCCAGGCCGTCAAGGGCCTCGAGGACCGTCGCGACCTCGGTGCGCGTCGTGTAGTCGACGTGCACGTCCACGAACCGGACCACACCGTGTTCGTCGATGACGAAGACCGAGGGGAACGGGATCGCGGCGGTTCTGTCGGCGTTGCTGTCGGCGACGTCGAACCCGAGCTCCGTGTGGGCTGCTCGTGCCTCGGTGCTCGGCGCCGTGACGACGCCGAACCGACCGGCGAGCACGTTCTCCGGGTCGGACAGGACCGGGAACGCCAGCTCGCCGTTCGCGATCGCCTGCTCGGTGCCCTCGGGGGTCTGCGGCGAGACGGCGACGAGGCGTGCCCCGCGTCCCTGCAGCGCGGGGAGCAACTCCTGCTGGTAGGTGCGGAGCGTGAGGTTGCAGTACGGGCACCAGGCGCCGCGGTAGAACACGATCACGGTCGGCCTGTCACCACGCGCGGCGCCCAGTGACGTGGCGGCGCCCGTCGCGTCCAGCAGCGGAGCGTCCGGGACATCGTCGCCGACGGTGAGGACACCGTCGGGGACGCCGTCGGCACGCAGGTCGGCCTGTTCCCGATCGAACACGGCGCTGAGCTCGGGGCCGATCTGCGCGGTGAAGCCGTCGTTGAACTCGTCGACTCGACGAGCGATGGTGTCGTGTGGCATCGGGTACTCCGTGGTCGTGGGCGGTCGGGTCGTCGTCGGAGGGAGCGTAGGCACGTCCCGGGGTTCGCGGTCGCGTCGCTCGTCACGGAGCGTCACGGAACCGGGCGGTCGGGGAGTAGCCTCCGGCCAACGAGCAGGGGAGTCACCATGCAGTTCCTCGTCAACGTCATCGACGACGGGCAGGCCGTCGCCGCCGGTCGGGCGGAGTCCGCCAGTCAGGCCGAGGCCACTGCGGTCGATGCCCTGAACGAACGCCTGGGCGACGCCGTCGTGTTCGCCGCCGGGGTGTCCGCCCCCGCCGACGGCACCGTCGTCGACGCCCGTGGCGGCGGTTCGGACACCACGCCCGGACTGGTGGTCGACAGCTCCGAGTTCGTCGCGGGCTTCTGGGTCATGGAGCTGCCGGATGCCGAGACGGCGCTCCGTGTTGCGCACGAGGCGTCGCAGGCGTGCAACCGGAAGATCGAGCTGCGTCCGCTGCTGTGACGCGGGTACCGCTCTCCGGCCCGCTCCGCTTCCCGACCACGGCGGGCACGGCGCTCGCCGCCGTGACGACCGCCCCGATCACGAACGTCACCGCGTAGCCCGCCGTGCCGACGAGTGCGCCCGATGCCGCCGCTCCCACGGCCTGGCCGAGCACGAGCGCGACGAAGAGCATCGACGTCCCCGCCGACGACTGCGCAGCGTCGAGTTCGGTCGTCCAGGCGATCAACGCGCCGGTCGCGGCCGTGTAGCCCCAACCGAACACCGCACACGCCAGCATCGCCAGCGCCGTGGACTGCGGCGCGGTACCGAGTGCGACGACCGCCACCGCCACGGCGCCCGCGGTCAGCGCCCAGAGCGTCCGTGCGCGGAGCCCGCTCGTCCACCGTGCCGTCACGGCGACCGCAGCACCGCCGACCCCGAGCGCGATCCACGCCGACACCGACACCACGACGGGCGCGCCGGCATCGACCAGCGCGGAGCGGCCGTACGTCCACACGACCGCCGACCCGGCGCCGAAGAGCAACGCGAGCGCGATGACCCGTCGGTGCGCTGCGAACCACGCCGTCCCCGGTGCGGCTGGCCGGTCGCCACCGGACCCGCTCCCACGGGACACCGCCGACAGCAAGACGCCGACGACGAGTGCGAAGACCCCGGACCACGCCCAGGCCGTCCGCCAGTCCGGCAGGAGCACGAGTGCGAGCGCCCCGGCGGCGACCAGCCCCGGACCGGTCCCCGAGTTGACGACCGCCTGCGCCGTTCCCTGCGCGGAACCGGGCACCGCGCGTGACACGAGCTGCACGAGGGCCGGGGAGGCGAGCCCGGCCCCGGTGGAGGCGACCACGGCGGCGATCCCGAAGGACCACGGCCCCGGCGCCGCTGCCATCGTGAGCGCACCGACCCCGGCGACCGCGGCGGCTGCGGCGACGAGCACCCGGGGAACGCGTGCGGCGACCAGGAACCCGACCACCGCGCCGACGCAGTACATCGCCGAGGCCCCCGAGGAGACCCAACCGGCGGCGTCCGGGCGCAGGCCGAGGTCGCGTTGGACGTCGGGCAGGAAGAGGCCGAACGCCAGGCGTACCAGCCCGTACGTCGCGGCGATCAGGGCCAGCCCGCTGCCGAGGAGGACCCACTGTCGTAACGAAAACGATCGTTTCACTTTTGAGAGCCTAGGGTGCTTGCATGGCGATGCGTCCAGGAACCGAGCAGCGGCTGCTCGACGCGGCCGAGGAGCTCTTCTTCACGCGCGGCATCGCCGCCACCCCGATCGACGCCGTGCTCGACCGCGCCGGGATCTCGAGCGCCACGCTCTACCGCGGCTACGCGAGCAAGGAAGCCCTGGTCGCCGCGGCCCTCGACCGCCGGCACGACGACTGGCTCGCCACGTGGGACCGCGCGGTCGAGGCTGCTCCCGACGATCGTGGGCGCCTGCTCGCGGTGTTCGACGCGCTCGACGACTACCGGTCGACCGCCGCCGGCTCGCGCTGGTGCGCGTTCCTCGGGACCGCTGCCGAGTACGCGGACGCCCCCGCCGAGGTGCACGAGGTGCTCGACCGCGAGACCGGTGCGCTCCGGACCCGGCTGACCGAACGTGCCGCACCCGTCGTCGGTGAGCGCGCCGGCGCCCTGGCCGACCAGCTGCTGCTCGTCGTCTCCGGGTACCTCGCGATGCGTCTGCGCGATCCGTCGGTCGGCACGGCGACGGCGCGCACGGTCGCCGCCGCGCTCGTCGCAGCAGCCTGACCGCTTGTCAGCGCCCCGGGTTCTCCGACGCCACGCTGGGTATCTTGCCCGGTGTGCAGCGACTCTCCTCGACCCTCGTGATGAAGCGCGTGACCTCTGACGGAACGGTGCCCCTCGGATGACCCGTTCGCGCGCGTCGACGATCACCCGTCGGGCGCTGCTGATCGGGGGAGTCGGCATCGTCGCCGCGGGTGCAGCGGCCGAGGCGGTGAACCTCGACCTGCTGCCGGGTCGGTCGACGATGTACCGCGTGCTCGGGCTCAACGGTGCCGACGGCACGATCCCCGACGTCGACCCGGTCCCCTCGGTCTCCGGCACCTTCGTGTCGGCTTCCAGGAAGGGGCGCACGGTCGGCTGGACCATCGCCGCCCCGGCGTCGGACAACCCGCTGCCGGTGGCCGTCGCGTTGCACGGCTACGGCGACGACCACTCGGCGTTCTTCGGGCGGGCGCTCGGCTGGGACCGGTTCCTCGCGGCGCACATCAAGGGCGGCGGCGCTCCGTTCGCGATCGCCTCGATCGACGGCGGCAACCGCTACTGGCACCACCGTTCCGACGGGGACGACCCCGCGGCGATGGTCGTCGACGAGTTCCTGCCCCGGATCGCGCGGCGCGGGTTCGACACCGACCGGCTCGCGCTGACCGGGTACTCGATGGGCGGGTTCGGCGCACTCCGGCTCGGCGGGGTGCTCGGTGCGTCCCGCGTCCGCGCCGTGTCGGCCATCAGTCCGGCGCTCTGGACGTCAGCAGCGGACACCGCCCGAGGAGCCTTCGACGACGCGGCCGACTTCCGTGCGAACACGGTCCTCGGTCGGCAGCGCGCGCTCGACGGGATCGCGGTCCGTGTCGACTGCGGCAACGGTGACGGGTTCGCTCGGGCGGCCCACGCCTACGTCGACGGTTTCGCGACGCCACCCGCCGGGGGCTTCGAGCCCGGCGCCCACACGCACGGCTACTGGCGCCGCCTGGCACCGCAGCAACTCGCCTTCCTCGGCCGCCACCTCGGCCGCTGACCCAGCCCGCGCCCTGGGCGGTCGCCGAGGCGGACGGGAGGCCCGTGGCGGCCCCGCACCGCGCCTCCAGGCCGCCGACCGGTCGCGCCCACGGCCCGTGCCGTGTGGCGAGCAGCGCTCAGCCGCGCCCGCGGTTGCGGCGCCGGATCTCCTTCGGCGCCCGACCAGCCATGAAGGACCTCGCAGGATCGACGAGGAAGCCCTGCCGCAGGGCCTCGCGCCCGACGAGCATCCGGAACCCCATCTGGTCGCGGTTGCTCAGGGTGACCTCGGACACGACGGCGCGCCCGGCCAGGGTGATCGTGGTGAGCACGACGATCCGCTCCTGAGTGTGCCCCGTCGAGCTGCGGATGATGCGCCGATCGTGCACGTCGCACTCGATCGTGACGGCGTCGGCATCGGTGTCCTGCCACGGGTGCACCGAGAACCGGACCCGGTTGCCGGGGAGTTCTTCGAGGTCGAACGCGTGCAGTGCCGAGCTGCGCGCACCGGTGTCGAGCTTGACCTTGATCCACGGCAGCCCGAGGTCCGGCAGGCCGGCCCACTCGCGCCAGCCGGCGACGACGAGCCCACCGTCGGGGGACTTCGGAGCACGGGCCATGTGCCCATCCTGTCCCATGCGCGACCGTGCCGGTCAGGCGGGCGGGTTCGGCACCATCCGGACGGCGCTCTTCCGCGGCGGCCCGGGCAGCACCGTGACGCCGGCTGCCTCGGCCGCACGTGCTCCGTCGATGACCGCGGTCGCGCCGCCGAGCGACGGTGCCGGCCCCGCGGTTCCGAACAGTGCCCACGCCTCGCCCCCCGGGTCGAATCGCGAGTCGTAGCGGAGCGCATCGACCCGGTCCTTGAACAGCTCGGCCCATGCCTGGGTGACGGCGTAGTCGCCCATGGTCGTGAGTTCGCTCGTCACCCCGAAGCGTGCGGCGCCGGCGCCACTGACGTGGGCGGAGCTCGCATCGGACGGCGGCGTGATCGTCGAGACGCGGAGGACGGCAGCGTCGGCAGCGCTCACTTCGTTGCGGCGGACCTTCGGGCCGAAGAACTCTCGGACAGCGGTCGAAGCTGCGGCTGCGAAGCAGCACGTGCCGTTCGGGTCCCGGAGGTTGAAGCGACCGTGGGGGTGGCTGGCGAAGTACCAGGGCGCGAACTCGGCGAGGTGCGCGCGGAACGCCTCGGCGGGGAGTCTGCCCCCGTCGGGGAAGCCGGTCAGGTCGAGACCGGCCGGTGGTGCGGCCTGGACGACGTCGGTGCGTGCGGCGGTGGTCATCCGAGTCGGAACGCTCCGGCGAGCGCGGCGAGACGGACCGCTTCGTCCGCGCGGTCCGTCCGGAGCGCCTGGGCCGGCGTGAGCCCGTCGAGTTCGTCCGCCGGCGCGTTCAACCACACGGCATCGCCCCAGGGGTCGACCCGCTCGGGGTCCAGGCCAGCCAGGACGTCGCGCAACCGTGGCAGCAGGATGCCCCGTGCATCGAACTGGAACGACGGGTAGAGCCGGAAGCCATCGGCTGACATCACGCAGAGCACGTCGCCGACCTTGGCTTGCGCGTCGAGGGTCTGGCGGCTCATCCGGAACCAGTTCCGCAGGCCGGCGGTGTCGTAGAACGGTCCGACGCGGTCGTCGAGTACATCGGCGCCGGGGATGCTGGCGAGCATCCGCTCGGCGACGGCGTCCATCGATCCGTTCACGCGCTCGACCTCGGCGAGGTCGATCAGGTCGACGTGCCGCAGGAGTGCGGCCACGAGGCGATCCCGGAGGTCGTCGGCCGGACCGGTGGAGGTGGCGGTCGGCGCCGTGACCGGCTCGGTCGAGGACGGTCTCCGCGATCGGACACGCCACTCGGACGACGCGGCTCGCCGCGACGTCGATCGTCCGGACCCTGCGAGCCGAGGGGTCCGGTTGCTCCGGGTCGCCCGGAGACCGTGCTGGTTCTTCGTCATTGCGTACCGTCCGATCAGTCAATCCAACGTACCGCACATGCGTCAAGAAAGTACAACGCGCTCGCTCTCCGAGGCGGTCGGCGGCATCGCGGCGCGGGCGTGCTTGGATGGACCGTCGCCGTCGATCCCACCCCGCGGAGAACCCCTCGATGAAACTCGCCATCCTGTCCCGCGCCCCGCAGGCGTACTCGACCCAGCGCCTCCGTGCTGCGGCGCTCGACCGCGGCCACGACGTCAAGGTGCTGAACACGCTGCGCTTCGCGATCGACCTGTCCGGCGAGGACCCGGACCTGCTGTACCGCGGCAGGCTCCTGTCCGACTACGACGCGGTGCTGCCCCGGATCGGCAACTCGATCACCTACTACGGCACCGCGGTGGTGCGGCAGTTCGAGCAGATGGACGTGTACACGCCGAACACCGCGACCGGCATCACGAACTCCCGCGACAAGCTCCGGGCGAACCAGATCCTGTCCCGCCACCACATCGGCATGCCCGCGACGACGTTCGTGAACAGCCGGGCCGACGTCCGCGGCGCGATCGAACGGGTCGGCGGGGCCCCGGTCGTGATCAAGCTGCTCGAGGGCACGCAGGGGATCGGCGTGATCCTGGCACCGGAGGAGAAGGTCGCCGAGTCGATCGTCGAGACCCTGCACTCGACGAAGCAGAACGTCCTGATCCAGTCGTTCATCTCGGAGAGCCGTGGCCGTGACATCCGCGCCCTCGTCGTCGGCGACCGGGTGGTGGCCGCGATGCGCAGGACGGCGTCGGGGGACGAGTTCCGGTCCAACGTGCACCGTGGCGGCACCGTCGAGAAGGTCACGCTGTCGCCCGAGTACGAGGCGGTCGCTGTTCGGTCGGCGCAGATCATGGGGCTCAAGGTCGCCGGTGTCGACATGCTCGAGGGCAACGACGGTCCGCTCGTGATGGAGGTCAACTCGTCACCGGGGCTCGAGGGGATCGAGCGTGCGACGGGCCTGGACGTCGCCGGCGCGATCATCGACTTCATCGGCAACCAGGTGGCCTTCCCCGAGATCGACGTGCGCCAGCGGCTCAGTGTCTCGACGGGCTACGGCGTCGCCGAGCTGCTCGTGCACACCAACGCCGACCTGGTCGGGAAGACGATCAAGGAGTCCGGGCTGTGGGACCGGGACATCACGGTGCTGACCCTGCACCGGGGCGCGACCGTCATCCCGAACCCGCGCAGTGGCGTCGAGCTGCAGGCCAGTGACCGGCTGCTCTGCTTCGGCAAGCTCGAGGAGATGCGCTCGATGGTGCCCGACCGTCGACGCCGTCGCAGCAAGATCCGGAAGCTCCCGAAGGACGCCTGACACCGCGCGTCCAGCCGAGCCGGACTGCACACACAGGTGAAATGAGGAAGTATGTGTCGGTGACGATCATGACGGAACGGCCGGTCGACCGGGCAGCGAGCAGTGACCGGGCGCCGAGCAGTGAACCCGAGCAGCCCGGCAACGCCACGGCGAAGCACCACAACGTCTCGCTGCTGTCCGTGGCGACGACGACCGCCGAACGCGTGACGACCTCTGCGGACATCGAAGCGCGGCTGCGTGGCGTGCTCCGCCGCCTCCGTCTGCCGATGGGACTGCTCGAGCGGGTCGCCGGTGTGATCGAGCGCCGCAACTGGGGCGAGGGCCAGACCTTCCAGGACGCCGCCATCGACGCCGGCCGTCGTGCCATGGCCGAGGCCGGGGTGCGCCCGGACGAGATCGGCCTGCTGATCAACACCTCGGTGACCCGTCCGCACCTCGAGCCGTCGGTCGCCGTGCGCCTGCACCACGGGCTCGGTCTGCCGTCGTCCGCGATCAACTTCGACATCGCGAACGCCTGCCTGGGGTTCGTCAACGCCATGAGCGTCGCCGCGGGCATGATCGACTCCGGTCAGATCAAGTACGCGCTCGTCGTCGACGGTGAGGACGCCGACCAGGTGCAGCTCAACACCATCGACCGCCTGAACCAGGGCGGTCGGAACCGCAAGGACTTCATGAGCGAGTTCGCGAGCCTGACCCTCGGGTCCGGTGCCGCGGCCGCCGTGCTGGGCCCGGCGGACCTGCACCCCGAGGGACACCGGATCGTCGGCGGCGTCACCCGCGCGGCGACCCAGTGGTACGACCTGTGCGTCGGCAGCGTGGACGGCATGTTCACGGACGCCAAGATGCTGCTCAAGGGCGGCATGGAGCTCGTCGTCGCGGCCTGGACCGAGGCCCGCGCCCACTTCGACTGGGCCGACATGGACCGCTACGTCCTGCACCAGGTCTCCGACGTGCACACCAACGCGTTCGTCGAGGCCATCGGCATCCCGCGCGACAAGGTCCCCACCACCTACCAGCGCTTCGGCAACGTCGGCCCGGCGTCGATCCCGATCACCCTGGCCGACGAGGTCGAGTCCGGCGGCATCCGCCGCGGTGACCGCGTGTTCCTGGGTGGCGTCGGTTCCGGCATCAACACGGCGATGATGGAACTCCACTGGTGAGGTCCCGGCTGCCCCGCGTCGCCGCGAGCACGGCTCCGGCGACGCAGCCGCCCTCCCTGCCCGGACTCGACCCGGCCTGGTCGCGCCTGGTCACGGTGCCGGAATGGTCCGAGAACCGTTCGGGAGGCACGGATCGCGCCGCGCGCACCTGGCACCTCCTCGACACGGCCGGGTCCCTGGCGGCGCTCGGCGTGGAACCGGTCGGCACCATCCTGTGCGTGCACGGCAACCCGACGTGGTCGTACCTGTGGCGGTCGGTGCTCCGCACCTCGCTCGAGGTCGCCCAGGCCGGTGGCCCGGCCTGGCGCGTGGTCGCCGTCGACCAGCTCGACATGGGCTTCTCGGAGCGCACCGGGGTGGAACGGGGGCTGCCGCAGCGCGTCGCGGACCTCGGCGCCCTGACCGACGAACTCGGGCTGACCGGCCCGGTCGTCACCCTCGGCCACGACTGGGGCGGAGTCGTGTCGCTCGGCTGGGCGGTCGACCACCCCGACGTCCTGGCTGCCGTGGTGACGTGCAACACCGCCGTGCACCAGCCCGACGACGCCCCGATCCCGGCGCCGCTGCGGCTCGCCCTGGGCCCGGGGCTGCTCGGCCGTGCGACCGTCGTGACGCCGGCGTTCCTCGAGACGACGCTCGGCATCGCGCACCCGAAGCTCGACCGTGCCGTGGCCGACGGCTACCGTGCCCCCTACCGCGGTGCCGCGCGTCGTGGTGGCATCGGCGGGTTCGTGGCGGACATCCCCGTCGACGCCCGGCACCGGAGTGCGCCCGAGCTCGACCGGATCGCCGCCGGGGTCGCTGCGCTCGACGTCCCGGCGCTGCTGCTCTGGGGTCCCCGCGACCCGGTGTTCCTGGAGCGCTACCTCGACGACCTGTCCGAGCGGCTGCCGCAGGCCGACGTGCACCGGTTCGAGGGTGCCGGCCACCTGCTGCCCGACGACGCCGACGTGGCGGGGGCGGTGTTCGACTGGATCGGCGACCGCCTGCCGGACGGACACGTGCCTGCTCCAGCCGAGAAGGGCCTCCCGGTCGACGCCGACCAGTCGACCGACGTGAGCCGCCCGCTCGGCGCCGCGCTCGAGGACCTGCGCGACAGCGACGAACCCGCCCTGGTCGAGATGGCCGCGGCCGGCGGCCCCCGGACGATCACGTGGCGTCTGCTCGCCCGTCGGGTGGACGAGATCGCCGCCGGGCTGGACGACCTCGGTGTCCGGAGCGGTGACCGGGTCTCGCTCCTCGTCACCCCGGGAGCCGACCTGACGGCCGTCCTGTACGCCTGCGTGCGGATCGGCGCGGTCGTCGTGGTGGCGGATGCCGGACTGGGGCTGCGCGGCCTGACCCGTGCGGTCCGCGGAGCCCGGCCGGACTGGATCATCGGCGCGCTGCCCGGCCTCGGAGCCGCTCGTGCACTCGGCTGGCCGGGTCGGCGCATCGCGACCGTCCCGCTGCCCGCACCCGCACGGCGTGCGCTGCGCGTCGAGCACTCGCTCGTCGACGTCGCCCGGCGGGGAGCCCGTCGGCTCGCGCACGGTTCCGTGCTGCCCACGGTGCCGGCGTCCGACGCTCCCGCCGCGATCCTGTTCACGTCCGGTTCGACCGGACCGGCGAAGGGCGTCGTCTACACGCACGGACAGCTCGGTGCCGTCCGCGACGTCCTGGCGGCCCAGTACGACATCGGTGTCGGCACCGGCCTCGTCGCGGGCTTCGCACCCTTCGCGCTGCTCGGACCGGCCCTCGGGGCCCGGTCGGTGGCGCCGGACATGGACGTCACCGCGCCCCGCACCCTGACGGCGCGCGCCGTCGCGGCCTCGGTGGCCGCCGCGGACGCGACCGTGGTCTTCCTGTCGCCGGCGGCGTTGGCGAACGTCGTGGCGACGGCGTCGGAGTTGACCGACTCCGACCGCGCGGCGCTCGCGCGCGTCCGGTTGTTCCTGTCGGCGGGCGCCCCGGTGTCGGCCGCGTTGCTGACCGCGGCGACCGAGCTGATGCCGAACGCGAGTGCGCACACCCCCTACGGCATGACCGAGGGGCTGCTGATGACCGACGTCGACCTGGACGGCGTCCGTTCGGCAGCGGCCTCGGACGACGAGGGCATCTGCGTCGGACTCCCGGCGGCGAACGTGCGGGTGCGGATCGCGCCGCTCGACACCGCGGGTGCTGCGTCCGGTGCGCTGACCGACGCGGCGGGCGTCACCGGCGAGATCGTCGTCGTGGCACCGCACGTGCGCGACCACTACGACCGGCTCTGGCGGACGAACCGCGTCGCGCGGCTCGGCGTCGAGGACCCGCGTGGGCACCGCACCGGTGACGTCGGACACCTGGACGCCTCCGGGCGCCTCTGGGTCGAGGGGCGGATGCAGCACGTGCTCACCACCCCCGACGGTGTCGTCACTCCAGTCGGACCGGAGCAGCGCATCGAGGGCGTTCCCGGGGTCGGCCGTGCCGGCTTGGCGGGGATCGGCCCGCGCGGGACGCAGCAGGTCGTGGCCGTCGTCGAGACCACCGGCGGGCGACGTGCCCGACGGCCCGCCCTGGCTCCGCCGGCGTTGGCCGCATCGGTCCGGGCCGCGGCCGGGGTCCCGCTCGCAGCGGTGCTGACCGTTCCCGTGCTGCCGACCGACATCCGGCACAACTCGAAGGTCGACCGCGCCCGGCTGTCCCGCTGGGCGACCGCGGTGCTGTCGGGTGGACGGATGGTCCGCCCGTGAGGGTCCTGGTCACCGGGGCGAGCGGGTTCCTCGGACAGGCGACGGCCGCAGCCGTGCGGGACGCCGGACACGAGGTCCGCACGTTCCAGCGACGGCCGTCCGGGGTCGCCGGCGTGCAGGACGTCGCCGGATCGATGACCGACGCCGCAGCCGTGGCACGCGCGGTCGACGGTGTCGACGCCGTCGTGCACCTCGCCGCGAAGGTCTCCCTGGCCGGTGATCCGGCCGACTTCGTCCGCGTGAACGTCGAGGGCACTCGAACGCTCGTCGACGCCGCACGTCGTGCCGGTGCCCGGCGCTTCGTGTTCGTGTCGTCGCCGTCGGTCGCGCACACCGGATCGTCGCTCGTCGGGGCCGGAGCGGGCGTCGCCGAACCGCAGCACGCGCGCGGCGACTACGCCCGCACGAAGGCCGCGGCCGAACTGCTCGCGCTCGACGCCGACGCTCCGGGGTTCGCCGTCGTCGCCGTCCGGCCGCACCTGGTGTGGGGCCCGGGGGACACGCAGTTGATCGGCCGCATCGTCGAGCGGGCACGGGCCGGGCGACTGCCGTTGCTCGACTCCGGTGCCGCCCTGATCGACACCCTGTACGTGGACAACGCCGCGTCGGCCATGGTCGCGGCGCTCGAGCACGCTGCCGACGACGGGGTGCACGGCAACGCCTACGTCGTCACGAACGGCGAGCCCCGGCCGGTCGCGGACCTGCTCGCCGGGATCTGCGCGGCCTCGGGGGTCGCGGTACCGCGGTGGCACGTGCCGGCAGCGGTCGCACGGGCCGCGGGGTCGCTGGTCGAGGCCGTGTGGCGGGTGCGTCCGGGGCAGGACGAGCCGCCGATGACGCGGTTCCTCGCCGAGCAGCTCTCCACGGCGCACTGGTTCGACCAGCGCCGCACCCGTGCCGACCTGCAGTGGGCCCCGTCGGTGTCGATCGACGAGGGCCTCGCGCGCTTGGCAGCGGCTCAGACCTCGTCGGCCGCCACGTAGACCCAGGCCGACCGACCCGAGGTGAGCTCGACCCGGATGCGCTGGTAGTCCGACACCTCGTAGGCGTCGACGGCACGCAGGTGCCACTCGTGGCCCAGGGTCAGGGCCACGCCGTCGACGACGTCGCCCGCTGCGCCCCGGCGGAGGATCGGGTGGCGGTCCGAGCCACTCGCCCGGATGACCTCGGGGTCGGTGATCGTCACCCAGTCGAGTCGCCAGCCGGGCAGCGTGTCCGGGGTGGTGGGGACGTGTTCGCCGAACAGCGACTCCTGCACGAGCGGCTGCCGCAGCGTGCCGTACGAGAACACCCGGTGCGTGGTGCCGGGCCACGCTGCGGAGCGTCGGATCGGCTTCGGACCGATCGTCGGGGTCGACGTCCACACGAGTGCTCCGGTGACTCCGGTGAGGCCGAGGTGGAGCAGCCCGGCGACGACGAGGAGGATCCCCCAACCGGCGCCGACGGCGATCGCGATGATGCCGACGACGAGACAGACGAGCGCGAACGCGCCGAGACCGATGACCCAGCGCTGGCCGGGGGAGAGACGCTTCACGTCGCGAGGGTAGCGGACGGGAGGCCCGGATCACGTGCGCCGATCGGCGCAGGTGATCCGGGCCTCCTGTCCGGACGCGGCGTCAGCCGCAGAACTCCGGCGGTGGCGACTGGTCGACGGTGCTGACCCAGACCGAGTTCGCCCGCTCGCCCGAGCCCACGGGTGGGAACCGGAAGCTCACGAACACCCCGTTGACGGTGGTCGTCCAGCCGCCGTAGGGCGAGTCCGACGGCTGGGCGGCGTCGTTGCCCGGCTCCGTGTAGTGCAGGTCCGGGTACGCCGCTCGCAACTCGGTGAGGGTGCTGCCGGTCCCGAGTCCCGCAGCCGTCGTCGGTCCCGCCACCTCGTCGGAGTTCCTCCCGACCATGACGCTCGCGATCGTGCCGTCGTCGCCCTTCACGACGGTCAGTGCCGGGTTGTTGCGGTCGTCGGGGTACCAGAACACGACGTTCGGGTTGAGGCAGCCGTCGCTCGCCGTGTACACGCCGTCCAGGTCGTCCGTCTCGGCGGTGTACTCCCCGCCGAGCGCGATCGGCCCCACCTCGCTGCCGGAGATCGTCCACGTGTCCGGGTCCGACAGCGAGTAGGGCGCCCGTGTGGAGGTGGGCGTCGCCGATGGTGTCGACGTCGGCGTCGGCTGTCCGACGACCGGGGCGCCCGACGGCGTCTCGGTCGGCGTCGGTTCCGTGGACGGTGACGCGGTCGGAGTGGGCTCCGCGGTGATCGACGTCGGGATGAGGCCGAGTGCGACCCCACCGCCGGCGGCTCCGAGCAGGAGCACCCCGACGACGCCGATCGCGATGCCGACACGACGGCCGTGGCGCTTCGGGCGAGGGGTGGCCCGCTCGAGGACGTTCTGCTTCATCGAGACGAGCATGCGCTGCAGGTCGTCTCCCTCGGGAGGTTCAGTGTTCATCGTGCGTCACCGCCTTCCTGAGTCGTCGGCGGGACCGCGAGACCCGCTGGGTGACCGCTCCGACACTGAGTCCGAGCAGCTGTGCGGCCTCGGCGTAGGAGTACCCCTGCAGCAGGCACAGCTCGCAGATGCGGCGATCGGTCTCCGGCAGCGCGGCGATCTCGCTTCGGACCCACCGGAGTTGTTCGGAAGCATCGGTGGTGTCGGCGGGGGCGGCGAGGTCGAAGGGCAGTTCGTCGCCGGCGTGCTTCGCGTTGCGGCGACCGAGGTTCTTCGCGTGGTTGCGGCACACGACCAACAGCCACGGCAGGAGCGTGCCGGTGGGGAGCTGGAGGCCGTCGGCGCGTTGCCAGAGCGTCAGGAACGTGTCCTGGACCAGTTCCTCGACGTCCTGCTTGCTGCCCGCGATCGCCCACGCGTACCGGGTGAGCGTGGGCGCGAACCGGTCGAACGCGGTCGCGAGTGCTGCTCTGTCCCCCGAGGCGAGGCGCCGTGCGAGGCCGGCGTCGTCATCTGCGGTGTTGTCCACGGTGCTCCCTTCACTACGACAATGTCGTGAAGAGGCCGAACATGACACGGATCACGACACGATTCGTCCGTGTCGTGATCCGATGGTGATGCGGGAGGTGTCAGCCGTGCCGCTTCGCGGCCTTGGCGATCTTCTTGCCCAGCTTCTTGCGGGCCTTGCGGGCGTGCGGGTCGTTCCAGGCCTTGCGGACGGTCTCGCCCTTGGACGTCTTGATCACCGGACGGTTGGCGCGGGAGCCGAACCAGAACCCGACGAGGACGATCAGGGCGATGACGATGATGCGGTTGCGCATGGTGGGACTCCTTGGTCGATGGTGCGGGTGCCGGCGGATCAGCCGGTGAAGCGTTGCCAGAGCTCGGTGATGATGGGCCACACGTCGCCGGCGCGGTCGGCGGACCCGACGGCCACCAGCACCACGGGGACGATCGTGACGGCGATGCTCACCAGGACGGCGAGCACGACCGAGATCGCCGCCGTCGTGGTGTGCCGACGGGTGAGCGCCGTCGCGAGGAGCGCCAGCACGACGACCAGCCCGAGGACCGCGACGACCGTGACCCGCACGAACGGGAACGGCACGAGACCCGCGGTCGTGGCGGTGATGCCGCCGAGGAACCCGACCAGGGGCAGGAACGCCCCGAGCAGGACCCCGGCGACCAGGACCACACCGACCGCTCCGGCGATCCAGACGCCGCGCGGCCGGGGTCGTCGGGTGCGGGGCCGACGACCGCCGGACCAGGCGGTGGTCACGGTCGGTCCGTGGTCGGGGCGGCCGGCTGGTCGCCGTCGCGGGCTGCTGCCCGCGCTGCCTCGCTCGCGTCGGCTGCGGCGTCGGCGGCGTCCTGCGCGGCGTCCTCGGCGGAGTCGGCGGCACGCACGGCGGCGTCGGCAGCGGTCTCGGAGGACACGACGGGGGTCGCAGTGTCCTCGTCAGCTGCGACGGCCGTACGTGCACGGCCGGCGGCGTCGCGCGCGGTGTCAGCGGCGTCCCGTGCGCCCTCGGACGCACGGTCGAGCGCATCGGACGCGGCTTCGTGCACACGGCCGGCGGTGGCGGTCGTCGCGTCCACGGCCTGTTCTGCGGCGTCCGCAGTGACGTCGGCCGCACGCTTGGTGGCGTCGGCGGTCGCGTCGGCAGCCTGCTTGGTCGCCTCGGCGGTGGCCGAGGCAGCACGCTTGGCGGTGTCGACCGTTGCGTCGGCCGCACGCTTGGTGGCGTCGGCGGTGACCTCGGCGGCCTGCTTCGTGACGTCGGCCGTGGCGTCCGCAGCACGCTTCGTCGCCTCTGCCGTCGCCTCGGCCGCCTGCTTCGTGGCGTCGACGGTCGCCGTCGCCACACGCTTCGTGGTCTCGCTCGTCGCCGTCGCGGCGTCCTGCACGGCATCGCCGACAGCAGTGGCCGCTCGCTCGACGGGCGAGGGCTCGTCGTCGAACGGTCCGTGCACGTCGAGCACGCGGACGTCCACGGTCGTCGGCACGGATGCGACCTGGCCGGCTGCTGCAGCGACCTGTCGTTTCACCTCGTCGGCGACCTCGCGGACGTTCCGCGGGTAGGTCACGATCACGGAGACCTGCACCGCGAAGGTGCCGTCCTCGTCGTCGACCTGCACACCGGCGGTCCCGGCCGAGCGGCCGAGCCGCTTCCGCAGTTCGTCGGCGGCTCGGGACACGGTCCCGCCGAGGTGGTGCACGCCGGGCACGCCGAGCGCCGTCTCCGCCGCGGTTCGCGCGATGAGCATCGCGGGGGTCGCGTCGTCGGGCAGCGGCTCCGTCAGTTCTGCGGGCAGGGCCACCTCGGTGACCTGCGTGTGCGCATGGGGGTCGTGCTGCATGGTTCCTCCTCGTTCGGGTCCGCGGAACGCATCGGGGCACTCGACGTCGCGAGTGCCCCGACACGCATCGAGCGTCCTAGTTCTTGAAGACGTCCTTGACGTCCTCGCCGGTCTTCTTGACGCTCGCGGAGGCCTGGTCCTTCTGGCCCTCGGCGACCTTGGAGTCGTCGTTCGTGGCGTTCCCCACTGCCTCCTTCGCCTTGCCGGCGAGGTCCTGGGCAGCGTTCTTGATCTTGTCGTCGAGTCCCATGGCGGGTCCTTTCATCGGTCGGGCGTTCGCCCGGTGGTGGGTGTTGCGTGGGTCTTCGGTGGGCCGGGAGGCCCGGGGTCGCGTCCGGCTGACGGGTGTCAGTGGACGCGGGTCGACTTCGCGAGCGCCGAACGGGTCCCACCGGTCAGGTGGACAAGGACGGGCACCTCGCGGCCGAGCGTGCGGTCGAGGACCGCGACGGCGCGGTCGACGGCGTCGAGCACGGAGACGGCGTCCCCGCCGCGGCGGACCGCGACGCGGATGCGAGCGGCACGCTGCTTGCGCACCAGGTAGGTGTCGACGCGGGAGCCGACGACGTCGCGGACACTGGCGAGCTCGTGCTCGACGACGTCGCGGACGAGTGCGACGTTCACCGTGACGGCGTCCTCGCCCGAGCGCTCGCGGACGGCGACGGACGTGCCGC
>NZ_RJUM01000002.1:0-38109 GCF_003752345.1 Curtobacterium sp. PhB170
GCTCGGCGCGGCTGCTGTGTGCGCGCCGAACACACCCTGGTGCAGGGTGGAGAACCAGCAATGTGCGGCTGGTGAGCGCTCCGGGTGTTTCCCGGTCTGTGCAAGCTATTCGGCGCCCTCCGACGAGGAGATTGGAACCTCGTACCCCGTTACCGCATCGTAATATTTGTTGTGGGAAATGTAACCTGTTCGAGGGTCGTGTATTTTGTCGGAGTCCGTCTCGATTGAGGATCGGCTGACGGACGCTTTCGTTAAAATCGAAACATGCGAGCGACCAGAGCCGAGCGGCGGCTGCGCAACTTCCAGACCCTACTTCTCGTCGGCGCTCTTCTGGCAGCGCTCCTCGCAGCGGTGGTACTCGTGCTCGTCGGCGCCCCGCAAACGATCGCCATAGCAATCGGCCTCGTGGTGTACCTCGCCAGCTGGAGAGCGGTTCTCCGAGCTATCCGCCGTCGCAGAGATGCGCCAGAGGACACCGACGTCCGCTAGACGATCGCCTATCGAGATGGGCTTGTCACTCCTGGAACGCGGTTCGATAGGCGGTGGGGGAGGTGCCGATGATGCTGCCGAAGTGGCGTCGGAGGTTCGCGTCGGAGCGGAGCCCGGTCGCTTCGGCGATCTGGGTCATCGACAAGTCGGTGCGTTCGAGGAGTTCCCGGGCCCGGTCGATCCTGGCGCGAAGAACCCACTGCATCGGGGTAAGGCCGGTGTCGGCCGTGAATCGCCGGGAGAACGTTCGCGCGGACACGGTCGCTTGGCGAGCAAGCACCGCGAGGGACAGGTCATTGTCGAGGTGGTCGAGCGTCCAGGCTCGGGTGGCGGCGAAGGCGTCGCCGTGCGGCTCGGGGATGGTGCGCGGCACGTACTGGGCCTGACCACCGCTTCGGTAGGGCGCGCTGACGAGACGCCTGGCGACGTGGTTGGCGAGGGCGACGCCGTGGTCACGGCGGATGAGGTGGAGGCAGAGGTCGATGCCGCTGGCGGCGCCGGCGCTGGTGAGAACGTTGCCGGCGTCGACGAACAGCACGTGCTCGTCGACGTCGACGTCCGGGTATTGGTCGCGGAGCACGTCCGTGTAGTGCCAATGCGTCGTCGCGGCTTGCCCGTCGAGGAGGCCGGCGGCGGCGAGGGTGAACGCGCCTGTCGAGATCGCTGCGATCCGGGCACCGCGTTCGTGCGCTGCGCGGAGCGCTGCGATGACAGCTGGCGGTGTGGTGACCTCGGCGGGATTCCGGTAGCCGGGGACGAGGATGGTGTCGGCCCAGGTGAGGGTGTCGAGGTCGTGGCTGACGGCGTAGGCGAGGCCGTTCCACCCGTCCACGGTGCCGACCTGTTCGGCGCAGACGCGGACCTCGTAGGGCATGCTCGGCCGCTTCGCGAACACGTGTGCGGCGATGCCGACGTCGAGCGCTTTCGCTCCGTCGAGGACTAGGACCGCCACTCGGTGGTCGCGGTCGGTGCTCACGCCCCCGAACCTAGCGCGCTGCGGCGCGTGCACGGGTGGTGACCGCAGCGGCGGTGGCAAGCACGGTGAGCGCGATGATTGCCGCGGCGATGTACACGGCCCGGTACGGGTCGGGAAACGCGCCGAGGGCGGCGATGAGCAGGCCGGCGAGGACGGCTCCGGCGCGGCGGGTGTTGGTGAAGAGCCCCGATGCGAGTCCGGGGCTCGGGAACACGTCCTGGAACACGGTCAGACCGAGGCCGGCGACGGTCGCGAAGAACCAGGCGTTCAGCGGTTGCAGGACGAGGAGCTGCCACGGCTCATGGGCCAGCGCGACGAGGCCGTAGTACGCGACACCGCATACCCACCCGCCAGCGAGGAGGAGCCGGACGGAGCGGTGTTCCTGGAGTCGGCCGATGAGCAGCAGTGCGGGGATCTCGAGGAGGGCGGCAGCGCCGAGCGTGATGCCAGCCCAGATGATCGGAGCCTGGAGGTCGCGGGTGACGAACAGGGTCGAGATAGTGACGGTGGCGATGTTCGTCGCCTGCAGGAGCGTGAACGCGCCGACGACACCCCACCGGTTCCACCCGCGGAGCTGCACCAGCAGCCGTGGCCGAGGTGTGGTGTCATCGGTGCGAGTTGTCCCGCGTCGGCGGAGGAGCAGGAGCGCGGTGACGACGTTGACCAGGCCGATGACTGCGAGGAGTGCCAGCGCTGCCGGGGAGCCGGCTGCCCCGGTGACGAGGGTGGCCACGGGAGGGCCGATGACCCAGGCGAAAGACACGATCGCACGGGTCCGGATGACCTGCGCCGGTGGTGCGCCTTCATGGCGGAGCTGCGCGAACAGCAGCGTGGAGCCGACGCCGGGCGGCCCTCCGAGGATGACCAGCGCGAGTACGACGACCGGGAGCGACGTTGTGACGGCGAGGACCGTGACGAGAGCGACCCCGCCGAGCGCGCAGAACACCAGCGGCCGAAGGTAGTTCCGGCTCCGGTCCGCGAGAGTCGGGATGACCAGGGATGCGACGAACCCGCCGACGTTGTAGAGCCCCAGGACCCAACCGACCTCGGCCGGCGTCGCGGCGTAGAGCGTCACGAGGAGCACTGCGAGCAGCGGGTTCAGCACCGCGAACTGCAACGCCCAGAACCACGCAGCGACCAGCCACAGCGCCTTCCCCTGCCGCTGTACCGTTTCTGTCTTCACGGGTGGCCCACCACGAGGCGCAGCGACCCGTCGAACGTCGGCTGGGCGCGCAGGTGTCCGTGCTGGGCGTCCCACGCGACCGTGTCGAGGTCGGCCCGCAGCGCGCGCTCGAAGCGTGCCTCGACGTCCGGACCGACGAAGCTCCAGGCGGAGTTCGCGCGCCTGGCGCCGGGGTCGAGGAGCGCTTCGGGACGGCCGTAGTACGCCTCACTGAATCCGTCGACGCATTCGAGTGGGATCGGTACGGACGCCACGGTAACGGTTCCGCCGAGTCCTGCTCGGAGGTTGTCGATCGACGGGTATCGGCTGGCTTCCGTGGCGATGACCTCGAGTGCGTAGTCGTTGATCCACGACCGGGTGAGCGCGGACGGGTCGCAGGTGAGGATCACGACAGGCCCGCGGGTCACCCGGCGAACCTCGTGGAGCCCAGCCGGCAGGTCCCGCCACTGATGGACGGTGAACGACGCCAGGGCCGCGTCGAAGCTGTCATCACCGAACGGAAGGTCCTCCGCGGTCGCATCGACCGCGGGCACCGACCCTGCGGGGCGTTGCGCACGCATCGTGGCGCTCGGCTCTACAGCGGTCACGTCGAGGTCGGTCGGTTCGTAGGAGCCCGCACCAGCACCGACGTTCACGAGCGTTCGAGCATTGCCGAGCGCAGCCCGGATCGCCGCGGTGAACGCGGGCTCCGGACGCCGGTACTGCCCGTACCCGGCCCCGATCACGCCGTAGTTCGCATCGCCGGCACTGCCATCGGACCCGCTCGTCACTGAACGCTCATCTGTCATGACATCAGCCAACCGCCGAGCCCAAGGACGCCGCCAGCGGTAATCAGGACGACGGCCGTACAGATCACGCCAACCCATGACCACCGGGGCAACCGCATCTTCGTGTTGAATGGCAAAACATCGCCGCATTTGCGGCGCAACCTGTCGAACGGAACCCCGTCATGCCGCACCGCGCCACCCGCCTGCCGACCCTCCTGACCGCGGTTGCCGCGGCGTCGCTGCTGCTCACCTCGTGCTCCACCGGCAGCACGACGGCCAGCTCGTCATCGCCCTCTGCATCGTCGACGCCCGCGACGGGCTCGATCACGGTGTTCGCGGCCGCGTCGTTGCAGCAGACGTTCACCGCGCTGGGGAAGCAGTACGAGGCCGCGCACCCGGGCGCAACGATCGAGTTCTCCTTCGCCGGCTCCAGCGACCTCGTGACGCAGATCCAGAACGGCGCACCGGCCGACGTCTTCGCGTCCGCGGACACGAAGAACATGGACAAGCTCGCCACCAGCGACCTCCAGGGCACACCGGAGGACTTCGCCAAGAACACGCTCGAAATCGCGGTCGCACCTGGCAACCCGAAGAAGATCACCGACTTCAAGGACCTCACCAACGCCGGCGTGCAGGTCGTCACGTGCGCCAGCCCCGTCCCCTGTGGCGCAGCGACGGAGAAGGTAGAGCAGGCCACCGGCATCACGTTGAAGCCTGTCAGCGAGGAACAGTCCGTCACCGACGTGCTCGGGAAGGTCAGCTCCGGGCAGGCCGACGCGGGCCTGGTCTACGTCACCGACGTCAAGGGCGCTGCCGGCAAGGTCGACGGTGTGACGTTCAAGGACGCCTCGTCCGCCGTCAACACGTACCCGATCGCAGTGCTGAAGGAGAGCAAGAACCCCGACCTCGCCGCGGAGTTCAGCGACTACGTCCGCTCCGACGCTGGACAGAAGGTGCTCCAGGCGGCCGGCTTCCAAGCTCCCTGAGCACCAGGTTTGCTTGTTCGGTGACCGATCCTCGAGCGGGCACCTGACGAGTCAGTGTCTGAGGAGTCCGACGACCAGCGTCACTGCTGCGATGAGGCTTCCGAGGAAGAATCCGCATCCGATGAACCGCGTCAGCTCCGGAGTGATCTGGCGTCCCCAGAACTCTCCTTCGACCTTCCGCGCAGAGCGTGTGATCGGGCCCGGGAAAAGCATGAGGGCACAGCCCCAGGCGATGCAGATCACCGCACCAACCGCAAGGAAGAGGACACCCACGTCCCTGACCGTACCGAATGACCGCCAAAGCTGAGTGCTCGGCGTTCCGACAAAGGATCGGCTGTCGGGCGGTCGGCGACGGCGCTTCCGTTGGTATCCGCTTGAATCACCCCGTAGCGTCGTCCTATGGATCAAGACGTGCTGGTGGTCGAAGCGGCCAGCGCCGCGGACATTCCTGCAGCTCAAGCGCTCATCGACGGTGCGAGGCAGTGGCTGCGCTCGCGTGGGATAGACCAGTGGCAAGACCCCGTGCCGGATGCTGTTCTACTCCGCGACGCCGAGCAGGGGAATCTCTTCGTCGTGCGTCAGCACCAGGTGATCGTGGCCATGGTCACCGTGTCCGACTCGGACTTCGAGACGTGGGGCATGGAGAGCAGCTCCGCTGTGTACGTGCACCGACTGGCCGTTGCGCAGACTCATCGTGGCAGCCGGCTCGGACAACGACTGCTGGTGTGGGCAGAACACAGAGCTACCGAGCGCGGGGCGGCCCTCGTACGGCTCGACTGTGCGACGGACAACCCGGGCTTGCGGCGCTTCTACGAACAGCAAGGGTTCCGGCACGTTCGCGACGTGACGGTGACAGCCCTCGAGGGCGGGCGGCAGCTCGCGTCCAGCCTCTACGAACACGAGCTGGTCCGGTAGCCGGTCGTTCCACGGACGTGCTTGCTCGAAGCCGCCAGGCCGGGACCCTCGATGGTTCTGGTCCCGGGTGAGGCTCCGCTCTCGGACGCCTACGTCTGAGAGCGGAGCTGAGGATTTAGCGGGTGGGGTGTGCTTGTCGGTTGACGCAGCGGTAGACGGTTGCGCGTCCGATGCCGAACAGCTCGGCGAGTTCGGCGACCGAGTGCGTGCCAGCTTCGTGGACCTCGAGGAGGTGGCGTTGTTGCGCGGGGCTGAGTTTGGGTTGCCGGCCGCGGAGGTGGCCTTTCGCTTTCGCGATCTGCATTCCTTCGCGCGTTCGGGCGCGGATGAGGTCGGACTCGAACTCGGCCACCATCGCGAGGACGTTGAACAGCAGCCGGCCGACGGGGTCGTTCGGGTCGTGGACGGAGCCGCCGATGTTGAGCTTGACGTTCTTGGCGGTGAGTTCGTCGACGATGTCCTTCGCGTCGCGGAGGCTTCGTGCGAGCCGGTCGAGCTTGGCGATGACGAGTGTGTCCCCGTCACGACAGGAGGCAAGCGCTTCGCGCAGCCCTGGTCGTGATCTGTTCGTGCCAGTCAGGCCATGATCGGTGTGGATGTTGGGCGGGAGGACTCCAAGCCGTTCCAGCGCGACGCGCTGGGCGGTGAGGTCCTGTTCGTAGGTTGAGACGCGGGCGTACCCGATGAGTAGAGCGTTCATGGCGCGAGGATCCGCCGACTTCCCGAATCCGACTCGTCTCGCAACGGGATCGGCTCCCGAGACCCACGTCCTTCGACCAACCGTGGGCCGCCCGGCTCCCGCTCGCGGACGTACCATCGAGGCGTGAAGTGGTTGGTAGGACTCTCCGCGATCCTGGGGCTTCCGTTCCTCGGACTCGCCGGGGTCGCGATCGCCCTCATCGCTTCTGCCCACGGAGACGTGGGCCGCATTCTCGAGGGATGCCTCTTCGCTGCTGGTGCTGCAGTGTGCGCCACGGTGATGGGCCTTGCGCAACGGGCAGGGGCCAATCGCCGGGCGGACGAAGCCATCGCTCGCAGTGCTCGCTGGGATGCCCACGAAGATCATCGCGAAGGATGACGTGGGGCACGACCTTGTCCGACAGGGATCCGCAAGTGCACGGCGCTCCGCAGCTCAAGCGGTGCGTGCTGCCCCGGCGGTCAAGCGTCAGCGGAACCGGTTCACGAGCGCGGCGACGATCGGGACACGTGTCAGCAACACGATGATCGCGTAGCCGATGACTCCACCGAGGGTGTTCCAGATGAAGTCGTTGACGTCAGCGACGTGACCACCGGAGAACAGCTTCTGCGCGGCGAGTTGCAGGAGCTCGATCGTCAGGCTGACGGCCGCGGAGGTGAGCAGCGCCTTCCACCACCGCGGACGCCGCATGAGGAGCTGCAGGAGGACGCCCAGAGGCACGAACACCGCCACGTTGGTGAGCGCGTCCGCGAGCTCGTAGTCGTGGAACGGGATCAGCGCCAGCGCCGGTGCCCACGGCTCGTCGCGCGAGGTCGGGTGAAGGAAGATCGGGAAGACCGTGTTCGCGAGGATCCCCGCGGCATAGACGGCGATCGCGGCGGCGACGGCAACACGCGGCCACGTGAAGCGCCGTCCCCTGAGCAGGAGCGCCAGCTGGACGACGAACACGACGACACCGAAGGGAACGGCAACCGGCAGGACGGGGACTTCGCCGAACGGGTTGGAAGACATTCGGAGAAGCCTAGTGACGCTGAGCTGCTGCGGAGGACCAACGAGCGTCGACCGCCGTGATTGCTCCGTTTCGCCATTCGCCAGGACGCCGATCCGACTCGGTGCGAGCAGGACTACAACGGGGTCGCGATCTCGAGGATGGCAATCGACAATCCCGTCAACGCAGCCACCACTCCGAGTGCAGCGAGCGGGAACCACATGCCGAGACGGCCATTGCCGTACCGGCGGAGGCCCAGGAAAGCGCCGACGCCCACCGCGGCAATGCCTCCGAAGAACGAAAGGCTCGTGCTGCTGAACCAGGGTGCGTCCGAGCACCCCGTGCGTGGAGGTGTTGAGCAGAGCCCGTAGGCGTACAGGTTCTCGTTGAACACGTAGCCGGCTGAGATGACCACGGCGATGATCCCGACAACGATGAGAGCCCAGATGATGACCAGGTCGGCTCGACCAGCGTGCTCTCTCCAGGGTGTTCTTGCGAGGCGTGCCTTCATTCGATTCTCTCGATCGACGCTTCTCCGCGAGCGAATTCCGCGAACCGAAGCCGAGCCGAGCGTAGCGCCCTGGTCGGCTCCCGTGAGCTGGTCCTCTTGCGCATGCTCGGTTCGTAGCCAGAATGAGTTCGTGCAGATCGAAGAAGTGGACGAGCGGCACTACGGCGCCGAAGGCGAGCGCGACACGTTCGTCGTGCACTTCTTCCATGCGCCGAGCGGTGAGATGGTCGCGCCCGACTGGGACGCCACGAGTTGGTCGGTCAGTGTGATCCGCGTCACCGACGCGACGTACCGCGCGGCGTTCGCAGAAGCTCGGCGGATTGCTGCTGGCGAGACGTCGCCGACGCTGTTCTCGGTGTCCCTCGAGACCGCGGAGCCGAATGGCCCGGGAATCCTGCGACTGTTCGGGACCGACCTCAACATGGAGGGCCTCGAGCTCGACCTCGATTCGCACGCGGCGAAACGGGAGATGTTCGCCGAGTTCTTCAGCCGCGACCGTACTGCGCACGCGTGATCGGGGATCTGGAGCGCAACCACTGACGGACGGGAGGCCCGATGCCAGCTGGCACCGTCCCTCCAGGCACGGCCGTCGCCCCGCTGGCGCGGTGCGCCGGTACCGGCTGGTGGGGCCCACCTCCCGTCCGTCACGTGCCGCGCGCGAGGAGCTGCTCGTGTTGGAGCTGGAGTTGCCGTCCGCATCGCTGTGCGACGCGCTCACTGTGGGTGACGATCACGAACTTGGTTCCCGCTTGCTGCAGCCGGTCGAAGAGGGCGAGCACGTCGTCTTCGGTCGTCTCGTCCAGTGCGCCGGTGGGCTCGTCGGCGAGGACGACGGCTGGGCGCTTTGCGATGGCTCGAGCGATCGCGACGCGCTGCGCTTCTCCTCCCGAGAGTCGCCGTTGGCGCTTGACGGCAAGGTGACTGATGCCGACCGCCTCGAGGGCGTCATGTGCTCGGGCGGCCGAGCCGGCACGAGCAGGAACGCCGAGCCGGACGTTGTCGAGCACGCTGCGGTCGCCGAGCAGGTTGTGATCCTGCGTGCGGTCCGCTCGAGCACGTGCCCGTCGTGCTCGTAGGTCCCGCCGAAGTCGGTGTCGAGGCCGGCGAGGATCCGGAGCAGCGTGCTCTTGCCGGATCCGCTCCGCCCGGTGATGGCTACTGACCGATCGTCGTCGCGAAGGTCGAAATCGAGTCGGTCGAACAGTGTTCGGGTCGATCCGTCGGGCTCGGTGATCGTCTTCGAGACGTCGCGCAGCGCGATCATCGTGGGGTACCTCTTCGGCGTTGGGTGGTCAGTTCGATGCGGACGGCTCCTCGGCTGACCGCGCCGTCCACCACGCACCAGAGCAGGAGGATGGTGCCGGCGCCGAATCGAGCCGTCGCGCTGTCGTTGGGGAGCACCGCGCTGGTCGCGAGGAACAGCCCGAACGCGGCGGCGTACTCGGTGAGGCGGCTTGCGCGGAACAGTCGGTTCGTGTGGTTCGGACTCTTTCCGAGGAGATGGTGCACCCGCGCGACTGGCGCTCGACGGTGATGGAGAAGTCGGTTGAGGAACGCCGTGATGATGCCCACTCCCGCGGTGAGCGAGACGAGCAGCGCGGTGACGAGCACCAGGTTGTCCTGGATGAGCTGGCGGACGAGGGAGAGCTGCACGAGGTAGGTCGGTACTCCGAGCAACGTGTACGACCTGAAGCCGGTGTCGTCTCCGATCTCGTCGAGTCGTGCGACCACTCCACCGAAATCGAGGCCGCGATCGACGGCGAGGTCGGCGTTGAGTACCTGGAACACCAGGCGTCCGAACAGCTCGGGATCCAACCGGTCGAGTGCCGCTCGGTCGAGTCCGGCGAGTGCCGGAGGGTAGGGGACGATGACCGTGTCATCGAGGTAGTGGTTGGCCTCACCGCGGAAGTACATGACGCTGTCCGGTTCGAGGAAACCGACGACTTCGAGTTCCTGCTCCTGCAGGATGACCGCTCCGGTGAGGTGTTGTCCGAGTTCGTACACGCCGCGGTACTCGTTGCCGAGTAGGACCGGGATCCGGCCGGAACCCCAATCGACGGTGGCCCACTCGATCGGCTCGCCGTCCTGCACGGAGAGTCCCGCGAACTCGTACGCGGTCTCGTTGAGCTGGATGGACTTGATGTCCTGCACGCTCCGTCCGGACTCGTCCTGGTACTTCCCGTTGAGCGTGTACTCGGTGCCGTAACCAACGTCGAAGCGGTCGTCGCCGCGGAAGTCCTGGACGGTGACGGGTTGGTCGTACGAGGAGATGAAGTCGAACCCGGGCTCGTCGTCGATGCGGTCGACGAACGAGGCGACTCCATCGAGCGCGTGCTGGTCTCGTCGGATCGCTTCGAACGCGTCCGGGTCGAGATCGTCGATCACCGTGTAGAGGTCGACGTCGGCATCAGCGGACAAGCCCTGGGCCACGGCCTGCGACGTGGACTGGGTGAACGACGCCACGTTGTACCAGCAGAGTGCGAGCAGCACGAGCAGGACGATCTTGGCGATGAGGATCGTCCAGTTGGACCGGAGGTCGTTCAGCAGTTCCATCGCCGGCTTCCCTGCCAGAAGGAGACGACGGAGACGGCGAGCGTGAGCGTTCCGACCGCGACGACGGCGACGGCGACGTCGAGGTCGAGGAAGGTCGTGTGCCGCGCGGCTGCCGCGCCCACGAATGCGGTTGCACAGGCGGCGGCGCTGACAACGCTGATTCTGGTGGTCGCGCTGCACAGGGTCGTCAGCGGTCGGATCCCAGTGGTGAAGTGGACGGCGGCGGTGCGGAGTTCCCATCGTCCAGCCTGCAGGCCAGCGACCACGGCGATGAGGGTGACGACGAGCGCGCCGAGCGTGACCAGAACCGGCGACACAGCGTCGACGTTCGTCCTGCGGTTGGTGCCGTCGTCGATGATCTCGACGCTCCGGCCGGGGAACTGTGCGTTGTAGTGGCGGACACTGCTCGGGCCGTCCAGGAGCAGCCGCTGTGGTGACGCCGAGAACTGCGACGGATCGGCGAGGACCACGTCATCGGACAGCAGACTGTCCGTCCTGACGCCGAGACGACCCACCACGGTGTACGTCGTGCCGTCGATGACGAGGTCGTCGCCGCGGACGGCGACGTCAGCGCCGACGAGAGCCTCGCCGGGACGCCCGGTCAGCGCGTGCCCGTCGTGCAGTGGAACGTCTGTCCACCGTCCCGACAGGATCGCAACGGCGCGGACCCGATCCTCGAGGCCCACGAACACCTTCGTTCCCGGTTCGAACGCGCCCCGGGCGCGCCTGAGTTCGTCGAGTGTCGCGGTCACCCAGGCGCTCTGGCCGGTGCGGAGATCGTTGCCCTCCGCGGCGATGACACGTCGACGAGCGTCGAACACTCCGATCAGCACGGTCAGGAGCATGGCCAGCAGGAGCAGGCCGGCTGTCGCCGTGAGCTGTCGCTTCGTCACGTCTTCTCCTCACGCCGCAGCGGGCGCGAGCTACTGGCTCGCACCCGCTGCGATGTGTCACTTGCCGTAGTAGGTCTTCGCGGAGCCGACACCGCTGCCGGGCTGGTTCGGCCGGTACGGCTTCCACGCGGTCACTGCTTCAGTGCCGGACTTGCCCCACTTCCGGCCAGAGTCAGCGATGATGCGGCTGCCGTGCTCGAGCGGGATACGCAGGGATCGCGCCGAGGAACACCGTCCCGCCGACGGCCACTGCGGCGAAGCCGGCAGCAATCCGCCGAGCCTGCTGACCGATTCTGTTCATCACATGCTCCTATCCTGAACCCTGAAATCCATACGTTCAGTGGTTAACATGCCAGGAGCAGAACGTTTTGTCCACGGGTGCCGCCTCGGTCGAGGGGGTATCCCTCCGTGCCTAGCCCGCGCCGAGCAACCAACCGTTGTCCGCCGCGATCCGCAGCGCCTCGGTCGCGTTGCGCGCCGCGGTCTTCCCGATGGCGGACGACAGGTGGTTCCGCACGGTGCCCTCGGACAGGTGCAGTGTGCCGGCGACCCCGGCCACGGTCGGCGACGTCCGGAAGGCGATGAGCACGTCGGTCTCCCGCGGGCTGAGCGGGGACGGCCCCGCGGCGAGGGACTCGGCGGCGAGCACGGGGTCGACGACGCGGAAGCCCCCGGCCACCCGGCGGACGGCGTCGGCGAGCTGTTCAGCCGGGGTGTCCTTCACCACGAACCCGACGGCCCCGGCCTCGAGCGCTCGCCGGAGGTACCCGGGGCGCCCGAACGTCGTGACGATGAGGGATCGGCACGCCGGCAGCTCGCGGGCCAGCGTCGCCGCCGCCGTCAGGCCGTCCGCGCCCGGCATCTCGACGTCGAGCAGGGCCACGGTGGCGCCTGACGTTCGCGCGGCGTCGAGCACCTCGTCGCCGCGGGCGACCTGGGCGACGACCTCGATGTCCCGTTCGAGCGAGAGCAGCGAGGCGAGTGCGCCACGGACGAGCGCCTGGTCGTCGGCGACGAGCACCCGGATCGGATCGGTCATCGTGGACTCCTCTCGACTCGGAGCAGGAACCCACCGAGGTCGCTCGTGCCGGTGGTGAGGGCCGCCCCGACGGCGTCCGCGCGCTCCCGGAGTCCGCGGAGGCCGTTCCCACCGAGCCCGGGCGCGGTCGACGGTGGAGCGAGCACCCCGGTGCCGTCGTCCTCGACGGTCAGCGCCGTCCGGGTCAGCGTCACCCGGACCCGACTCGCGGCAGCGTGCCGGAGGACGTTCGTGATGCCCTCGCGGAGCACCCAGGCGAACAGGCTGCGAACGTCGTCCCCGGCGGCGTCACCGTCCTCGGGGAGCGCCGCCGTGATCGAGGCAGCGGCCAGCGCGGCGCGGGCGGAGACCAGTTCGGCGTCGAGGTCGGCCTCGCGGTAGCCGCTGACCGCTCGCCGGAGCTCGTGCAGCGCCTCGCGCGAGAGCCGTTCGACGTCCTGCATCTCGGTCTTCGCGCGTGCCGGGTCGACGTCCACCAGCCGGACGGCGAGCTCGGACTTCATCGCGACGACGGTCAGGGAGTGGCCGAGCACGTCGTGCAGGTCGCGGGAGAACCGCGCGCGTTCCTCGACGACCGCGAGGCGGGTGATCTCGTCCTGCGCGGCCCCGAGCCGTTGCTCCGCCTCGCGTTGCCGGCCGAAGAACAGCATCGACGCCCCGACGGACACGGTGATGACCGGTGCGAACAGGATGCCGCTGTTCACCGCGGTGTCCCACCCCGTGCTCGCCGCGACGAGGAACTGTGCGCCGACGATGCCGAGCACCACCACCGCGGCCACCCAGAACCGCTCGGCGACGAATCCGGAGAGCGCAGCGACGAGCAGCCAGGTCCAGACCGCGAGGGGTCCGACCACGAAGAGCAGGAGCCCGGCGAGCAGTGCGACTCCGGCGAGCACGAGCACCCGGCCGCGCAGGCTCCGCCGCCACATCAGCTCCGGCGCGAACAGGTACGCCGCGTAGACGACGGCGAGGGCGATGGAGGAGACGACGTGTGCGCGCAGGCTCCGGCCGTCGGTCCACACGGCGATGATCTCGAGCACCTGCCAGAGGAGCGCGAAGACCGCGCCGGCGTACCAGCGGCGGCGTCCGACGCGGATGTCGTCGTCGCTCGCGCCCGGTGGGACGGCCCACGGGAACGAACGGGGTGACGGCCTGGAGGCGTGTGGTGCGTTCTCCGCGCCACGCGCCTCGGCCGTTCTGGTCGCCTCGGACATCGGTGCCAGCGTAGGTCCGTCGGTCACTGTCGTGCGGCGTCGCGTCGGTACCGCCACACGATCACTGCGGCCAGGACGATCGCCCAGCCCGCCAGGACGATGGCCGGCTCGGTCATGCCCGCGGACCCGGTCGCGCCGGCACCCATCTGTCCGATCCGGTTGAGCCAGTAGGAGGGCAGCAGATGTGCGACGGTGCCCATCCAGTCGGGCATCACGCTCAGCGGGACCCACAGCCCGCCGAGGATCGCCAGGCCCATGAACACCACCATGAAGAGCGGCTGCGCGAAGGACGGCTTCGCGAACTGCCCGATCAGGATCGCGATGAGCGCGAACGGGATCACTCCGCACCAGATGCCGAACCCGGCGGCGAACCAGTGCAGCGGGTCGAGCGAGGCGTGCAGGCCGACGGTCGCGACGAGCACCGTGATGACGATGGACACCGCGGCGAAGGCCATCGCGGCGATCACCTTCGACACCATGAACCCCCACCCGGACAACGGCGTCACGCGGAGCTGCCGGTTCCAGCCGATCGACCGCTCGTTGACGATGGCGAACGCCTGGCTGAGCGCGGCCGTCATCGCGCCGTACGAGGCCATCTGCAGCGTCGTGACGACGAGGTACGGCAGACGCGTCGTCGGGTCGGTCTGGGATCCGAAGGCCGAACCGAACACGAGCAGCATGATCACCGGGACGGCGAAGGTGAACACCATCGCGCGGACGTTGCGGAGCTGCCGCTTCGTCTCGAGGTACAGGTAGCGGATCGGCAGCCGGCCGGACGCGGTCACGGTGGTCATGTGAGGACTCCTTCGGGAGCGGTGTCGGTGGGGGCGGAGGCGGGGTCGGCGGTGAGCGCGAGGAAGGCGTCGTCCATGGTCGAGGCGACCACCTGGATGTCGTGCGCCTGCGGGAACGCGGTGAGGAGTGCCCTGAGGGTGTCGTCGCTGCGGTCGGAACGGAGCGTGACGGAGTCGCGCCGAGCCTCCAGGGAGACCACTCCCGGCAGACCGCGCAGCGCGACGTGCGCGTCGGCACCCAACCCGGAGAACCGGACCGCACGCGTGGCCGTGATCGCCTTGATCTCGGCAGGTGTGCCGTCGGCCACGACCCGGCCGGCGCGCATGATGACGATGCGGTCGGCGAAGGTGTCGGCCTCGTCGAGGTAGTGGGTCGCGAAGACGACCGTGCGCCCCGCGTCGGTGAACTCGCGCATCGACGACCAGAACGTGTGCCGGGCCTCGACGTCCATCGCCGCGGTCGGTTCGTCGAGGACCAGCAGGTCCGGGTCCGAGACCACGGCGACCGCGAACCGGGCCCGCTGCAGCTGCCCGCCGGACAGCTTGTTCACCCGGCGTCCGGCGATCTCGGTGCAGCGCGCACGGCGGAGGGCCTCGTCGACCGGCATTGGCCGGCGGTGCGCGGCGGCGACGAGGGCGACCGCCTCCCGGACCGTCATGTCCGGCAGGAGTGCGCCGCCCTGCAGCATCGCGCCGACACGGCCGGCGACCACCGCGGCGCGGGGCTCCTCGCCGAAGAGCAGGGCCTCGCCGGTCGTCGGCGTGGACAGCCCGAGCGCGAGGTCGACCGTCGTGGTCTTGCCCGCGCCGTTCGGGCCGAGGAGGGCGACGACCTCGCCCGGACGGATCGTCAGGTCGACGCCGTCGACCGCGGCCACGGCGCCGAAGCGCTTGCGGAGGTCGCGGAGCTGGATGACCGGTGTGTCGTTCATGCAGCCCACCCTCGTGCACCTCGGCGTGGCACGCCTCGGCCGGACGTCACGATCCCGGCATGACATCTGTCACACCGCGCACCGCGCACCGCGCTCACACGGCGCGGAGTGCGCGCACGGTCGACTCGAGGTGGCGCCGGCGACCTTCGGGAGCGCGGTCGTCCAGCCGCTCGGCCAGGCGGAGTGCGGCGGAGACCACGATCGGCTGGTCGGCACCGTACGTCCTGACGCCGTCGAACACCGAGTCGACGAGTGTCTCCGCGGTGGGCCAGTGCGGGATGACCCGGACCCGACCGTCGTCGTCGAGGTACCCGGTGATCGCCGACCGACCGCGCCACACGGGGACGAGTGGCGTCGCGGCGAGGTCGAGTGCGCTGACCGCGGTGTAGGGGTCGTTGGAGCCGCTGGCGAGTCCGCGGACGGCGATCTCGACCAGCTGCTGCAGTGCGAAGCCGACGTCCTGGTACGGGGTCCGTGACGAACCGAGGGTCACGAGCGTCAGGAGTCGGCGCCCGGCGCTGTCGAGATCGATCTCCGCGTCCATCGCAACGCCGACCCGGAGCAGGACGTCGCCCTCGATGACGTGGTCACCCGGCATCGCGACGGCCTCGATCACGCAGTCGTGTCCCGTTGCCCAGCCCACCAGCCGCTCCCACTGCACGGACTGCACGTAGCCGTCACCGACTGCGGTGACGTCTGCCCAGCGAGCCGCACCCGCGTGCACCGGACCGACGGTGATCCCGTCGCCGTCCCCGTTGCGGAAGACCTGGCCCACCGCTGCGGCGAGGTCGGTCTGCACCTGCTTCTGCAGCGCGGTGATCTGCACGCTCGACGCGATGTGGTGGATGAAGAAGACCAGGACGGCGACGTCGAGGATGCCGAGGAGCACCGCGACGTGGACGGCGATGACCGGCACGAACGCGGTGCCGTCGTCGACGTCTGTGTGCACGGAGCGGAGCACGACGATCGAGTAGAGGAACGTCGACGTGAACGCGGCGAGGACGAACTGGTTGGCGCGGTCCGCCATGAAGTTGCGGACCAGACGGGGGCCGTACGTCGACGAGGTGGTGGCGAGTACGGAGATCGTGATGGAGAACGACGTGCCCGCCACCGTCAACATCGACGTGCCGATCGTGGTCAGGATGGATCGCCCGCCGCTCGCACTGAGGGCGTCGAGGAACCCGATCCGGGTGGCGCTGTGCACCAGGGCGTGGTCCAGCGTGACCAGGAGCTCCGCAACGACCATCGCGGCGATCCCGTGGAGGGCGGGAAGGAACCAGAACGACTCTCGGACGCGGAGGGCGAGGGTGTGCATGATCCATCATCTCCCGCACAGAGCGGTACCGGACGGCGGCTCAGCGGTCCGGTGTCGGGGAGCCGAGTGTGATCCGTCCGGCGGTGACGGCCAGCGCGACTTCGGCGAGGGGGAGGCCGTTGGCCCGAGCGTGGTCCCGGAGCAAGGCGAACGCGGCGTCGGCGTCGACTCGGTTCCGGCTCGCGATCCAGCCCTTGGCCTGCTCGACGGCCACACGGCTGTCGAGTGCGGCCTGGAGCTGCGCCTGCGTGGTGGCGGCATCGTCGAGCGTGCGCTGCCGGGTGATGGTGATCGTCGCGATGTCGGCCAACGCCCGTGCCGCTGCCACGTCGTCGAGGTCGAACGGGCCGGCGGCGCACCGGAACAGGTTGAGGGACCCGATGACCGACCCTTGTACCCGCAGCGGGATCGAGTGGACCGCGGAGTACCCGACGTCCACGGCGGCCCGAGCGAAGTGTGGCCATCTCGCCTCTGACAGCTCGATGTCGGGGACCGAGACGGCCGTGCCCGTGCGTGCTGCTTCGATGCAAGGGCCCTCGCCGGTCTCGAGTTGCAGGAGTTCGAGGAGGCCGCTGTGGTGACCGGCCGAGGCCGCGATCCGCAATCGCGACGACGGATCGAACACCAGCAGTCCGGCCGCATCGGCATCGAACAACGCCACCGACTCGTCAACGAGCACCTGCATGCCGGCCTCGTGATCCCGCGCGGTGGTGACGTTGCCGACGAGCGTGACGATGGCACGCAACAACCGACCTTCACGGTTCGCGGCCATGTGGCACACTCCTGAATCGATGATCCGAAGTGGCCAGTCGTGCCCTGCTCCAGCAGTCGACGACCGCTTGGCCCTCACTGTACGCGCTTGATCCGACCGGGCGGGAAGAGCCTTCCGCTCCGGTGCAGCCGGCGTCGAGATCGCTCCGGTAGCGTGCCGCCACATGCACTCCGCGCAAGCCCCACTCCCGCGCCTGATCGTCGCGCTCGTGGCACTGGTCGCACTGTTGTTCGCAGTCGTCGCCGCTGCTGTGATCGCCCTCCAGACCTACGTCGGCCACACCGGGCGGCTCGGCGACTGCATGCGCATCGGACTCTGCACCGGGACACCCTTGGCGACCGTCGAGAGCAGGACCGGCGTCACTCTGCCGGAGGGATCGACCCTGATCGAGTCCAAGGCTTCCCGCGACCGCGACTTCATGTCGGCACTGGTGCGCCTTCCCGACGGCACCGAGCCGCCGACCCTTCGGGAGAGCGACCCCGCTGAGCTCACCCAGCGTGCGTCCGCGGCGCTCACCAGCCAGGGGGCCGACGCCCCCAGTGGGCAGATCAGCGGCAAGGTCGCCCTGTTCTCCGGTGCCTCGAGCGGGCACACGATCGTCTACCTCAGGTACGACGCGCACGACTGAGCTGCGTCGTGCTCGGATGCACTACTGTCGTCCGCAGAGGGAAAAAATCCCGCGCTGCTCCGGCAGACGGGACCGCACACGCGTCTCACAGGAGTCGTCACTTCTTCATCGAAGGAGTGTGCCCGTGTCCGACACCATCGTCCGCCCGCCGTTCGACCCCGAACTCGCGACCTTTCTGACGGCGCTCGAGGCCCGCGGTCCGTTCACCCTCACCGCGGAGATGCTGCCCCGCATGCGGCAGCTCGACGTGCCCGTGGACGTCCTCGACGAGCGCCTGCGGTCCCGCGGGTACCAGCGGCGGAACGTCACGGTTCCGGGGTACCTCGGCGACCCCATCGACCTCGCGATCATCGACCGCGTCGAGCGCACCGGTGCGGCCGGTGCGACCGCGGCCGTCTACTCGATCCACGGCGGGGGCATGGTGTTCGGCCACCACCTCGGGAACCTCGACTCGTTCGACGACTGGCTGCTCGACCACGACGTGGTCCTCGTCAGCGTCGACTACCGCCTCGCACCCGAGTACCCCGATCCGTACCCGGTGGAGGACTGCTACGCCGGTCTCGTCTGGGTGGCGGCGCACGCGGACTCGCTCGGCATCGACCCGTCACGGATCGTCATCGCGGGGCAGAGCGCCGGCGGAGGACTCGCCGTGGGGACAGCCCTGCTCGCCCGTGACCGGCAGGGTCCCGACCTGATGGCAGAGATCCTCGTCGCACCCATGCTCGACGACCGTGACGACACCGTCTCGACCCGGCAGATCGACGGCGTCGGGGTCGCCGACCGCCAGATGAACCGATTCGCGTGGGACGCGTACCTCGGACCGCGCCGTGCCACGGCTGACGTCTCCGAGTACGCCGCTCCGGCTCGTGCTGCAGACCTGTCCGCGCTGCCGAAGACCTACATCGACTGCGGCAGTGCTGAGGTCTTCCGCGACGAGGACGTCGCCTTCGCGAGCCGCCTCTGGGCAGCGGGAGTCGACGCGGAGCTCCACGTCTGGCCCGGTGCCTTCCACGGGTTCACGAGCATGGTGCCCGACGCCGCGATCTCGAGGACCGCGACCGCGGCCCTCGCGGACTGGACCCGACGACTGCTCGGAGATCCGTCGCCGATCGAACGCGCAGCCGGGCGCCAGGACCGATCCGTGGACGGCGTGTCTCGGTAGACGTCCCCACGAGCGGGACGGGAGGCCCGGTGCCAGCTGGCACCGGGCCTCCCGTCAGGGCGGGTGTCACCGGGCGATCAGCGGATCGAGGCGCCCGCCTCATTCGGCGCTGCGCAGGTCCTTCACGTCGCCGTCCGAGCACTTCGAGACCCCGGTGATGCTGTACCGCTGCGGGTACGCGTTGAAGCCGATCGAGGTGACGGGCCCGTCCGCGCCCCGGATGCCGGTGAGCGGGTCCGAACCGCCGCTCTCGAACCGCTCCGTCGTGATCCCCTTCGACTTCCAGAGCTCCTCGACCGTCCCGATGTCGGCGGCGGGGTCAGTGCCGTCGGTGTCGCTCCGCTCCAGGATGTACACGAAACGGGCGCCATCCCCACCGCCCGACCGGGTGCAGACCTCGGCGGCCGGGCCGCGGTACACGGTCCACTCGCCGCCGACCGCGTCGGTGGACTCCTTCACGGCGTCGACGATCGACTTCTTCGCTTCGGACGGGTCCACTGTCTTGCCTCCGGGGGTGTTGCTGCAGCCGGCCACGGTCAGTGCCGCCGTCAGGATGAGGGCGACGCCGATGCTGGTGCGGGCGGTGCCACGGATTCGTTGGTTCACGTTCACAGTGTCCACTGCGGGTTCTCCAGGAGCGACTTCTGGAAGTCGGTCATCCCCTTCGGCTGGGGATCGGTCATGAGCTCGGGGTGCCCGGCGCCCCACGTCGAATCGAGCGACCTACGCGCAGTGCGCACCACGGAACCGAGCCGCCCCTGTTCACCAACCGGACTCCTGCACATGGCAGGGTGGTCCGGGGCACCGTCGCCCGCAGCCCACCAAGCCGCGAGCGGAGCACGATGCCACCACCCGACCTGATGGTCGTCACGGACCTCGACGGGACGTTCCTCGACCACCACGACTACTCCTACGACGCTGCCCTGCCGATGCTCGAGCGGCTGCGTGCGGACGACGTACCCGTGGTGTTCTGCAGCAGCAAGACCCGGGCCGAGATCACCGCCCTGCAGCGGCGGACCGGTCTGGACGGGCAGGCGTTCGTCGCGGAGAACGGGGCGATCGTCGTGGGACCCGACGGCAACGGGATCCCCGACGCCGGCGCCGGCCCCGCGGACGCCGACCTCGCGCGTCTCCGCGCAGCCCTCGACCGCACCCGTGCGGACCTGGACCTGCACTTCGCGACCTTCGGCGGCGAGACCGACGAGGTCGTCGCCGCCTGGACCGGACTCGACCTCGCCGCGGCCGGCGATGCTCGGCGGCGCGAAGCCTCCGAGGTCCTGCTCTGGCACGCCGAGGACGACGACCGCGCCGACGCGTTCCGCGAGGCGCTCGCCGCGGCCGGCCTCGACCTCGTTCGCGGCGGCCGCTTCTGGCACGTCCTGCCCGCCGGATGCGACAAGGGCACCGCGGTCCGTCTGCTCGTCGCCGACCACGAACGCCGCACCGGCACCGCTCCGTGCACGATCGGGCTCGGCGACGGCCCGAACGACACCGCGCTGCTCGACGCCGTCGACCTGGCGGTCGTCGTCCGCGGCCACGGCCCGGCGCCGGGCCCGTTCGCCGACGACCGACCCGAGCGCGTGTACCGCACGACGCACCCCGGCCCGCTCGGCTGGAGCGAAGGCCTCGGACACCACCTCGAACACCACCTCGAGCAGCACCGCGAACAGCACCGCGAACAGCAACTCAGGAGCCACCGATGAGCGACTTCCACCAGAACGGCGTCATCACGACGTTCCACGACCTCGGCCGCCGCAGCACCGCGAGCATCGAGGACGACCTGCGGGGCTTCGCCGAGAAGCGCCCGATGAGCCTGATCCTGCCGGCTCTGTACTCGGAGCTCGAACGCCCGGCGCTCTCACGGATCGTCGACGAGCTCGCCGAGGCCGACTGGCTCAGCGAGATCGTGATCGGGCTGGACCGCGCCGACCGCTCGCAGTTCGAGCACGCGCGGGAGTTCTTCGCGCGGCTGCCGCAGCGGCACCGCATCCTGTGGAACGACGGACCGCGGCTGCGGGAACTCGACGCCGAGCTGGAGCGCGAGGGGTTGGCTCCCGGCGAGCCGGGCAAGGGCCGGAACGTCTGGTACTGCACGGGCTACGCCCTCGCGTCGGAGCGTGCGGAGTGCATCGCCCTGCACGACTGCGACATCACCACGTACGAGCGGGGCATGCTCGCGCGGCTGTTCTACCCGGTCGCGAACCCGGCGTTCGACTACGAGTTCTCGAAGGGCTTCTACGCCCGCGTCGCCGACGGCCGGATCAACGGTCGCGTCGGACGGCTGCTCGTCGGCCCGCTGCTCCGGTCGCTCCGCCAGGTCTACGGGGAGTCCGAGTACCTGGAGTACCTCAGCAGCTTCCGGTACCCGCTGTCCGGCGAGTTCGCGATGCGCGCGCACGTGCTGAACGGCCTGAAGATCCCGGGGGACTGGGGCCTCGAGATCGGCATGCTGTCCGAGGTCTACCGCGACTACGCGACCCGGCAGGTGTGCCAGGTGGAGATCGCCGACGCCTACGACCACAAGCACCAGCCCCTCGCCGAGGCCGACGGCACCGGCGGACTCGCCCGCATGGGCAACGACATCGTGCAGTCGCTGCTCCGGAAGCTCGCGACGATGGGCGTCCCGCTCACCTCGGACTCGTTCCGGGTGCTCAAGGCGACCTACTACCGGAACGCCCTCGACATCGTCGAGGTCTACCGGCACGAAGCGGAGATGAGCGGGCTCGGCTTCGACCAGCACGCCGAAGAAGCGGCCGTCGAGCTCTTCACCAAGGCGATCCTCGACGCCGGCGGCGCCTTCAGCGCGCGCCCGGACGACAAGCCGTTCATCCCGAGCTGGAGCCGGGTGCGCTCGGCGGTGCCGGACGTGCTCGAGCGGTTGCAGGATGCGGTGGAGGCGGACCAGCAGGACTGATCACGCGCCCTGGGCGCGACCGAAAAGCGGACGGGAGGCACAGCGAGAGCTGGCCACGTGCCTCCCGTCCGGCGGTCTGGCGCCGTTCTCAGGCCGCCGGTCGCGGCGCCCAGCCGAGTTGCGGACCCAGGTGCTCGGCGATGTCCGTGGTGATCTGCGCGTAGTCGTCCGGCTCGAACGAGAACGGCAGCGCGAAGGCGACCTCGGTGACCGCCTGGTAGCCGGCGTCGGCGCGCAACCGGTCCGCGATCTCGGCCGAGGTCCCCACGAGGTCGGCGGCGAAGAGCATCCCCGCGGGCCCCATCGGCACGCCCACGCGGCCCGAGCGGCTCTCGACGTAGGCGCGGTAGCGGGCCTCCTGCTCGCGGCTCGCCGTGTCGGTCGGGATGACGACCAGGCCCTGCGAGACCCGGGCGTTGCTGGGATCGGGGTGGACGTCGAGGTAGGCGTCGATCTGTGCGCGCTGGTTGGTGGCGAAGTCCGTGCCGACCTCGCTGCGCGTGACGCTCGAGGTGAGCAGGTGGAAGCCGTTCTCGCCGGCCCAGACCGCCGACTTCGTGCTGCCCGTGCCGTACCAGATGCGGTCGGCGAGGCCGGTGCTGTGCGGCTGGACGGTGTTCGCGAACTCCTCGATCCATCGGCGTTCGACGGTGCCGGTTGCGGTTCCGGTTCCGGTCACCGCTTCTCCGCGCACGAGGGCACGGAAGCGCAGGAGCCGGTCGTGGCCGAGGTCCTCGTGTTCGGCGGTGTCGGGGTAGATCGCGTCCTTGTAGAGGTCGAAGTTCATCGGGGTGCCGACCGAGAAGCCGGGGTTCAGCCGTCCGCCCAGCAGCACGTCGACCGTGCCGAGGTCCTCGGCGAGCCGGAACGGGTTCTCGGCACCGATCGGGGTGACGGCGGTGCCGAGTTCGATCCGCGAGGTCCGCTGCGACGCCGCGGCCATCACCGCGACGGGGGAGGAGATGCCGTGCTGCAGGTGCCGATGCCGAAGCCACGCGCTGTCGAAGCCGAGCGCTTCCGCGCGCTCGATGACCCGGAGCGTGTCCTCGTGGCCCTCGGACGGTCGGGCGGGGTCGAACGACCCGATCGTCAGGAAGCCGAGCCGTTCCAGGGGAGTTCCGTCGAGGGGCATGGGTCGATCGTGCCAGACCACCGGGTGGCGCGGGGGTCCGGCTGGCAGGGTGGATCGGTGCACATCACTCTGGACTCCGCGACCGACGTCGTCACTGACATCCGCTTCCCCGAGGGCAACCGCTGGCACGACGGGCGGCTCTGGTACTCGGACATGCACACCGGCGAGGTCTTCTCGATGGACCCGACCTCGACCGCGGCTCCGCGCCTGGAGACCACGGTCGAGGGCCAGTCGTCGGGGCTCGGGTGGCTCGCCGACGGGCGACTCGTCGTCAGCTCGATGGAGTCCCGCACGGTCGTCGCCGTCGACGATCGTGGCGAGGCGTCGGTGTTCGCCGACCTGTCCGGCGAGGAGTCGTCGCTCGTGAACGACCTCGTCGTCGACGAGGCGACCGGCCGCACCTACATCGGGGCCTTCGGCTACGACCTGTACGGCGGCGAGGAGCTCCGCCCTGGTCCGCTGTACGTGATCGAGCAGGACGGCTCGTTCCGCCTCGCCGCCGAGGGGCTGGTGTTCCCGAACAGCGCGAACGTCCTGCCCGGCACCCGGACCCTCGTGGTGAGCGAGACGTGGGGCGGCCGGCTCACCGCGTTCGACATCGAGCCCGACGGGTCGCTGACCGGCCGGCGCGAGTGGGCAGCGCTGCCCGGTGGCGTCACGCCGGACGGCAGCACGGTCGACCGCGACGGCGCCGTCTGGGTCTGCTCCGTCGACACGGGGGAGTTCCTCCGGGTCCTCGAGGGCGGCGAGGTCACGGACCGGATCGATGCCCCGGGGCTGTGCGCGATCGACTGCGCGCTCGGGGGCGAGGACGGCCGCACGCTCTACCTGGCGACGGCGGACAGCTACGACCCGGCGACGACGGCGCAGACGCGTGCGGGGCGGATCAGCGCGGTGCGGGTGGCCGTGCCGGGTTGGTGAGCGCGCCGAGGTTCCAATATTCGGGCATCTCACGCGCCGCGGAGCCTGCCCGTGGAACCTCGGCAACGTGCACGCGGCATGTCATGGAACCTCGGGGAGGTGCCCCGGGCGTGGCTGGCGCGAGCGTGCGGCGCGGCCTGTCCCCCATCTGACGGCGGTAGTGGGCATGCGTAGAGTGCAATGGTGAGCATCAGACAACTCGACGCCATCGGGTGGGCGCAGCTCCTCGGCACCCCTGCCGTGTTCGTGGGGCTGTGGCTGATGCTGGTCGGCCTCGACTTCCCGGAGATGTCCCACATGGTCGTCCTCGTCGTCGTGGCCGTCCTCGCCGCAGGCGGTGTCGCGCTCATCCTGAGCAGCTGGTCGCGCCTCGGTGGCTACGGCTCGTACCGGGCGATGAACCGGTGGCTGCGCGGTGGCGCCGACCCGACCGGTGTCCCGGTAGCGATCCGGATGCGCTTCCTGCGCCGCCAGACGTCGCAGGGCGCAGTCACCGGTTGGGTCTGGATCAGCCTGGGCATCCTGTGGGCCGCGCTCGCCGTGCCGGAGGTCTTGCAGGGAGACCCGGAGGGCATCGGGCGCGGGGTCGTCGCAGCGTTGTGGGCCGTCATCGGCATCGTCCGCGTGGTCTTCATGCGCAAGTGGGGAGCTCGCGTCGACGAGTTGGTGCGCGAGACTGAAGCGCAGATGGCCGATCCCGGCGCGACACCGCACCTCGACGTGTTCCGGTGAGCATGACCCCCGAGCCCGCACTCGTCCCCGAACTCCTCGTCGCCGACCTGGACCGGAGCCTCGCGTTCTGGCGCGACCTGTGCGGCTTCGAGGTCCGCTACTCGCGGCCCGAGGAGCGCTTCGCCTACATCGCCCTCGGCACTGCCCACATCATGCTCGAACAGGCCGGCGTCGGTCGGAACTGGATCACCGGCCCGCTCGATCGCCCGCTCGGCCGAGGCGTGAACTTCCAGATCGCCGTGCCCGACAGCCGGGCGCTGGCCGCCACCCTGATCCGTGCCGGCACCGAACTCTTCATGCAGCCCGAGACGAAGTGGTACGCCGTCGGGAGCGAGCAGGCCGGCGTCGACCAGTTCCTCGTGCAGGACCCGGACGGGTACCTGGTGCGGTTCCAGTCCTCGGCGGGACGACGCCCAGCGGCCGGCTGAACTCGTACAATCGGCCGTGCCTTCCATCCAGATCGAGAGCCCTCGCAGCGACGACGTCCTCAGCCTGCTCCGCCAGGGGGACGCCTTCGCCCTGGCTCTGTACCCGGCCGAGAACTACTACGGCCTCGACGTCGACGCCCTGGAAGCCGACGGGGTCTCGCTGTTCGTCGCTCGCGAGGGTGACGTGGCCGTCGGTACGGCGGCACTGGTTGATCGGCGCGATGGATCCGGCGAGGTCAAGCGCATGTTCGTCACCGACGAGGCCCGAGGACTCGGGGTCGGCCGTGCCCTGCTCCAGGCGCTCGAAGCGCATGCGCTGGCCGGGGGCATCTCGACGATGCAACTGGAAACGGGTTTGCCGCAGGTCGCGGCGATCGCCCTGTACGAGACGCTCGGGTACCGCCAGGTCCCGCGGTTCCCGCCGTACACCGACGACCCGACGAGCTACTGCATGGAGAAGCAGCTCTGAGCCCTTCGTGTCGGGGCAAGCGCGACGCCCTGGTCGCGCCGCTGACGGACGGGAGGCCCGTGGCGACCCCGCCACGAGCCTCCACTCCGTCATCCGTCCGTCGAGCGCGGCGCGCTCTCCGTGTCCGGCCCGTCGTCCAGGCTCTCATCGACCGCCGGGTCGGGTGACACCGTCTGCGTCCGGATCGGGAAGTCGTCGAGGGCGGTGGCGGCCGGGTGCGCCACCGACCCGCCGCGCACGCGCTTCTTCACGGCTGCCCACGGCCGACCGAACGCGGACCGCGGCTCGCGCTCTGACGGCCCCTCGACCTCGAGCCCGTAGTACGCGCCGACGTGTTCGAGCAGCACCTCGCGTTCGGCCTTGTCGTACGCCCGCCGCTCGCGGGTGAAGGCGATGATCGTCGACCAACAGGTGAGCAGCAGCACGACGCTGAACGGCAACGCCGTGGTGATCGCCGCCGTCTTGAGAGCGTTCAGCCCGCCGCTCAGCAGCAGGGCAACGGCGAGCAGTGCCGAGACGGTGGCGAAGAAGACGCGCAGCCAGTTCTTCGGCTCGATGTCGCCGCCGGACGCGATCATCGCCATCACGAGCGACCCGGAGTCCGACGAGGTCACGAAGAACACGCCGATGAGCAGGATGGCGCCGTAGGTCAGCACCACCCCGGCGGGCAGGTCGCCGAGCAGGGCGAAGAGCGACCCCTCGATGTCGACCGAACCGTCGGCGCCGACCAGGCCGCCGGAGCCGTCGGTCTCGCGGTGGATCGCCGCACCGCCGAGGACCGCGAACCACAGGAAGGTGAGCACGGTCGGCACGAGCAGCACGCCGAAGACGAACTGGCGGACCGTTCGGCCCTTCGAGATGCGCGCGATGAAGACGCCGACGAACGGCGCCCACGACATCCACCAGCCCCAGTAGAAGGTGGTCCACGCGCCCTGCCAGGCGACGCCCTCGGCGCCCTGCTGTGCGGTGACGTTGAACGACAGACCGACGATGTTCTGCAGGTACGCGCCGATGGACTGCACGAAGTCGCGGAGCAGGAACTGGGTCGGCCCGACGATGAGCACGAACAGCAGCAGTGCGGCGGCGAGCAGCAGGTTGAAGTTCGACAGGATCTTCATGCCCTTGGTGACACCGGTCACGAGCGACACGATGGTCACCGCGGTGATCACGGCGATGATGGCGATCTGGCTGACGATGCTGCTGTCGGCGATGCCAGCGCTCTCGAGCCCGGCGCCGATCTGGATGACCCCGAGGCCGAGCGAGGTCGCGACACCGAACAGGGTGCCGACGAGCGCGATGACGTCGATGAGGTTGCCCCACCCGCCGCGCACCCGGTTGCCGAGCAGCGGCTCGAGCGCCCACCGGATCGACACCGGACGGCCTCGGCGGTGGATGGCGTAGGCCAGGGCGAGGCCGAGCACGACGTAGATCGCCCACGCGTGGAGTCCCCAGTGCAGGAACGTCTGGGTCAGAGCTTGCTGCGCGAGCTCGTTCTCGGAGCCGGTGACACCGGGCCGGGGTGAGGCGAAGTGGCTGAGGGGTTCCGAGACGCCGTAGAAGACGAGGCCGATTCCCATGCCGGCGGCGAAGAGCAGCGCGAACCACGACCCGGTCGAGAACTCGGGCTCGTCCTGGTCCTTCCCGAGCTTGATGTCGCCGAACTTGCTGAAGCCGACGAACAGCGAGAAGCCGACGAAGAACGCGGCGACGAGGACGTAGTACCAGCTGAAGTTCTTGACGATGCCGTCCTGCAGGCCGACGAACATCGCCTCGGCGCTCGACGGGGAGATCAGGGTGAACGCCACGAAACCGAGCACGAGGACGGCGGCGGGCCAGAACACCCACCGCCGCACCTTCGACGTCGTCTCGACGGGGCCGGGCGGGGGAGCGGAGGTGGTGCTTGCCATGCCCTCCATGGTGCCTGGCGGCGGCTCTGTGCGTTCGCTCAGGCGTGTCGGGGGCGGTACGCTCGATGCTCTGGAACGTTCCAGAATCCGTTCCGGACCACCTCGAAGGAGAGATCATGGCCCACCCCGACGGCGCCCACTACCGCGACCTCGACCCGACCGCCCTACGCGATGCCCTCGCGGCCGAGGAGCAGCGCCTGACGTTCCCGTCCTTCGACCTCGACGACTCGTGGCGCCTCGGCTCTTGGCTCCGGCATGCGGCGATCGACCGCGGCCACGCCATCGGGTTCGCCGTCGTGTTCGGCGAGCAGCGGGTCTTCCACGCCGCGACCGAGGGCGCCGCCGCGTTGAACGACGCCTGGCTCGAGCGGAAGTTCCGCGTCGTGCGGCACTTCGGGCAGTCGTCGCTGCGCGTCCGCGCGACCTACCTGGCCGCCGGCGGGAGCTTCGAGCAGGACGGCGCCCTCGACACGAACGAGTACGCGGCGGCCGGCGGTGCGTTCCCGCTCCTGCTGCAGGGTCGCCTGATCGGTGCGGTCGGGGTCAGTGGCCTCGAGATGCACGACGACCACGCGCTCGTGGTCGAGGGGCTCGAAGCGATCCGGGTCGACGCCTCGTGACCGCCGACGTCCGCATCGCGATCATCGGCGCCGGCAAGATGGCGGCCGTGCACGCCGCCAACGTGGCCCGCACCGACGGCGCCGTCCTGTCCGCGGTCGCCGGTGGGTCCGGAGCACCGGCGCTCGCCGCTCGCCACGGAGCCGCCGCCCTCGAGGTCGACGCCGCGTTCGCCGACCCGGCGATCGACGCCGTCGTCATCGCGTCGCCGAACCCGCTGCACGCCGCGCACATCACGCAGGCGGTCGCCGGTGGCAAAGCCGTCCTGGTCGAGAAGCCCGTCGACCTCGACATCGCCCGGGTCGACGCCTGCATCGCGGCCGTCGGCGCCGCCGCAGACCGGGTCGTCGTGGCCTTCAACCGTCGGTTCGACCCGTCGTTCGCGGCCCTGCACGACCGGTTGGTGGCCGGTGAGATCGGCCCCCTCGAGCAGCTCGTCATCGTCAGCCGCGACCCTGCACCGCCGCCCATCGCCTACGTGCCCGGGTCAGGCGGACTGTTCCGCGACATGACCATCCTCGACCTCGACATGGCCCGGTGGCTCGGCGGCGAGGTCACCTCGGTGCACGCCGTCGGCCAGGTGATCGACCCCGAGGTCGCCGCACTCGACGACGTCTCCGGTGCGATGGTCACCCTGACCACGGCTGGCGGGGCACTCGTCACGATCGTCGACGCGCGGAGCAACGCCTCCGGGTACGACCAGCGGCTCGAGGCGTCCGGGCCGGCGGGCACGCTCGCGGTCGGCAACCGGACCGCGACCTCGGTCAGCGCGTCGACCGCCGCCGGCGTCGGTGCGGGCGACCTCGCCATCAGCCACTACGGCGACCGGTACCGCGAGGCCTACGCGGGCGAGATCGCCCACCTCGTCGCGGTGACGCGCGGCGACGAGCGCCCGCGCGCGACGCTCGAGGACGGCCGGCGAGCCCTCCTGCTCGCCGACGCCGCGACGGAGTCGCACCGCTCCGGAGCGCGGATCGCGACCTGACGGCGCGGGCCACGGCCCTGGTCGGGCGCGTGCGGCGGACGGGAGGCACGGGGCGGGGGCGACCCGCGCCTCCCGTCCGCCCGTGGGGACGCACACCCCCTTCAGGTGCCATCACAACGCCCGCTGGACAGGGCAGGCTGATTGTCAGGTGGAATCGCACCTTCAGGCCCTAGGGTCGCACCAAGCGCAATCGCGTGAACTCTCTCGAACCGGCCGAAGGGCCGGTCCGCACCGGAAGGTCGGTCCATCTTGACCACCACTCCGCTCGCTCCGGGCTACACCCGCACTCGACCTGGAACAGGAAGCCCCAAGGGCACCTCGACCTACTCAGCCCTGCTCGCGCAGGTGAAGGAGAACGGACTCCTCCGCCGCCGCACCGGGTTCTACTGGTCGCTGTTCGGCACACTCATCGTCATCTTCGCCCTCGCGTGGGTCGCGTTCGCATTCCTCGGCGACACCTGGTTCCAGCTCATCGTCGCCGGCGCGCTCGGCGTGATCTTCACGCAGTTCGCGTTCCTGTCGCACGAAGCCGCGCACCGCCAGGTCTTCGCCTCGCAGAAGTGGAACGACCACGCCGGCCGCTGGCTCGGCACGTTCCTGGTCGGCCTCAGCTACTCGTGGTGGATGAACAAGCACACCCGCCACCACGGCAACCCGAACACCGTCGGCAAGGACCCTGACATCGCACCCGACGGTATCCGGTTCCTGCCGGAGGACGCCGCGGCGGTCAAGGGTCCGCTCATGACGACGTTCATGCGGTTCCAGGGCTGGCTGTTCTTCCCGCTGCTGACGCTCGAGGGCCTGAACCTGCACCGGTACGCGGTGCAGAGCATCGTCACCGGCAACGGCACCAAGGCCGACGTCAAGCACCGCTGGCTCGAGGCCGCGCTGCTCGTCGCCCGCTTCGGCATCTACCTGACGGTCGTGTTCTGGTTCCTGCCGTTCGGCATGGCCTGCGCGTTCCTCGGTGTGCAGCTCGCCGTGTTCGGCGTGATGATGGGCGCCTCGTTCGCCCCGAACCACAAGGGCATGCCGACCATCGCGCACGACGCCAAGGTCGACTTCTTCTCGCGCCAGGTCCGCACGTCGCGCAACATCCGCGGTGGCTGGTGGGTCTCGTTCCTGATGGGCGGCCTGAACTACCAGGTCGAGCACCACCTGTTCCCGTCGATGCCCCGTCCGGCGCTGAAGCAGGCCCGCCTGCTCGTCCGCGACCACTGCGACACGCTCGAGGTGCCCTACACCGAGACCACCCTGCTGCGCTCCTACGGCATCGTCGTCCGGTACCTGAACCGGGTCGGGCTCGCTGCCCGTGACCCGTTCGCCTGCCCGATGGTCGCGCAACTGCGCATCCACTGACGCCGTGCTGTCGACCATGCCGACCGGCACCGTGAAGTGGTTCGACCACGCCAAGGGGTACGGCTTCATCCACCCCGACGACGGGTCCGAGGACCTGTTCGCCCACTTCTCCAGCATCATCGCGACGACCGGCTACCGGTCGCTCGAGGAGAACGACCACGTGCAGTACGACGTGGGCCCCGGCAAGAAGGGCCCGCAGGCGGACAACATCTCGATCATCCGCTGACGCGGACGACGGACGGGAGGCACGGTGCCAGCTGGCACCGTGCCTCCCGTCGCGCCGCCGCCCGGCGGGCTACTTGATGCCGGTCGAGGCGATGCCCTGCACGAACTGGCGCTGGAAAGCCAGGAACACCACGAGCAGCGGCAGCACGGTCACCGTCGCGATGGCCATCACGGCACCCCACGGCGAACTGAACGCTGGATTGTTCGTCAGCGTCGACAGGGCCACCGGCACGGTCAGGTTCTCGTTGCCCTGCAGCACGACGAGCGGCCAGAGGAAGTCGTTCCACCGGGTCATGAAGCCGAGGATCACGAGCACACCCACCAGGGGACCGCACGAGGGCAGCACCACTCGGAAGAACGTCTGGAACTCGCCGGCGCCGTCGAGCCGAGCGGCCTCCATCAGGGCGTCCGGCACCCCGAGCATGAACTGCCGGGCGATGAAGATCCCGACGACGTCGAACACGGTCGGCAGGATCACCGCCCAGGGGGAGTCGACCAGGCCGATCTTCGCGACGACCAGGAAGCTCGGCACCAGGGTGACCTGGATCGGGATCATGATCGTGACGAGGAACGCCGAGTACAGCAGCCCCCGGCCCGTGAACCGGAACTTGGCGAGGGCGTACCCGGCCATCAGCGACACGACGACGCTCAACGCGGTGCCGACGCTGGTGATGAGCGCCGAGTTGCCGAGCCACCGCCAGACCGGCTGCGTGCTGAACACCTGCGTGTAGTTCTCGAACGTCGGCCGCGTCGGGAACAGCGAGAACGTGCCGCTCTGCGACTGCCCGCCGGGGGTGAGCGCCGAGACGACCATCCAGTACAGCGGGAACACCATCAGGATCGCCAGGGCGGTGAGCCCCGCGACGAGCAGCCACCGGCCGGGACGACGGCGAGGGACGCCGGCGCGACGGGGGCGGGCCCGCCCGGGACCGACACGCGATTCGAGTACAGCCATCAGAGCATCTCCTCCGCCTTGCGGTTGGCGCGCTGCCGGAGCAGCGTGAACACGAGCAGGATCGCGACGAGCACCAGTCCGAGCGCCGCGGCGTAGCCCATCCGGGCATCGATGAACGCGGACCGGAACACGTACTGGATCAGCACGGTCGTCGAGAAGCCGGGGCCACCGCCGGTCATCACGTAGATGACGTCGAAGGCCTGCAACGAGAACACGACGTTCAGGATGAGCAGGATCGACGTCGTCGGGCGGAGCAGCGGCCACGTGATGGTCCGGAACCGCACCCAGCGCGAGGCGCCGTCGATCGCGGCGGCCTCCTTGAGCTCGGCGGGCACGGACTGCAGCGCGCCGAGGTAGATCACCATGCAGAACCCGATCCGGGTCCAGACCACGACGACCACCAGGGTCGCCATCGCCCACCCCGGAGCGGTCAGCCAGGGCACGCGCCCCATCCCGAGCGCTTCGAGCAGGTTGTTCACGACGCCGTAGTCGCCGTTGAAGATCCACGACATGATGACGCCCACCACGACGCCGGCCGCGACCATCGGCACGAAGAACAGGGCACGGAACACCGAGCGCCCGGGCAGCGGCCGGTTCAGGGCGACCGCCAGGGCGAGCCCGATCGCCATCGAGGTCGGCACCGTGCCGAGCGTGAACACGAGCGTGTTCCGCAGCGCGGTGCCGATGAGTGGGTCGGAGCCCATGTCGCCGAAGTTCTTCCCGCCGACCCAGGTGCCGTCGCCGAGCGAGGTGCTGGAGTCCTGGAAGCTCAGCGCGATCGCCGTGATGATCGGGATGAGCGAGAAGCCGAGGAACAGCAGCGCCGCGGGGCCGATGAACACGTACGGGACGAAGCGGCCCCGGCTCCGGCGGGCGCCGCCGCCAGCGGGGAGCCCACCGGTCGGTGGGGCGGTGGACGCCGTCGTGCGGACCGGCGCGGTCTCAGTTCGCAGTGACACTGCGCATCGCCTCCATCATCTGGTTCGAGGCCTCTTTCGGGCTCAGCTGCCCGAGCAGGCAGAGGTCGAGGTAGTCGGCGAACACCGCGTTGAGCGAGCTGAAGTACTCGCCGCTCTCGGCCTTCACCATCGAGAGCGGGATCGTCGTCCCCTGGTCGATGAACCGCTGCATCGTGTCGGTGTTCGCGGCGTACCCGATGTCCTTCGCGTCGAGGGACTTCCGGGCGGGCAGCCAGTTGCCGTCGTGGCAGAACTGCTGCATCTTCGACCGGGACGTGATCATCGCCACGAGCTCGGCCGCGAGTTCCGGGTGCTTGCTCGACTTCGTGACGGCCAGGGCGTTGCCGCCCAGGTCGCTCGCCTCGCCGACGTTCCGGATCATCGGGGCCGTGCCCCAGTTGTCCGGCATGTCGGTGTCGAGCTGCGCGATCGACTCCGGGTTGTTGAGCATCATGCCGATCTGCCCCGTCAGGAACAGGTTCCGCGAGACGTCGCCGCCGCCGCTCTTGCTGAGGTTGCCCGTGGTCGCGAGTCCGTCGGCGTACCACTTCCGGCCGAAGGCCAGGGCGTCGATCGCCTCCGGGGTGTCCATCGACGGGGTGGCACCGTCCTCGCCGAGGAACGCACCGCCGTTCTGGTGGACCAGCGGCAGCCACCGGTACGCCGTCTCGGGCGACGACCACCCGTACCCGAACGCGTACTTGCCGGTGACCTGCTTGACCTCCTTCGCGACGTCGAGGAACTCGTCCCACGTCCACGCGTCGGCCAGGGCCTGTGGTGGCGTGACGCCGATCTGCTCCATGACGTCGCGGTTGTAGTAGGTGATGAAGTTGTCGGTGTGCTGGAAGACGCCGTACACGCCGTCGTCCCGCGCGCCGATCGCCCAGAACGGGTCGCTGTAGTCCTGCCGGTAGTCCGCCGGGACGGAGCCCGAGATGTCGACCAGGCTGCCGTTCGCGGCGTACCGACCGATCTGCTGCGGCGTGATCCGGATGACGTCCGGCGCCAGGTCGGCGGCGAGCCGGGTGATGAACCACTGGTGGAACTGCCCGGTGGTCACCTCGACGGCGACGCTCGTGCCGGGGTGCGCCGCGACGAACTCGTCGGCGATCGCCTGGTAGCTCGTGATGTCCGTCGGGATGTTCCAGGTGGACAGGCGGATGTGCTTCGTCCCGCCGCGGCCGGTCGTACCGCCGCCGGCGCACGCTGCCAGTGCGCCGGTCAGCGAGATGCCGGCGAGGGCGAGGAACCCCCGTCTGGCGAGCTGGGGGGATGGTCGGGTCGGCATGGTCCTCTCCTTTGAGGTCGTGGTGCCGTTCAGGTCGGCCGGGAGGCGCGGGGTGCGCACACGGGGCGCCGCGCGTCCGCCGTGGGGTCGCGTCCTGGACCCGACCCCACGTCGGGCGCGACGGTTCAGACCAGCGCGGGGCGGGCCTCCCGGTCGGCCACCGGTGCAGCGGTGACCGCGTCCGCCGGACGCAACGACTCGGGGAGCAGCGCCGCGTGGGCGTGCAGGAGCTCGTCGGTCATCTCGGCGATGCGGTCGAGCGTCAGGTGCGCCGCCGTCAGCGGGTCGAGCGCCACCGCGTGGTGGACGTGCTCGACGTTGCCCGTCAGCGCAGCACGCACCGCCAGGGTCTGCACGTTCGTGTTCGTGCGGTTGATCGCGGCGAGCTGCGGCGGGAGCTCACCGAACGACGTCGGCTGCACCCCCTTGCCGTCGACCAGGCACGCGACCTCGACGCAGGCGTCGGCCGGCAGGTTCTGGATGACGCCCGTGGCGTTCGGGACGTTGCCGTAGACCACCGCGGGGACGCCCGTCACGATCGCGTTCACGATGCTCGCGCCGTACTCGACGCTCGGCGTCAGGTCGGCCTTGAGCTTCTCGAGCTGCGTGTCCACGTCGCCCTGCTCGTCGTGCGCCAGGCAGATCTCGTAGTAGTCCCAGCGCTCCGGGATGTACTCGAGCACCGTCTCCGGGTCCTTGCGGAAGTACGGCACGTACTCGCTGGCGTGGTGGCTCGACTCGGTCTCGAAGTACCCGAACGAGCGCATCAGCTGGGTGCGGACCTGCTCGTTGCCGCCCTCGTAGTTGCTCGCCGCGGCAGCCGCCTCGCTGTGGTCGCCGTCGTCGTCGTGCAGGTCGGACGCCGCGACGCCCCGCTGGTGCTTCGCCGTCATCACCTCGCGCAGACGCGGGTACAGGTCCTCGCCGTTGCGACGCGTGAACTCGAGGATCCACGCCTGGTGGTTGATGCCGGCGCTGACGAACTCGACCTCGTCGTACGGCACGCCGAGCGTGCGCGCCAGCATGCGGGTCGTGCCCTGCACGCTGTGGCAGAGCCCCACCGTCCGGAGCCCCTTCGCGTTGAGGAACGCCGTGGCCATCGCCATCGGGTTCGCGTAGTTGATGAACTGGGCGTCCGGGCAGAGCTCGAGCGCGTCGCGGGCGATGTCCTCGTACGCGCGCACCGACCGCAGGAAGCGGAAGACGCCACCCGGGCCGACGGTGTCGCCGACCGCCTGGTCGATGCCGTACTTGCGCGGGATCTCGACGTCCCACTTGTACGACTCGACGCCGCCGACCTGGAACGTGATGATGACGACGTCCGCACCCGCCAGGGCCGCACGCCGGTCCGTGGTGTCGAGGACCTCGACGCCGAGGCCGTGGTGGGCGACGAGCTCGCGGGCGGCCGTCGCGGTGCGGGCGACCCGGCCCGCGTCGAGGTCCATGAGGTGCAACGTCGCGTCCTGCAGGGCGGGGAAGGAGACGAGGTCGCCGATGAGACGGAAGGGGAAGACGAAGCCGCCGGCGCCGATGATGGTGATCTTGGTCATGTGTCGACGGTAGGAAGCGCGGGGGTGTGCGGTCCTCCGGCTTCGGACGGTGGGGTTCCAGGATCCTCGGATCGGTCCTGCTTGTGGCGTTCCTGACTCGGCCGGAGCTCGTAGGGTTCGGTGATGCACTGGCAGCAGTCACTCCTGGAGAGGCTCCGCACGGACCCGGCGGTCGACGCGGTCCGTCCGTACGGCTCCGTCCTCACGCCCGACCAGCTGGACCCGTGGAGCGACCTCGACGGCGAGCTCGATCTCGTTGCGGACGTCGACGCGCGGACACTCCTCGGAGGTGAACCGTGGGCGTGGCAGAGCGCCCTCGACGACGGGGTGCAGCACGTTCGGCTCGTGCTCGCGGACGGCCGCCGCGTGGACCTCGCGACGCGAGGCGCGACGCTCGAGCTTCCTCCGGAGCCTCCGGACAACAGTCAGCGGTTCGACCTGGCACTGGCCGCCACACGGTTCGGGCGCGGAGCGGACGTCATCGGACTGCACCTCGTGCTCGGGGTGGTCCGCGAGGCGCTCGTGCACAGCATGGTCCTCGCCGACCAGCGGGAGGGGACGGTGCACCACCGGTTCGGCTCCGCCACGGACCTCGCCGCGGCCGAGAGCCAGACGGCACTGTCCGGAGCGCTGAGTCCGTCCCTGGCGTTGCGCGTCGCCGACGTCTACGCGGAGAGCCGTGCGGCCGTCGACGAGGACTACCACCCCGACTGGAGCGGTCTGGTCGCCGTCGTCGCTGCGGGGTCTCGGCGACCTTGAGTCGCCCGCTGGCACGACCCGGGTCGCGACGGTCGTCGTACGCTGGCGGACGTGGACGAGTGGTGGGACGTGGTCGATGCGGGCGGTGGAGCGACGGGCACGACGTTCCGGCGAGGCGACAGCGGTTGGCCCGTCGGGTCCTTCCACCTCGTGGTCACGGTCTGCGTCCACCGCGCCGACGGGACCGTCCTCGTCACGCAACGAGCTCCGACGAAGGAGTTCGCGTACGGGTGGGAGTTCCCCGGTGGCAGCGCGCTCGCCGGCGAGTCGGGGAGCGCGGCTGCCTGCCGTGAACTTCGCGAGGAGACCTCCCTCGACGTCGCGCCCGACGCGCTGCAGTGGGTCGGTCGCTTCACCGAGGACTCTGCGCTGGTGGATCTCTTCATCGTGCGGGAACCTGCCGGCTCGACCGTGCGGCCAGCTCCGGCCGAGGTGATGGCCTGGAAGTGGCTCCCCGCATCCGAGGTGGTCGAACTCCGCAAGAGCGGCGTGATGGCGGATCCGTGGGGACCGCGGTTGGACGCGATGTGGCCAGCAGCGATGGCCACGATCCGGTCCGGGGGAGCGCCTGCCGTGGTGCAGCTGGAAGCACACCGCGACTCCTGGGAGACGGACTACCAGCGTGAGGCGTCGCGGCTCGTCGCCGCGCTCGGAGACCGCGTGCTCGCGGTCGAACACATCGGCGGCACGGCCATCCCGGGCCTCGAAGCGAAGCCGGTCATCGACATCGCGGTCCGGGTCGCAGTCGACACGGATCCGTTGGCGCTCGGCCCGTTGCTCGCGGCGACGGGCTACACGCAGCACCGTTCCGGTCTGAGGAACCACGGGGTGTACACCCGCGAGCGGGACGACGGGGCGAGGACCCACATCCTCCACGCCTTCGCCTCGGACCAGTGGGACGAATGCAACCAACGGCTCTTCCGGGACAAGCTGCTCAGCGACCCGACCGCCGTTGCGCGGTACCGGGAGGTCAAGACCCGAGCAGCGCGATCGTCGGACGGTCGTGCCTACACGGCCGCGAAGCGCCAGGTGGTGCAACAGCTCCTCGATGAGGAACGTGCCGCCCGAGGTCTCGCGTCCGTGACGGCGTGGGACAAGGAGGCGCTGGGCTCGCATCGCCGCCCGAGTACCGAGGGGCTCTGACGTAGTCTCGACATCGTGCTCGACGTGGAGACGATGGAAGCGGCGTACTGGAGCCACCGCGGCCCGGCCCCGCTCATGGCGTCGTCCCACCGGCACGACGACCTCGAGATGAACCTGGTGCTCGACGGGCACCTGGACTACCGGTTCGGCGGAGCCCCGGTCAGCGTGCACGCGGGCGAGATCGCACTGTTCTGGGGCTGGACCCCGCACCAGCTCGTGGGTGACGGCACCGGCACGGGCGAGTTCCGCTGGGTGCACATCCCGCTGGCCGAGGTGCTCGCGTGGGGACTGCCCGACCACGACCTCGGAGCGATGCTCCTGAACCGCCCGGTCGTCGTACCGACCGCAGCTGCCGGGCGTGACGTCGAGTCGATGCTCGGGTCGTGGCAGCGGGACTTCGAGGACGACGGTGCGGAGATCATCGCCAACCTCGAGGCGCAGGCGCTCGTGCGTCGCCTGCTCCGGCACCACCGCGACGCCGTTGACCTGCGGCCTGGCGGCGGGCACGGCACCGCCGATGCCATGCACCGGGTGATCGACATGGTGCGGTTCGTGGTCGACCGGTTCCGGGAACCGATCGAGGTCGCTGACGTCGCAGCGGCCGCGCACCTGCACCCGCACTACGCGATGTCGGTGTTCCGACAGGACGTCGGCACCACGATCGTCGAGTACCTGACACGGTGCCGGGTGGCCGAGGCGCAGCGGTTGCTCGCGACGACGTCCATGACGACGTCGGAGATCGCGCACGCCGCAGGGTTCGGGTCGCAGTCGAGTTTCTACGTGCACTTCACCCGCGCCTGTGGAACTGCGCCAGGTGCGTACCGAGCGCGGGCTCGCTGACCCGGCGCCTCCACGCACGAGCAACGCCCCGTCGCGAGCGACGGGGCGTTGGCCGTTCCGGTCTGCCATGCACAGCCGGAGTACGTGGGGTGTTACTTGATCTGTGCGGTG
>NZ_RJUM01000003.1:0-16420 GCF_003752345.1 Curtobacterium sp. PhB170
ATCACCGCACAGATCAAGTAACACCCCACGTACTCCGGCTGTGCATGGCAGACCGGAACGGCCAACGCCCCGTCGCTCGCGACGGGGCGTTGCTCATGCGCCGACTTCCAGAGTCGTTCCGCCGATCGGGGTCAGATACGTCCGATGGAAGGTGCGGTCGGTCATTGGTCAACATGGCTGATCATGTCGGTCGCTCTGGTGGAACGAACGAAGGGCACTGATCGTGTGATCGGTGCCCTTCGCATCATCGCTTGTAGGTCAGGCTCGTCCGCGTGCGCTGGATCGGGGCAGGACGATGCCGAGGACGATCATCGCAACGGCGAGGAACGCGTGCAGGACGTTGTCCGCGCTGTTCAGGGGGACGAAGTTCGCGGGGTCCGCCATGCCGGCCGTGAACAGACCGTAGACGAACAGGACCGCGTAGACGATGCCGCCGACGACCAGGTAGAGGCGAGCACCAGATGCCGAACGGGCTGCGATGAGTCCGACGATGCCGAACAGCAGGTGCACGATGTTGTGCAGGACCGACACCTGGAACAGGCCCAGGAGCAGGGCCATGGAGCCGTGGCCGGCCATCGACATCGAGCCCATGTCCATCGTGAGTCCGGGGATGAAGCCGGCGATGCCGACGATCAGGAAGACGACCCCGAAGAGGAGGGCGCCCTTCTGGGTGAGGGTGGCGGCGAAGCCGGTGCGCGGAGCTGCTGCGTTACTGGCCATGGGAGGTGCCTTTCGGTGGAGGGGTGGTGCCGGAGCGCGTGAGTGGTCAGGCTGCTGCTAGGTCGGTCTGCAGGCGTTGACGGAGCGTGATGAGCCCGTCTCGGACTCGGGTTTTTGCCGTGCCGAGCGTGGTGTTGAGGTCGCTGGCGACTTCCGCGGTGCTGCGTTCGCCGAGGTACCGCAGAAGAACCGCGTCGCGTTGCTTGTCGGTCAGTTCAGACAAGGCCTCCCGGAGCTGAGCTCGTGAGAAGTGAGCGTCGAACTGGTCGAGGCTGTGGTCGGTGCTGTGGTGATCGCGGATCCCGAGGCGCAAGTCCCGGCTGCGCGATGCTTCACGGCTGCGGATCCGATCGATGGCTCGTCGATGGGCGATTGTGCGCAGCCATGACTCGAGCGTGGCGCGGGTCGGGTCGTACCGGGCCGGGTGCTGCCACCACTCGAAAAACGCTTCATGGACGACGTCTTCGGCGAGGTGACGGTCGATGATGATCGTTCCCACGAAACCGCGCAACCCGGACGCGTACTGCCGGTATGCGGCCGTGAACGGGTCGACAGCTCTTGGTTGGGTGCCGGGCATGTGGGGCGTACCGATCTTTCTACTGGTGATGGGTTCACCGTAGGCGTTCGGGTCACGACCGGTTTCCCCCAGTCCGGGGACCGCGTCGCACGTTGTCCAGGTGCTCCGCGGTCGAACTGCAGCCCGGCACCTCTTCATGCACGTGCCGTTCGTGCGCTGTCCTGCACCGATCGGTCTCTCACCGAAGCGATGGCGTTGCCCGCCGCATAGCCAGAACGCTGTGTCAGGGGTGGCGGCGGATTGCGGTGAGGGTGGTGTCGTCATCGAGCTCATCACCGGCCGCTTCCAGGAACGTGGTGAGGACCAGTTGCGAGTCCGGAGCAGTCCGCAGGTCGACGGCGAGCTGCGTGAGCGTGTCGAGGGTTGCGCCGGGGAGTTCGAACAGTCCATAGCGGCGCATAGCCCGCAGGGGTCCGGGATGGTGCCCCTGCGACACCATCCCGTCTGGACGCCGTTGCGTGCAGCAACAGGCGCCCTGTTGACCCAGGAGCTTGCTCTAACCGGGCTGCGGAGAACATACCCCCGATCGGCGCTGCCACGATGTCAGCATTTCCACCGACCACCGTCCGCTTGTCTGGCGACACAGTTCATGATCCGGCTGGCGCAGGAGGACGGCTTGGGTTGCTGTTCTGATGGTCGGTGGGTCAGTCTGAGGTGCAGGAAGACGCGCTCGAGGGAAACAGGGGTCCCGGATGTTGTCACTGGTGTACGTGAGCACAATGGCCCGCCCGGTCACGGACGAGGAGCTCGCGGAGATCCTCGTGATCGCCCGCGAGAAGAACCTGCAGCTGGGAATCACCGGGATCCTGGCCCATCAGGGCAGCAACTGCCTCGGGATCATCGAAGGCGACGACGACGTCGTCCGGGAGCGGTTCGCCGGGATCCGGCAGGACCCACGCCACATCAACGTCCGCGAAGTGGCCGTCGACCAGATCAGTGAACGGGCGTTCCCCGAGTGGTCGATGGCGTTCCAACCCGCCGACCCCCTCATCCGAGACATCCCGGGTTTCCTCGACCTATTCTCCGACCACCCGGCCGCCGTCCCCGGCGGCAGCGGTGGTTCGCGAGCGAAGGCGCTGCTGGGGTGGTTCCGGAAGCACCCCCTCGCACCATTGACCGACCAGGGCGTCGGCGATGCGATCGAGCCGCGTCTGCAGATCATCAGCGCCGCGATCATGGTGCTGCACGATGTCGGCGTAGAACGGGCCGACATGGACCAGATCGCCGACACCGCAGGGATCAGCGTCGACGCGCTCCGACAGCACTTCCCGACCCGGCAGAGCCTGCTCACCGCCACCGTCGACCGGTGGTCCAGCACCCTGTCCCGGCCCTTGCTGCCCATCGCCGAGCAGTACGGCGCGGTCGCATACCTGCACGCGCTCATCGTCGCGTACTCGGAAGAACCCGCACTGATGCGGCTGCTCGCATCAACCCTCGCAGCAAGCTCCGACCCAGCAAACGAGGGTGCGGACTACTACCGCACCCTGTACCTCCGGTTCCGGCAAACCATCCGTGGAGCGCTCGAGCACGACATTCGTACGGGCCGGGAACCGGACACGATGGAGCCTGCCCGTGCCACGGAACAGCTCCTCGCCCTCTATGACGGCCTCCGCGTGCAAGCGCTCCTCGTGCCGGGGTTCGACATCATCGAAGCCTTCGACCGCGCAGCATCACGCATGCGCCGAGGCTGGTCCGAGGACTACCGCCGCACCGATCTCTTCGAGATCCCCCTCGACCGCACCCGCGAACACGCCAATCGCCCCGACCTTTTCGGCCCAGAGTAGACACAGACAGGCGCTTGAAGCGCGGGGCTGCTGCCGGATAGGTGGCAGCCGCCCCGCTCGCAACGGGAACCACCCCGCTGCTGCCTCACAGTCTGTACCCACGGCCGCGGGGTCCGCGAAAGTGTGTGGAATGTTTGGGTCATCCCGCACACCATTGGGATAGCGCCTGCAACCGAGCCTTCGGCCTCGGCGAACGTGAGCCGGAAACGGAATGCGGGTTCTGCGGCTGCAGTGCCGCGCTGCGCTGCGCCAGAAGTGGCGCGGGGTGCCGCGCAGTCTCTGAAGTTCTTGGGCACCCTGGTGCGCCGCTCGGACCCAAACTGCCCGACGCAACGTTCGCTATTCGACGGTTGTGGGGTGACGGCCAGTCGGCACGAACGCGGACCTGCCGTGCGAGCTGTCGCGGGAGGTGCTGCAGCCCGTCGGCGGCCGATTCGGCAGGAAAGCGCTACCGCGTGGGGGCGTCTTCTTCGGGGTTGAAGTGGGAATCGGTGTCGGTGAAACCCGCGGCGAGACCGTCCGGGTGGTTCGGAACCGTGTTGTCGTCACCCAGGCCGGCGGGCTTCACGGTGCCATCAGTGTCGATGGGGGGCGCTTCCACGTCGGGACCTTCGACGGCGCCGTCATCATCAGGCATACCGGGCGGGGTGATGGTGGACATGGTTACTCCTTCGTGATTATGATCGTCAGGGCGTGGTGTCCGGGGCAAGTGCGGCAAGGTCGGTCAAGAACCGAGCAATGGTCGCCGCGTCTGCTTGAGGGACGCCGGCGCAGAGTGCTTCGATGTGCGGTGCGAGCGGGTCGGTGTCGTTTCGGTCCGGTGTACCCGGAGTGAGCTGCACGTAGCTGGAACGTCGGTCGGTGGGGTTTGGCACTCGGGTCAGGAACCCAGACGCCTCAAGCCGGTCGAGCAGACTCGTCGTCGATGATGTGCTGATGCCCAGGTGCTCCCCGAGCCGTTTCGGCGTGCACGGTTCCTCCCCTGCCGCAGTTGCGGCGGCCCGAAGGTATCGGAGCGCTTCCCGCTCGGTAATGCTCGTCCGTGATGCGGCCGGTCGAGCGCGGTCGATCTGTGCAGCGGCGTACCGATACCGTCCGACCGCATCAACCAGCGCAGCTGCGGCAGAATTCAGTGTCTCCGGCATGGGGGCCACCGTACAAACGTCGCCCGGACACACTCCCGGCCGCCGAGACACACGCATCCGATCCCCTCTCACTGCTCCCTGACAGCGGCTGCGCCGCTACCAGTAACGTCGACGAGGCTGCGCCGCGGAACCCTAGCCGCGGACCGGCTGGAACGTTGTTCCTGAGCCGGCGTCGTCATGCGCGTCAACGAGGACTCCGACGAGTGTCGTAGCGCGAGGGCATCTGCCCCCTGACCCGAACCCGGGCAGGTGCCCTCTCTCCGCTTCTGCCTACGCCCCTTCTAGGCAGGGTCATTTTCGGATGTCGATATTTTGCGCCCAGGGGATATTGCTGAGACATGATCAGGCGCCTGGCGAGGCCGCCCATAAATGCTCCCGGCATGGATAGCCATCGACGGCCGGTCCGAAGTGGGCCGCCGCGGCGGGGTACGACTCAACCCGAATGCCTGTCTACGCCTTGGCTGCCAGACTGAACGGCAGACAGAGTGCGCGCAGGCGCGATCGGTGAGTTTGCTGCTGGAGGTTGTGATGGCTGAGGACGGCGAACGGGTTCCGGGTGGGGTGCTGTTGCTGGCATCGGTGAACCGGCTCCGGGTCGCCGAGACAATGCTGCAGAACCGGGCACGCGGACGAATGGGGCTGAAAGCGAACGACTTCCAGACGGTGCAGTTCCTCGCCGCCCGGGAAGCCGCCGACGCCCCCGCACGCGCAGCGGACCTCGCCGAAACGCTCGGCGTGAGCAGCGCCGCGGCAACCATGACCATCGACCGGCTCGTTGCACGAGGCTTCGCGGTCCGTGAACCCGACCCCGACGATCGTCGCTCCCGCATCGTGCGCCTCACCACAGCCGGACAGCACAGCCTCACCGGAGCATACGAAGACCTCCCCGCAGCTGTGCAGGAACTCCTCGACGCGGTCCCCGCCGAAGAAGCGGAACGCATCGCCGCACTCGCGACCGCTGTGCAGGAGGTCGTGGACCGCACCGCGACCGACAGCAGCACCCCGACTGAGTGACCAGATAACGCTTCTAGTTAAGGAAGTTAGACGCCAGGCGTGCGGGTTCGTATCCTGGTTGAAGTCAGGACCTTCGCGCCCCGTCGCGACAACGCCGGCGGCTTGCCCGGCAGCACGATCGGGGTCGTACCTGACCAGTCGCCGTGGCCAGTCTCGCCACGGGAAAGGCCGCTCGGCATGACGCCCACCCTCGTTTCATCTGCTGCTGCACCTGTTCCCGCGCCCCGCGCGGACCTTCTCTTCACCGCACACCCCGGCACACAACGACCACCGATGACCGAGGTGCGGCACACACGCCGGAACCGCCGCGTCGAAGGCGTCGCGGTCACAGCCGGGCTTGTCTCAGTGACCATCGCGACGGTGGCCATCATGCTCACGGGCGCCTGGTGAGCGCCGACGCGACACTGCCACCCACCGAGCCGATCGACATGGGCCCGCTCCTCCAAGAACCCACGGTGACGCCCTCAGACGAAGTCGGTCCGCGGGCAGACCCGCAGCAGTGGCATCGCCGCGGACTCCTCACCCCGGCTGAGATCCACGCGATCGTCGTCGCGCGCATCAACGACCTCCCCACCATCGTCACAACCACCCCAGCAACAAGCGACGAGCTGATTCCCCCGGCCGAGCCGACCTACGGTGACTTCCTCAGAAACCCCCGCGCATGAGCATCCTGCTGCACCACCCCAATACCTCCCCCGCCTTGAGCGTCGCCGATCTCCCGACCGTGCTGCGATGGGCTGCCGCAGATGAGGGCTTCTGGGTCGCCGACAACGACGGCGCGTTCGCCGGCACCATCGACCAGCACGGACGGCACTTCTTCGTCCGCAACGGCTTCGGCGAGTACCTCGGCGACTACCACGCCCTCACCGCAGCGCAAGCCGCACTCGACACCCACACCGAGAACAGCCACGCAGAGCCGCCGTGCTGAGTATTCCGGATGGGCTCACCGACGCCCAGCGGACGGTGTTCTACCGCCGCGTCGCGCTGAACGCAGAGCTGCACGACTGCGCCACTTACGCAACCCGTTCGGCGGCGGCGCGGAGCACGTCGCGCGGGAGCTCGCCGAACTCGGCCTGGTAAGCGCTCGCGAACCGGCCGAGATGCAGCAACCCGACCGATCGGGCAACCGCGGCCACGGACTCCGCTCCCCCCGATTCAAGTTGTTCCCGCGCCAGGAGCAGCCGAATGCCCTTGAGGTAGAACAGCGGAGACACACCGTGCACACGCTGGAACGCACCCTGCAGCCCGCGGACGCTGAGCCCCGCGGCCGCAGCGACGTCGTCGACGGTGACCCGCTCCGTGACATGGTCAAGGAGGAACGCTTCTGCCTTCGCCAACCGTGTCCGCGCCGGCTCTTCCCGACCATGTCCGACCGGCCAATGTGGGACCGCCGTCAGTAACCCGGCGGCGGCGAACTGGGTCAGCTCCCGTTCTCGTTCCGCCGAAACCGGACCGACCCGGCCGAGGATCTCCGGAGCGATCGCGCGCACGACCAGCCACCATGCCGCAAGCGGCGCCCCCTCGGGTACGTGGTGCGGCTTGAACTCCAGAGGCGCCTGATTCCACCCACCACGCTCCGCAGCAACCCGTTCGACCGCGTCTCGGTCGATCCGCATGACATCTTTCTGGAACCCATCCCACCGGAACGACTGCCGGCCCTCCCGGTACAGCACCGGACGGCCAATCAGCAGCCGATCCCCATCGACCGCACCGCGGCCCACTTTCAGCCACGTCACAACGACAGCGTCGTCAGTTCCCACCTCGCCGCGCACGGTCCCGGTACACAGCATCGATTCCAGCGACAGCAGACCCGTCCCGGTGACCGTCTCCTCGAACGTGAACCTCTCACCGTCCGCAGCGACCTCAAGCCCGAACGTGCGATGCGTTCGCGCAACAGCCTTCCACGCCGCCGCAACGTCTCGAGTCCGCACAACTACCCGGGTCCGCTCCACCATCGCCTCATCCACAAAAACGATTCTCCACGACAATCCTCAGTCCTTGAGTTGCACAGCGGACAGGAAAGCCCGTGGCGGATGCCGAAGGGGGACGCCGATCACTGATCGACGTCCCCCTCTTTGTTTGCGTTGCGTCAGCGAGCGTTGCGAACGCGAGCTCGAGGCAGGACGATGCCAAGGACGATCATCGCAACGGCGAGGAAGGCGCGGAGGACGTTGTCGGCACTGTTGAGCGGGACGAAGTGGCCGCTCCGGCCATGTCGGCGGTGAAGAGGGCGTAGATGCGCAGCACGAGGTAGACAATGCTGCCGACGAGCAGGTATAGGCGTGCGCCAGTGGCAGTGCGTGCGGCGAGCAGTCCGACGATGCCGAAGAGCAGGTGCACGATGTTGTGCAGGACCGACACCTGGAAAAGTCCGAGCAGCAGCGCCATCGACCCGTGACCGGCCATCGACATCAATCCCATGTCCATGGTGAGGCCAGGGATGAATCCGGCGATCCCGACGAGCCGGCGGAGATCTTCGAGGTTCCGCGCAAGCCGGTCCCCGCCAAATCCCCGCAGACACACTGACGCACCCGGCAACGAACCGTCCACTACACCGACCTAGGCCATGCGTGGCGACGGGGTCCGTTCCGATAATAGTCATTCTCGGATCGTAATAGCGGGGGTAGAACCGGCGACAGGGCGGCCCCGAAACCGGCAGGTCCGACTAAGGCTGGCGAAGCTCGATCAAGGGATCTCGTCGTGATGCAGCAACAGCAGGTATGACTGCTGCGATGGTGCCCGCTAGCCATGACAGGACAACTGTTGCAAGGCCGAACGACCCGCTGGGGGGCGGCGCGCCAAGCACTGCGAGTGCGAGATAAGCGCCTCCGCTCCCAAGCACGGCGCCGCCGGCACTGAGGATCGCGATTTGCGTCACGATCAACGAGACGACGAAGAGCCGTGTGGCTCCGAGGGCCCGGCGTCGTCCGAAATCTCGACGCCGAAACATAACCAGGGCGCAGTTGACTACAGCGACGATGACGGAGGTCACGATCGCTATAGCCATGATGAGGCCGTGCCCAAGTGCGCCGAGGCTTCCGTCGAGTGTCGATCGAATCTTCGCCAGTTGCGCGCTCGAGGTGATCTCAACCCCCGATGTTTGCTGTGCTGCGAGGACGCTTCGCGTCAAGGTGAGAACCGAATCAACATCGTTTGGCGATCGGGCAACAACGATCACGAGGGTCACGACGTCTTCGGCCGGGGGGTTGCTGATGTCACCGACCCGTACTGCGGATGGCGCGATTGGATCGAGAATATGAGAAGGACGGTAAAGGGAAGCAACCTGGTAGGGCGTCCCGTCGCCGACGCTGATTAGTTCGCCGACTGGCTGATCCATTGCGAGGGCGCGCAAGACCGCCGGGGACACCGACACGCCTCTGGGAACAGGGGTCGAATTTGGCGCGCCTGCGAGGTGGCCGGCGCTGTAGAGCGTTCGAAGGGCGACCCGCCCCGCGGATCCTCCAGATGGGTTGACGACATCCTGCGCCGCGGTGAATGCTCCGGCCCACTGAACGCCGCTTGCCGCGCTGAGTCGCTGGACAATCACGGGGTTGAGGTGGGCGGCTGCGTCAGCGCGGACTGTGATGGATCGTGTTCCTTCGGAGTCGATCTGTTGGAGGATGGCGCGCTGCGAGCCCTCCGTACGGCCTGCCGTGAGCAGGAGCGACGCACACATCGCAGCAACCATCAGTGCCGTGAGCGCAGCGGCGACCGGCTGGCTTCTTGCCGAGACAAGCGCCTCCCGGAGCACCATCAGGACAGAGGTCACAGTTGCACCACCCGGTCGCAACGAGCAGCGAGCGCTGGGTCATGCGTCACGATGATGACCAGCGCGGACGAGTCATGTGCATAGTCACGCAACGCGCCGAAGACTACTTTCGTGGAGTCCTCGTCGAGGTTGCCGGTTGGTTCGTCAGCAAGGACAATTCGAGGCTCATGTAACAGGGCTCGACACAACGCGATGCGCTGTGCCTGCCCTCCGGATACCTGCCCTGGGCGGTGCGAAGTGCGGTGCGCTACTCCGAACCGATGCAAGAGGCGGACCGCCCGCATGCCTGCATCACGACGAGAAGCACCGTTGTACAGGCTCACCTCGAGAACGTTATCGAGCACTGTCCTCGAGGGATCAAGGACGGCGTCTTGAAACACGAATCCGAACTGCGTGGCGCGCAGCCGAGAACGTTCAGCATCCGACTTCTGCGAGCAATCAACGCCGTCGACCCGCATGGTGCCACCAGTAGCCTGCAGCATCAGGCCAAGGAGGTACAGCAGAGTGGACTTCCCTCGACCGCTCGGCCCGGTGATCGCGACGAGCTCGCCGGCGTCGAACGAGAACGACCGCCCCTGGAACAGGGTTTCCGTGCCGTAGCCGAACGTCAGCTGGTCAGCTTCCAACAGTGCCATGTATCAGCAGCTCATTTCGGGAGCAGCACTTTCGTCCCTGACTTGAGGTTGGAAACCGCGGCCATACCCTGAGCTGACCCCATCACCTTCACGCGGATTTTCATCCCTCCCACACCCAGGACGTACGCGCCGCTGCTATCGGTGCGAACACACGCCGCAGCGACAAGCACACCGGACACGGGATCAGCGGTGAGAACCTTCGCCGAGTACGTCGACTCTCCCCTCAGGGCGACCTGATCACAGTTGGCCCCGCAGACAGATCCTGCACCCGAGCTCCGCAGGGGCACCCGGACACCATCCGATGCGGAATCTGGTTCTACCGCCTCCGTGCGAGCGTCCCAGGTCTCCCCCGCCGGGCCGGAGATGTGCACTGTGGCACCGGTGTCGAACAACGCTGCCTGGTCGGCTGCGACGGTCATTGCGAAGGACGGCGCTGCCGCGAGAACGTGACCGACCGTTGCACCACCGACAAGGCTCGCACCGACAGCGATCGCCTGCTCATCGAGAGTGACGCGTGCGGGGAGCCTCGGAACGAAGATGATTACGCCGTCGTCGACCGCCCCGGTCGCCTTTTGCATAGTCGCCGTCTGCCACTGCCGGACGCCGGCTTCGGTAGCTGCGTCGAAGCGTCCCGACTGTGGAACGTTCGCGATCGATACCGCCGCCAGCATCGCCTGCAGCTGACTAACGTCGGGTCCGCTCACCCCGGCGTGGAGTGTTCGGAACGACGGAGTAGTCCCCTCAGCGAGAAACACCGGCTGCAGATCGACGGCGTAGAGCTCATCGCCGGCCCGATACGCGTCTGCCGCGGAATCGACCACCGACGTGACAGTGCCGTTCCGGCGGTTGAGGAGCGCATCTGCCTCAGGCCAGGAAGCTTGAACGTCGAGGCTGACCGAGGCTTCGAGTGTCCCCTTCCGGGCGGTATAGGTCTCTGCTGACTGCTGCTTGCTCGGATCCGCCGGCCGTGTGAACAGCACTGACCCAGACCAAAAAAGCCCTGCCCCGACAACCATCGAGACGATCGCGATGCCCACGACCGCCCGAGAGACACGGAACCGGCGCAACCACCGAGGTTTACGCCTACCCATAGACAGCGGTTGGTATCTCGGGGCACGCCTTCACGAGCTCGTAGTACCTGCTCTCGCTAACATCGACCTTTTCGTACGGTGACCAGGCTCCCCGCTTATCGAGGAACGTCTGCTCACTTGGCGCCTCCGGCACCTGGACACCGTGCTCTTCAAGGCACTTCGCCAGATCACCCGTGTAGTACGCGTACAGATACTTGAGCTGCGAGTCGTTGAAATCGGCCAGGTACTTCGGTTCCAGTGGATACTCCACCTGGCACTCGTACAAGGCCACTGCGCGCGCCTGTGCCTGCGTGTTCGGCAAACTCCCCAGCGCAATCGACCCGTCCGGCTTCGCCGACACCTGCGGGAAACCCTTCTCGGCCATGCACTCCGCCTGCGCCGTAGCCCACTCCTGACGAGACACCGTGCGGACCAGTGCGACAGCTGGCTTCTGGGCGTTCGGGTACTGCTTCAGCAGCACCTTCCAACTGTTGTCCGCCGACGCATCGAGAAGCTTCTTCCCGGCCGCTTCCGACAGCGGTGCCGGAGACGGAACGGCCGGCTGTGCGTCTGCGCAACCGGCAAGCAAACCCGCGGTCGCACACAAAACTGCTGCCCAGCCCATGACTCGCTTCGACATACAGTCGCCCCTCTCTGCCGAGAGCCGAGCGTATCCGCCCCCAGAACTTTGCTCAGGGCTGCCCGCTGCAGATCGGCAGTTCGTAACATGATGGTTACTTACGAACAGCCCCAAGCTCGATAGCGTTGCGTCGCCTGAGAATGTCTCGGGCTTTTACCCATCAGGGGGCATCATGCAACGAATTGCTACACGCCTGGGGACTGTCGCCGCCGCGGCAGCAGTTGTCGTCGGCGCCATCGTCGTACCGACGGCAGCGGACGCCGCGTCCGCGTACAGCTGTGCGAACAACTACCGAGTCAAGACCACCTCGGTCGCTTCGGGTTCTGGTGCGGTCCAGCACATCTGGATCAACGGCTCGGCTAGCGACGGGCGAGTTTTCGACCCGGGTGCCGGGACGAAGGTCGGCTACTCGACCTACAAGTCCACGACACGGACGAGCTACGCCACGAACGGGAAGGTCGCCGTCAGCTCGTTCTCAACCAGCTGCTACAACTAGGCGCATGCGGCGAGGGTGGCGGCATCGAAGCCCACCCTCGCCGCACAACACGCGGACATCGAAACCGCCGCCTGCACGCCGGGACCCGCACGATAGTCACACCGCACCGGCCATCGGATCTGCGGACACGGTGACAAGGAGCTTCATGCAGACGAAACGGCTCCCGCGGGCCCGGTACACGATCATCATGCTGCTCGTAATCGCCTTGGTCGCCGTGTTCGTCGTCCGATTGGTCGACATCCAAGTCGTCCAAGCCGCCGCGCTCGACAAGGACTCGCAGCTCAAGCGCAGCGTCCCCGTCACCATCTACGGAACCCGCGGAGCGATCGTCGACCGCGAGGGCGTGGAACTAGCCGACAGCGTCACCCGGTATAACATCACCACCTCCCCCCGGCTCGTCGCCGCCTACAAGGGCAAGCTCGGTGGCGCCCGGATCAAGAAGATCTCCGTGACAACAGCCTTGACCGCCCTCGCGAAAGCGTCTGGCGGGGATCTCGCCACAATGCGCCGCAACATCGCCGCAGACCCAAAGTCGGACTACGCCTACCTCGTCAAGGGGCTCGACGCGTCCCACTACGAAGCTGTCCGTACCCTCGGTATCCCTTGGGTCTACCCCGAACCGCAATCGGCCCGCGTCTACCCCACCGGCGCCGCCACCGGCAACCTCACCGGATTCATGGGCACCGACGGCGCGCAAGCCGGCCTCGAGTACGCCTACAACAAGTGCCTCACCGGCACCAACGGCGAGCAAACCTACGAGCGCGGGGCCGACGGCGTCCAACTGCCCGGCAGCACCGTCACCACCAAGCAAGCAACCGACGGCGGAACCCTCCACACCACCATCGACTCCGACCTGCAATATCTCGTCCGGCAAGCCCTCGGCGCAGCCGCCGAGAACCTCGGCGCAGCATCCGCCACAGCGATCGTCACCGATGCCAAAAACGGCGAGGTCCTCGCCGTCGCCGACACACCCTCCGTGGACTCAAACGACGTCGACGCGACCACAGACGAGGGCGCCTACGGATCCCGAGCGCTGACCGACACTTACGAACCAGGCTCAACCATTAAAGCCGCCATCGCCGCGGCACTGATCGATCAAGGCAAAGCGTCCCCGACCACTCAGGCGACAGTCCCGTACTCACGGACGTTCCCCTGGGGTGGACGCATCACTGACGCGGAGTTTCACCCCACCGAGCAGCTGACACTCACCGGGATCCTCCGCGACTCCTCCAACGTCGGCATCACCGAGCTCGGCGAACAACTCACCCAACAGCAGCGATACGACTACATGCGAAAGTTCGGTCTCTTCACCCCGCAAGACGCCGTCACCTTCCCCGGCCAACCCGGTATGGACTACGCAGCAACCCCGGACTGGGACCAGCAGACCAACATCAACTCCATGTTTGGGCAAGGCATCTCCACCACCGCGCTGCAGATCGCGAGCATCTACCAAACCCTCGCCAACGGCGGCGTCCGCATCCCCTTGCACCTCGTCACCGGCTGCACCACAGCTGACGGCACCACCACCCAAGCCCCCAAGACGACCGGAGAACGCGTCGTCTCAGACACCGCAGCAACCCAGGTCGTCAACATGCTGCAAAGCGTGGTCACCGGCGGCACCCTGGTCAGCATGAAACCCATCTCCGGCTACAACATCGCCGCGAAGACCGGTACCGCGGAAGTCGCCGAGCCAGGCAAAGGCTACGGGTCCGACCGGATCATCTCCGTGGCAGGCATGGCCCCCGCCGAGGACCCGAAGTACGTCGTCACCGTGACCTTCACGAAGCCCGGCCCAGGCCACCGGTTCTCCAACAGTGCCGCACCCGCATTCCGCACCATCATGTCCGAGGTGCTGCAGAAATACCGCGTCCCACCATCCACCACACCCGCAACCACGTATCCCGCAACCTGGTGATCCCGCTTCCCCTTCCTCATACTGATCGTCGTAAGCGGATAGTCGATCGACACGGGCACCGGACTGATGCACCCGAGTGCGGTAGCCGATCCTTCACCGGCGCGCTTCGAGGACAAGCTTGACCGCTTCCCTCGCCGCCTCCGGCACCAACGGGATGTGCGCGAGCAGGCCCAGTTCCACCCACCTCGGCTCGTACTGGTTCAGTTCCGAGGCACGGTCGATCTCTGGACCCCCGAGTTGCAACGGACCAGGACGTACTCGCGCCACGAAGTAAGCCGTGGGAACGGCGCTATCCACTGGTACGTCGAGCAGGTCGCCGATGCTCGCATCAAAGCCCGTCTCCTCACGCAACTCGCGCTGACACGCTTCGCGGAGGCTCTCGCCTTCCTCGACCCCGCCGCCAGGGAGCACACAGTAGTGACGACCGTTCTTCAGCCGATCGATGACGAGCAGGCTCTCGTCTCGGACGACGACGGCGCCGATTCGCTCGCCCGCGGGAGCCCGCGCTGGAGGGTATTGGCTTTGACTTCCGGCGCGCAGGTCAGTGGACGTTGCGCCTGCGATGCGTTGTGCAGTTCTAATCTGTCGACATGGTGCGATCCCGTGACAGAGCGGTGCTGAGTTGGCTACGCCGAGCGACGCTTCCCGCGGTGGTCGTTCTCGCTGGCGCAGTCTTCGCGGTCGGGATGTTCAGCCTCGGCAAGATCCGTTACAGCTACGTGAGTTGGGGATCGGTGGCTGTCGCCTCACAGGTCGCGATCCCATTGGGAGTTGCGGTTGCCGCGGTCGTCGCGCGGGCCGGAGTAGCTGTGAGGAACCGCGCGGAGGACGAGCTGGTGGCGCATCCGGTGCGACGTGCATCAGTCGTCGTGGGAGTGCTGGCGTTTGTCACTGCCGTCATCGGCGGTCTGCTGCTGACTGTTGGTGGTTGGCAACTTGTGTTGCCGGCGGCAGCCGTCTGCGGTTGCCTGGCCGCGGGAAGTGCAGGGGTTGTTCTGCGACGACCGAGAGCAGTCATTCACGACGACGAGTGAGATCGCTGCGGGGCAGCGCTCGTCCGGTATCCGATCGTCAGTCGGGACACGTTGACGCCGGGCTGTGGGACACGAACAGGCGTTTCGTGGTGTGCTGGCCGGATGCGCGCCAGATCAGCGGCCGTCGTCATCCGAGACGAGAGCCTGCTCGTCATCGATCGATTGAAGGACGGTCGGAACTACTGGGTGCTTCCTGGTGGTGGGGTGGAGGAAGGTGAGAGCCTCCGCGAGGCTTGCCGGCGCGAACTGCGCGAGGAGACTGGCCTGGAGGCGATCATCGGCGATCTGCTCGACGTGCCAGTGGATAGCGCCGTTCCAGCGGCCTACTTCGCAGCCCAAGTGCGTCCTGGTCCCTTGGTGCTCGGTGGCCCAGAGATTGAACGAGCATCAGAACTGAACCAGTACGAGCCGAGGTGGGTGGAAGTGGCTTTCCTCGCTCAGATCCCGTTGGTGCCGGAAGCGGCAAGACAGGCGGTGCAGCTGGTCGTCGAGGCCCGCCGGTAGGGGATCGGCCGTTGAGGCAAACTTGCCTCGAAGGACGAGAACTTGCGTTCCCCGATCGTCCCGGCAGTAGCGTCACGTGATGATCATTGATGTCCCGCTCCGTCCGACCGGCCGCGCCCCGGGCGCGCGCGCCATTACTGAAGTCCTCTGATGGCTCGGGCCGTCCTGCTGGACTTTTTCAATACCTTGGCGGTCCGTTCCTCGAAGGGTCTCTGGATCGATGCCGCGCTGAGACAAATCGGCAGCGGCGATGAGGTCGCTCGCGAGGCGCTCACGGCAAGACTGTCGCAGGTGTGGTTGGTGGCGCGGTCGCTCTTCCCGGCCGAGAACTGGGACCTGCACCCGGCGAAGCACCGCAGCACGTTCATCGCTGCCATCAGTCACGACGGTGTCGCAACGCCAGCACTTGCAGAGGCGCTGTACGACGTCATGCCGGACCAGGTGGAGATGAACAGGGGTGCTGAGGACTTCGTGCGAGCGATCCACGATCAGGGAAAGAAGCTCGCCATTGTGTCGAACACGGCGTTGGATGTTCGCCCGATCCTGCAGCGCTGGGGGCTCGAGTCGCTGTTCGACGCGGTGGTCCTGTCCTACGAGGTTGGATGCGTAAAGCCGGACCCAGCGATCTTCCGGGTGGCGGCACGCGAGTTGGGGGTCGAAGCGCCGGACTGCGTCATGATTGGCGATACACCAGTGGACGACACCGGAGCCGTCGCGGTGGGGATGCAATCCGTCATCGCGCAGCCCGAGCAGATGTGGAGAGCGTTCGAACTCGTGCTGGGCGGATCGAGGCGCTAGGTACATCGACGAACGGCATGGTTGTCGGAATCTGCGGCACACTCGATCGTGGCGAAGGCGCCCGAGTTGCACGATAGGTCCGGGAACGGATCCACGCACTCTGGCGAGTGCTCTGGGGACCCGCCTGCGGAATCCGCCCGACGACTGCCGGCGTCTCACATGCCGATCGTTCAGTGAGACGAGGGCGCCGGTGGTGGTGTCTATGCTGCTGCACGATGTCGACGATCTGCCCGAGCACCTTCGATAGGTGGAGATGTGACCTGATCCTTGGTCACTCTGGAGAGCACGAGTGTGTCTACGGGAGCGAGCGGGTGCGTTG
>NZ_RJUM01000004.1:0-9393 GCF_003752345.1 Curtobacterium sp. PhB170
GCTCGGCGCGGCTGCTGTGTGCGCGCCGAACACACCCTGGTGCAGGGTGGAGAACCAGCAATGTGCGGCTGGTGAGCGCTCCGGGTGTTTCCCGGCCCGTGCAAGCTATTCGGCACCCTCCGACGAGGAGATTGGAACCTCGTACCCCGTTACCGCATCGTAATATTTGTTGTGGGAAATGTAACCTGTTCGAGGGTCCTGCATGCTGTTGGAGTCTGTCCCGTTTGAAGATCGGCTTTCGGGCGGTGTTGCTCGAGGGTGGGAACGAGTGGTGGTGTCACGTCCGGCTAGGTCGGTGTGGTGCTGCCGGGTTGGCGACGAGTGCCCGCGGCGCGTTACGGTCCCGTCACGGCTGTGCGGTGCCGTTGCGGGGGAGTGGGGTGCGTCGGTGGTGACGAGAGTGCTGTGGGAGGTGCGGTGTGCTTGGCACGATTGCCGGCTACCAGGAACGGTCGCGGTGTCGTTTCGTCCGCACGCGGTGGGGCCTTCGGGGTGGGCGTTGACGGTGTGTGAGCATCATGCTGTCCCGGTTCCCGAGAGCGCGGCTGGGCAGGGATGGGGTGTTGGTGTGAACGCGTTGCGGTTGCGGGGACGGTCGGAGACGGAGTGGGACATCATCGAGAGCCGGACGGACCGGATCGTCGGCCGGGTGGTTGTCGACAACGGAGCGTTCTTCCTCACCGATGTTGACGGTGAAACTGAGGTCGGCGCGTTCTACCGTCTCGAGCAAACCGTGCAGGCTGCGGCGGCCGTCCTTGGGGGAGGCTTCCTCGATTCGTGACCGTGGTTGGTGGGCTGGGTTTCACGGTCGGTGCATGTCGACGTCGTCGGACGAGCTTGCAGCGGTGGGGATCGATCTTGGTGCGCAGAAGCCGGCGGTGGCTCGGGCGCTGGAATGTATCGGGTCGCGGTATGGGGGGGGAGCTGACGGCACCGGAGATCGCGGCGGCGAGCGGCTACAGCAAACGGGGTCTGCAGGAAGCGTTCCAGCGGGACTTGGGCATGCACCCTCAGCCGTGGTCCGGGTGCTGCGGTTGCACCGGGCACGAGCGATGATCCTCGCGAACCCGTATCAGCCGGTCGGAACGGCTGCGGCGGCGAGTGGGATTTCGCACTTAGGCTGGTTCTCCGGCTACTACCGGGCTCAGTACGGGGAGACACCATCCGAGACTGCCTACGCTGCCCGTGCCCAGTTGCCGGCGTGACGGCTCCAGCGAGTGCCCTGGAGTTGCGGCTGCCGGGCAGATGCGCAGACCGGTGTCGCGTCGAGTCCGGCGTGAGAGAACGACCGTTCCCCCTGTTTTGGGGATGGACCCGCATGGCGGGAGTTGTTTAACTCTGTTCATGAGCAGGTTCGGGTATCTGCTCCGCAGCTGAAGCCGCGTTTGTGTGGTGTCGCTCCGGGATGTCTGGCCGCCTTCGGGTGGCGGCCAGACATACCCCGTTCGGTCCGTCGTCAAAGCGAGTCCTCTGTAGTGCCGACTTGTCCGCACATGCGCGTGGTCGCATCGTTGATGGTGCGCCCCCTGTTCGGGTCAGGATGTGGCGCGTGCGGGATGTCGGCGGCGTTTGGTGCGTGGCCGACATCCCGAACTTCTCCCGGGGAACCGGACAGCAAGGTCCGCCGGCACCACGTCGGCCCTATGCTGTGCGGAGCGCTCCGCGGCAGTGATGCTTGCGTGACACTCGTTTCCCGTTCGAGAGACTTGCCTTTCCTGCCTTGAGGCTGGTGGGGGAGTGCGCTATCCCGGGGGTGGCGGGATGACCCGAACCTTCCACCACCCCCGGGAACCCACTTACCGCTGGCAGCGGCATGCCGGATCTATTTGAGCGTCAGCGCGGCCACCAGCAGCGTTGCCGTGACGGCGGCAAGGGCGCCGAGGAGCGCCCATTGCCACCAGTGCATGCGCAGGCTCCCGCGCGGCCGGCGAACGGGAGCGGGCTTTCGCCGGCGTGAGGTTGGGTGACTCATCGGTTGCACGGTACGAGGTGCCGGTGCGTGCAGACTGTGTGACGGCAGATGGGTGGTTCCCGCTGTCAGCGGGGTGGGCTGCTACCTGATCCGGCATCCCACCCCGCGTTCGACCAACGGGGCGAAGTGATACCGGCGTACAGGGTGGTGGTGATGGGACGCTGGCTTCGCTTGGTGCGTTCCAGCTGGTACCGCCGCGGAGGCGGCGGGTGGGAGGGGCTCTGCTGGAAGCGCAGTGGCGTATGGGGAGTCTCGCACCTGGGGAGATTCGCCGCGCGTACGTGGCGCGCTACGGCGAAGATCCACGAGAAACACTTCGTCTCCCACACTCCTGAATGCAGAGCGATGTGCTGTCGATCGCACGAGCCGAAGCGCGTCGGTGGCCCGGCTCGCAGGGACGCGAGCGTCCCTCCCCGTCCGACCGCATTACCTGTACGCGAAACGACGAGATGCCGAGGCAGGGCAGGAAGGAAGCGTCGATGCTTCACTTACGCCAAAGCGTGCTTCTTCCCTACGGGCCGAGGGTCTCAGCCGCTTGCAGATTCGGGTTCCGCTTCCGCTCACAGCATGCGCTCAACCCGCCCGCACCGATAGAGGCAGTGCCACATCCGCCCCGCCAGCCAACCTCCAGATCGGGCAGCGCTCCAGCTGCAGGGCCTCGCACCTATCTCGTGAGCCCGTCGGATTTGCGGTTGCGCGATGCCGCATCCGGCCTTCTGGGCGTTCTGCGCGCGGTTCCCGAGTGTCAGCATGTGCTCAGCCGAGGCGTAGGAGCCACGGAGAGGGTAGGGGACACCGTGTACAAAGCCGTACTCACCGCAGCCGTGGCGGCCGTGCTGATAGCCGTCGGAGTCGCCCTGCCCGCGCAGGCCGTTACCCATTCCTCGACGCCGGGTGCGCCGACCGTCGTCCGCGTCACCGGGACCGGCGGTGACGCTGACCTCACGTGGCGGGCACCGTCTTCCGGTGCGAAGGTGACGGGGTGGAGGGTGCAAATCACTCCCGCTGAACAGCAACCGGACCAAGGAGTCGACAGGCTCCGCGCCTCCGCCCGGTCCGACCACTTCGGCGCCCTGACCACACGGACCACCTACTCTTTCACCGTTCAGGCAACCGGCTCGCGGGGCACCGGGCCTGCGGTGACCGTCCGGTACACGGCGACCGGTGCCACGAGCGACCCGACCACGCAGTCGTTGTACGCGCTCGATGCCTCCGGATCGGTGGTGCGCTTCCCGTCGAGCGGAACCGGGCCGGCGACCACGGTCGCGCCAAACGGGGCCGGGTACGCGGCCGATGACCGCGGGGACGTGTTCGTCCCGGCGCCTGACTCGACCTCGATTACGATGTACCCCGTCGGCGGTGGTGCACCAAAGACCATCGCCACGGGGCTACACATTCGTGGTGGCCTCTCCGCGGACGTTGCGGGGAACCTGTACTGGGTCGACTCGACCACCTCGATACCGATGAAGCTGCCAGTCACGGGTGCGCCAGCCCGCTCAGCGGCCGCTGGAGCCGGGACACCGGCTCGAGGCGTCATCGCCTTCGGTCGCGACGGTACCGTGGCAACACTTGAGGGCACAACGACTGCACGCACCGCCACGACGATCGCCCCGAACGGAGTCGTCACGACGCGGTCGCTCACGCCGGCAGCGGAGGGAACACCGTTCAACCGGCTCACCCAGCTCATCGTTGGACCCCAGGGCGACCTGTACTTCACCGACACCTCCGGCGGCGGTGCTGGCTACCAAGCCTGGAACGAGCTCCCTGCCGGAGCGACAACGACCACGCCCGTGGACGACCGTTTCGCATTCGAGCTGGTCGCGGCGAACTCGACGTCCTTCTTCCTGCTGCGTTCGGCACAGTGGTGCGCAGCGATCTCCGAGGGGTCCCCGAACGGATGCAACATCGACCGGGCAGTACACGACATGCTCGTCCGCGATGCCGACGAGATGACCCGGGCAGTGTCTGTGTCCGGCGTTCAACTGACGACACGATTCCCGTTCCCGGGTGCTGCAGCCGAGGACGGGGTCGTGTACGTCGACATCGCCGACGGAGCGACGCCCGGGTTGTGGCGGATACCTGCAGGCGGCGGTGCCGCCCAGCAGCTCTCCACCGCACAATTCACGCGACTCACCGTGATGTGAAACGCCGCTCGACAATCGAGTGCATAGGTCATCGCCGACACCACCTACTGCTACCTCGAGGGTGTTATCGCATCACAGTCGAAGGACGAAGCCTAAGCCAGGTCTTCGCAGCGCTGGACCGGTGGGGTCGACGCCACCTGCCGGTTGACGACCTATAGGTCAACGAAGACGTCCGATAGGTCGTCACCCGGGTGCATCGCTACCTCGGTCGCTCGTGGTCGTTCCGGTCGGGGGCGTCTATCGGGCGGGCGAGAGCGGGGTCAGTTCCGTCCGCACTCGTTCCCATGACGTTGATCTCCAGCGATGAATTCGCTCATCATGACCGGTCGACGTCACGAAGTCGTACGCTCAGCGCGTGGATGCTCGACTGACCTCCGGATGCACGGACCATCCTGGCTATGGGGGTTATGCGGTGGACGGCCTGGGAACTGAGGTTGCCGGACGGCAGCGTGTTCGCAACCGTCCTTGGCACGGCGACGGACAGTGAGGGCATGCCTCTCAGTGAAGCGGGCCGGAACGAACTCATCTTTTGGGAGAGTATGACCGCGTAGCGGTCGGGCGGACGGCGGCGGTTGCCTAAGTTGGTCTGTGATGAGCGACCGTTGCCCGAGTGTGTTCGACCGATGGCAATGCAGTCGCCAAGTGGGCCATCCCGGCCAGCACGAGAGCACCTCCGGCCACGAGCGGGCCACGTGGAACGATCGTGCTTCGGGCAAGAGTTTTCGCGTGCTCGGAGGCTCGCACGGATCGCGAGAGGCCGCGCAGAAGCCTAGCGGTAGATCGTTGCGATAGCTGATCGGCTACCGCACGTTTTTCGGCGTGAGCGTGCTCGGCTATGAGCACCAACTGGTGGAGGTTGAAGCCGTGGCCGCCTCGGCAACTAGTGCGATTTCGCGGCCCGGTAACGGATTGTCTACCGCCGCATGCGGTCGGTCGAGTACGCAGCGGTTGCGTACCTCCCACCTTGCGGCATGTCCAGGGCAAGGACTTCGCGAGTGCCCCATGCCGCCGCGTCGTCCTGCGGGAAGAAACCGACGGCTTCCCCGGGCTGGAGGTCCCACCAGCCATCGGTGTTCGCGGAGACGGCGTAGAACACTGCCGTGTGTTCGGTGGTCGTCATCGCCGCGACGAAGGCGCGGATCGCGTCCGCGGGGCTGAGCCACGTCTGCTGCTCTCGAGCCGAAGACGGCTGCTCCTCGTAACTGCCGATGCGCAACGAGATGGTGCTCATACCGAACTTGTCCGCGTACAGCCGGCAGAGTGCTTCCCCCGCGGCCTTCGACACCCCGTAGAAGCCGTCAGGTCGCGGCGGCATGTCGGGCGACACGTGGTCACCCGCGGCGTACGAGCCCGTCAGGCGGTTGCTGCTCGCGTACACGACCCGACGTACCCCTGCCCGCCGGGCGGCCTCGAGCACGTGGTACGTCCCGACGATGTTCGCCTCGGCCAGGTCGTGGAAGTCAGCCTCGTCCGCGATTCCGCCCAGATGGACCACACCGTCAGCTCCGGCGAAGAGTTCCACCAGGTTCTCCAGGTCGGCAAGGTCGACCGATGCGACGGATTCCTGTGGGCTGCTGGAGGTGATCGGACGGATGTCGGTGGAGACGAGGACCGCATGGCGCTCCAACAGCGCCGACCGGAGCGCAGACCCGATGTTCCCGGCAGCACCGGTGATGACCCAACGGCTTCCGGCGATGCTCGACATCGTGCGATCGTACTGGCCGGGCCACCTTCGCCGGGGTCTCGGCGGCCGATCGTTCATCGGACGCGTTGAGGTCACACCGGGCTGCTCACCGGGCAGCCTGGCCGCCTGCGTTGATGAGGTGTCCGGTGGAGGCGCTGATATTGAGGGCGGCGGCCAGGATCGGCGCGGCTCCCTCTTCAACTGAATGAGCTGACCAGCAGGCTCGCACCGCGGCCGAGGATGCGGGCGAGATGCTCGGGATCGTCGTCGCTGACCGGTGCGAAGAGGCGACGGTGGACCGTGGCGATGTGTCCCGGGAAGACCGCCGCGCGGACATCGCGGCCCGTATTCGTGATCGCGACCATCGTGCTGCGCTCGTCGTCGAGCGAGGGAGCCGTTCACTTGCTGAAATCGTAGCTACCGGTCGCAAGGCGCTCGATGAGCGCTTCGACGTACGCACGTTCCCCGTCGATGCGGCTGGCGGCAAGACGGATGAACTCGGTCGAATGCACAGGCTTGTCCGGATCGATGGACACGTTCGTCTCGTCCCGACGGAAGGCGTCGAGCTGTTCTCCGAGGCCGGACGCGCGATCTCGGAGCGCCGTGATGACCTTGTTTCGGGGGAGGTCGACGAGGAAGCAGAGCGCAGCCATAAACGGGGCGGGGCGGTACGGGTCGATCTCCTGGAGCGCCGTCCCCAAGAGCTGGGTGAAGGCGATGTCGCCCTCGGAGGTGAGTGCGTACTTGGCGCTGGTCTTGTAGGCGCGAGGGGCCTTCTCGGCCGCTTCTGTGTCGAGCGCGACGAGGCCTTCCTTGTCGAGAGTGCGAAGTGCACCGTAGATGGATCCAGGGTTGACGCTGGCCCAGTCCTGGACCCCCCAGCCGGTGAGTTCGCGCATGATCGCGTACCCGCTGGCGGGCTGTTCTTGTCGGACGGCGCCGAGCACGAGGAGACGGGTCGGGTCGATGCTCATACTCGATGCTCCCATGTAGCTTGTTCGCCCCTCTCGCAGGGTTGGGCGGGGCTGAAGCGAGAGGGGCGAGCGCTGAGGCAGTGGCGGCTAGTTGAGGCCGAGCTGGTACTCGGCGTGGAGGCGTGCTGCGGTGGGGGAGGCGTGCAGCTGGGCGAGCCTGGCACGGGCTGTCATCTGCAGGAACGCGCCGTGCTGCGTGGGGTCGCCGGCGTTGTGCATCGTGTCGGTCATCCAGAGCGCGAAGTCCTGGTAGTTCCAGACGCGCTCGAGGCAGGTGTCCGAGTAGACGCCGAGGGCTTCGGCGTCGCCGTCGCGGACGGCGGAGACGAGTGCCAAGGCCAGTGTGTCGACGTCGAACAGGGCGAGGTTCATCCCCTTGGCGCTTGCTGGCGGGACGAGGTGCGCGGCGTCGCCGGCGAGGAACAGGTTCCGGTAACGCATGGGGGAGTAGACGACGCTCCGCAGGGGTACGAAGAACACCTCGTGTACCTCGGCGGATTGGATGCTGTCGTCATTCAGTCGCAGTCGGATTTCGTTCCAGATTCGCTCGTCGGGCCAGTCTTCGGCGGTGTCGCTGAGTTCGCATTGGAGGTAGTAGCGACTGCGCTGGGGTCCTCGGGGGAGTTGTCCGACGAAGCCGTGGTCGCTGGGAGCCATGATCGCCGCTCCTGTAACGGGTGCTTCGACCAGGGCGGCGAGCCAGGCGTACCCGAACTCATAGCTGTATTTCGTCAGGACCCCGTCCGGGATCGACGCGCGGCTCACGCCACGATCTCCGTCGCTGCCGACGATGTAGTCACACTCGATCTCGTGTCGACCATCGGCATCGGAGAACGCCACTGAGGGGCGCTGCCCGTCCTCGTTGCCGACGACGACATCGGTGGTCTCGAAGCGGACATCACCGCCCATCTCGTCCAGGAATACGTGGAGGAGGTTGTTGACCAGCATCTGCTGCGTACAGAACCGGCTGGGCTGGCGTCCTTCCATGTCGATCGTGAACATCTCCGGTACGCCGTTCACCCGGTAATCGATCGTCTGTGCCACGGGCCCTGCGAGCAATCGCTCGGCCAGGCCCCACCGCTCGAACATGTCCACGCCACGCGCTTCGACCACGCCGGCTCGGTTGCGCTGCTCGATGTAGCCGCGATCGCGGCGCTCGACCACGACGCAGTCCACGCCGGACTGCGTCAGCAGGGTCGCCAGGGTGAGCCCGGCGACGCCGGCGCCGATGATGACGACTCGAGAAGCCGCCTTGTCTTGCTTCTGGGTGTTACTCATGGCTGAATGTTCACACGTGAACAATGCGGATGTCAACTAGCTGGCGCCACGGGGTTGCCCCGCCACACCAGCAGCCGGAGGCACTCACATGGCGAAGACGATCCTGATCACGGGAGCGACAGGCGGCCTGGGCCGCGCGCTCGCGCGCAACCTTGCTGGACGTGGCCACTGCTGCTCCACGGCCGCAGTCAGCAGCGCGTTGACGACGTGGCAAAAGCACTCCCGATGACGGCGCGCACGTGCCGAGCGGACTTCTCCTCGCTTGCCGAAGTACGGAAGGTGACGAGCGCCCTGCTGGCCGCCGAACCGCGGATTGACGTTCTGATTGCGAACGCCGGCATCGGGGGCGGGCCTCGACGCGAGAGCATCGATGGGTACTGCGAGAGCGCCTCGAGGCATCGGCGCGGGCACGAGTCGTGCTGGTGGGCTCTATCGGGCAGGCGCCGGTCGACTTCGATGACGTCATGCTCGAAGACCGCTACGACGGGATGCGGGCCAACTGCCAGTCGAAGCTCGCTCAAGTCGCTTTCGGGATCCGCTTCGCCCGCAAGGCGGACCCTGCGAATTTGACTATGACGAGCCTTCATCCTGCGTCCGAGATGCCGACGAAAATGGTGGGTCGCCGCGACGGAGAGCCCATCTCGCTCGGGGTTGCAGCGACAGCCCGGCTCGCTCTTGACCCGACGCTTGAGGGTGTCACGGGGCTCTTCTTCGATCGACAGCGCCCCGTGGCTCCGCATCCCTGGGCCAGGAATTTCGCAGTCCAGGAGCACCTGTGGACGGTGAGTGAGCAGTTCGTCGATCGATTCAGTGGCTAACGCGAGTGCCGGCACGCCAGTCCGGTAGTCGGTGAGCTACCGGCCGGCCCCGGTGCCCAGTCAGCGCCGCCCGGCAGAGGATCGGCTACCGGACGTCACCGGCCAGGGTCCGGTATAGCGTCACGCATATGACCGAGACGAAGCAGCGCAGCCTCCTCGAACGGCTCGTCGGCAAGCCCCTCCCTTGGCTCGTATGGGCGTGGGCGGTTCTAGCCGTCATCTGGATCGTCATCGCCATCATGGAGCCGACCGGGCTTCACATCTTCGTCGCGGTCGCATGGACGGCCCTCGCCGCGGTCCAGCTCCTCTCCGCCTACTACGCCCGCCGTCATGAGCGGAACCGCGCGCGGTAGTCGGTGGGCTATAGGGCACTGCTAGTTTCCAGAGCACCAGCGGGGAGCGCTCGGGGCTACGCCATAACGGAAGATGTCAGAGGGCCGTGAGTGCAATCAGGTGGATCTGGCGTCGTGAGCATCAGTCCCGGCTCTGTGCTGATTCGAGCGCCATGCACCCCATCGGTGGA
>NZ_RJUM01000005.1:0-1781 GCF_003752345.1 Curtobacterium sp. PhB170
ACAGACGACGGATTTGCCTATCGTCAGCCCTACATCCTTACACCAGGTTCACCTTACGGATACCATCGCCTGGCTCAGCTACCTTCCTGCGTCACACCTGTTCATACGCTAACCGCACCAGCATGGGGTCGAGCGTTAGACCGGCCACCATCACCCCGAAGGGATCCGGTTGATCCGGGTTAGGACTCTTAGCACCACTGGATTAGCTTGGGCGGTTGTTCGCCGGTACGGGAATATCAACCCGTTGTCCATCGACTACGCCTGTCGGCCTCGCCTTAGGTCCCGACTTACCCAGGGCGGATTAACCTGGCCCTGGAACCCTTGGTCTTTCGGAGGACGGGTTTCTCACCCGTCTTTCGCTACTCATGCCTGCATTCTCACTCGTGTAGCGTCCACGGCTGGATCACTCCGCCGCTTCACTCGCCACACGACGCTCTCCTACCACTCCGCACGACTGAACCACGAAGGCTTGTCGAGTGTGCGAAATCTACAACTTCGGTGGTGTGCTTGAGCCCCGTTACATTGTCGGCGCGGAATCACTTGACCAGTGAGCTATTACGCACTCTTTCAAGGGTGGCTGCTTCTAAGCCAACCTCCTGGTTGTCTATGCAACTCCACATCCTTTCCCACTTAGCACACGCTTAGGGACCTTAGTTGGTAGTCTGGGTTGTTTCCCTCTCGACGATGAAGCTTATCCCCCACCGTCTCACTGCTGCGCTCTCACTCACCGGCATTCGGAGTTTGGCTGACGTCAGTAACCTGTTGAGGCCCATCGGCCATCCAGTAGCTCTACCTCCGGCGAGAAACACGCAACGCTGCACCTAAATGCATTTCGGAGAGAACCAGCTATCACGAAGTTTGATTGGCCTTTCACCCCTATCCACAGCTCATCCCCTCCATTTTCAACTGAAGTGGGTTCGGTCCTCCACGACGTCTTACCGTCGCTTCAACCTGGCCATGGATAGATCACTTCGCTTCGGGTCTAGAACATGCGACTCAAACGCCCTATTCAGACTCGCTTTCGCTACGGCTGCCCCACACGGGTTAACCTCGCCACATATCACTAACTCGCAGGCTCATTCTTCAAAAGGCACGCCGTCACCCCTACTAAGGAGGCTCCGACGGTTTGTAAGCAAACGGTTTCAGGTACTATTTCACTCCCCTCCCGGGGTACTTTTCACCTTTCCCTCACGGTACTTGTCCGCTATCGGTCATCTGGGAGTATTTAGGCTTATCAGGTGGTCCTGACAGATTCACACGGGATTTCTCGGGCCCCGTGCTACTTGGGATACACATCCGGCCATAACACCATTTCGTCTACGGGGCTGGCACCCACTACGGCCCGGCTTTCAAACCGGTTCGACTATGATGCGCTGTAACCGCCCCAGTCCGGCAGAACTGAGTGACGTGTCCCACAACCCCGACCATGCAACGCCCGCCGGCTATCACACATGATCGGTTTAGCCTCATCCGCTTTCGCTCGCCACTACTCACGGAATCACATGTTGTTTTCTCTTCCTGTGGGTACTGAGATGTTTCACTTCCCCACGTTCCCTCTACCCGCCCTATATATTCAGGCGGGAGTCACCAGGTCACAAAAGCGCCCAGCGGGGTTTCCCCATTCGGAAATCCTCGGATCAGGGCTCGATTATCAGCTCCCCGAGGCTTATCGCAGATTTCTACGTCCTTCTTCGGCTCCAGATGCCAAGGCATCCACCGTTTGCTCTTAGAAACTTGACCACAAAGATTAAAATTGCGATCCGTCATCACCCACAACACGA
>NZ_RJUM01000005.1:1878-3117 GCF_003752345.1 Curtobacterium sp. PhB170
ACCCCCAACCCGTCCCAACCCTGCAAGCAGAGCGTACTGAGGTCGGAAGCATCACTCCCAACTGCACTGTCAATGTTCCACCCATGAGCTACCCGTCGGACACGTTCGGTCCGAATCAGGCGCCTGGACCACGCCCACCCCGAAGGGCACACGAGGCCAGATGCTCCTTAGAAAGGAGGTGATCCAGCCGCACCTTCCGGTACGGCTACCTTGTTACGACTTAGTCCTAATCACCGATCCCACCTTCGACGGCTCCTTCCACAAGGGTTAGGCCACCGGCTTCGGGTGTTACCGACTTTCATGACTTGACGGGCGGTGTGTACAAGGCCCGGGAACGTATTCACCGCAGCGTTGCTGATCTGCGATTACTAGCGACTCCGACTTCATGAGGTCGAGTTGCAGACCTCAATCCGAACTGAGACCGGCTTTTTGGGATTCGCTCCACCTTACGGTATCGCAGCCCTTTGTACCGGCCATTGTAGCATGCGTGAAGCCCAAGACATAAGGGGCATGATGATTTGACGTCATCCCCACCTTCCTCCGAGTTGACCCCGGCAGTCTCCTATGAGTCCCCGGCATAACCCGCTGGCAACATAGAACGAGGGTTGCGCTCGTTGCGGGACTTAACCCAACATCTCACGACACGAGCTGACGACAACCATGCACCACCTGTACACCGACCACAAGGGGGCGACCATCTCTGGCCGTTTCCGGTGTATGTCAAGCCTTGGTAAGGTTCTTCGCGTTGCATCGAATTAATCCGCATGCTCCGCCGCTTGTGCGGGCCCCCGTCAATTCCTTTGAGTTTTAGCCTTGCGGCCGTACTCCCCAGGCGGGGCGCTTAATGCGTTAGCTACGACACAGAAACCGTGGAAAGGTCCCTACATCTAGCGCCCAACGTTTACGGCATGGACTACCAGGGTATCTAATCCTGTTCGCTCCCCATGCTTTCGCTCCTCAGCGTCAGTTACGGCCCAGAGATCTGCCTTCGCCATCGGTGTTCCTCCTGATATCTGCGCATTCCACCGCTACACCAGGAATTCCAATCTCCCCTACCGCACTCTAGTCTGCCCGTACCCACTGCAAGCCCGAGGTTGAGCCTCGGGATTTCACAGCAGACGCGACAAACCGCCTACGAGCTCTTTACGCCCAATAATTCCGGACAACGCTTGCACCCTACGTATTACCGCGGCTGCTGGCACGTAGTTAGCCGGTGCTTTTTCTGCAGGTACCGTCACT
>NZ_RJUM01000006.1:0-1656 GCF_003752345.1 Curtobacterium sp. PhB170
GGACCTTGTGGGAGAGTAGGACGCCGCCGGACTTAACGTTGTAACACCAGGGAACCCCTGACCAGCACTGGTCAGGGGTTTTCTGCGTTCACGGGGGTTCTTCGCGGCGGGTGTCCGTTCGCGTCGCCGGTTCGTGAGCAGAATAGGTCGAGCTATCCGTGCGCGACCCGACCACTTCTGCTCACGAAGTGTCTCGTGCGGTTCCGTGATCATGCCGCTACTCGCAGATTTGATCAGCCGTGGTCCGGCGCCGGCCTCCCTCGATGACGAGCTCGACGTTCCTCCGCAAGTGGCGCTGACCCTTCGCGAGCACAAATGGTCGAGTCCTGCCGATCGCACCCGACCATTTCTGCTCACGAAGCGGAGCACGTCCGACGCTGGGGTAGCCGGGTCCACCAGCCTCGGCATCGGCGGCGCTCAGAGTCGAGCCGTGAGGTGAGGTGGCACGGGTCCAGGCGGGGTCGTGGCCATACGCCGGCGGCTGTGAGGGCCTTTCATTGTGCGGCTCGGCTCGGCTCGGTACGAAGTGGCCCACTCGCGTGCTGGCGCGCCTCGAGCCGGACTCTGGACTCGACGCAGCTTGCTGAGCCGGCAGGGCGTACCGCGACGTGGATCCCGCTCGGGGAGTCCGATCGCCGATCCAGAGGGCGTTGTCCAGGTCATGAGTAGTTGCGACTTGCCCTGCGAGCGATTTGCGACCTGGGCGCGTCGTGGTGTTCGGCCTGCACGGGAGGGCGGGGCACGGCGTCGACGCTCGCCTTCCGGCTGCCGGGGGAGGATGCTGGTCCCGGAGTCCCGGAGTCCCGGAGTCCCGGAGTCCCGGAGTCCCGGAGTCCCGGAGTCCCGGAGTCCCGGAGTCCCGGAGTCCCGGAGTCCCGGAGTCCCGGAGTCCCGGAGTCCCGGAGTCCCGGAGTCCCGGAGTCCCGGAGTCCCGGAGTCCCGGAGTCCCGGAGTCCCGGAGTCCCGGAGTCCCGGAGTCCCGGAGTGCCGGAGTGCCGGAGTGCCGGAGTGCCGGAGTGCCGGAGTGCCGGAGTGCCGGAGTGCCGGAGTGCCGGAGTGCCGGAGTGCCGGAGTGCCGGAGTGCCGGAGTGCCGGAGTGCCGGAGTGCCGGAGTGCCGGAGTGCCGGAGTGCCGGAGTGCCGGAGTGCCGGAGTGCCGGAGTGCCGGAGTGCCGGAGTGGGTTCTGGGATCGAACCATCCGGGCCTGCTCGGCGACGCACATGGCCTCCGCCCGCGACACGCCCGGGAAGTGGCCCGGCTGGCGCTCCCGTTCACCTCCCCGTAATGTTGTCACTCGTTGCCGCTGAGGCGGAGAACGGAACGGCCGAGACGGTCACCAGGTGGAACCACCTGGAGATGCAGTCCGGACGGGGTCCCGCTCAGGCAACCGACACCCAAGAGTTCCACGATCTCGATCGTGGCGGTTGAAGGTGTCGTGAGACGAATGCCTCTCTGACGAAGCCCTTGGGTGGAGTGGGGAGTGCGTCTGGTCCTTGAGAACTCAACAGCGTGCACATTGTCAATGCCAATTTATTGATTGACCTCGTGCCTGGGCAGCTTTGGTTGTTCAGGTCATGATGCAATTCCTTTTGGATTGAAGATTGTCAGTAGACAGTCAACAGTCAGAATCAACTCGGTCTGATGCCCTTTGGGGTG
>NZ_RJUM01000007.1:0-1157 GCF_003752345.1 Curtobacterium sp. PhB170
CCGACGAGGAGATTGGAACCTCGTACCCCGTTACCGCATCGTAATATTTGTTGTGGGAAATGTAACCTGTTCGAGGGTCGTGTATTTTGTCGGAGCCCGTCTCGATTGAGGATCGTTCAACGAGACGTCGGTGCCCCAGTTCCACGGGTCCATGACGCCGGTCCTCTCTGTCGGACCCGCGCTGCCGATGGCGCGGCCCTGTCCATGGCACAGCGTTAGTTGCTCAAAAGCTGGACGACGAACGAGGTCGCCGCGAGAGCGAGGACGATCCCGAACACGACCCAGGTCCCCGGAGTGATGGGCTTCCGCGGTTTGCCCTCAACTCGATCACGAGCGGCATCGCCCCATCGAGTGGCGCGGACGACGCTGAGCGCGAAACAAACCACCACCGCCAGGATCCCGAGAGCGACCGTCATTGGGCGACATTCGCGGTCGTTTTGGCGCACGCGCGGGACAGTCGTGTTTGACGCTGAGTCATCGGAGATGAGGCAAGCTTCGATCGGGGCACCGTTCCTACGGTACCGAGCAAGGCCGGGAGCAGGCGTGCCCTCCGCATCCCGTTAGCCGGTCGTCCCGCGGACGCCGGCGGGGCTGGCGGTGACGACCGCGAGCGAATAGCTGACCGTCTCAATGACCGATCCGCAAACGGACGCGGGATGGCGTTCTGGCTGCTAGTTGTGCTCCTCAGGGCTCTCCTGTAGCGAGCGTCCGCCCGAGACTATGTTCTTCAGACATGGGACGAGGAGAGCGAGCAACCCGACAGATTCTTCGCACGCAAGCGGCCATCGGCGTCGTCCTGTGTCCAGTTGTGGGCGTGGTCCTCGCTGTCGTTGCGATCATGCGCGTCGCCTCTGGTACTCCGAACGCCGGGTCAGGGCTGTGGTTTCTGGGGATGCTCGCGGTCCTACTGTTTGCCGGAACGTTCGTCTGTCTGCACCGATTCCGGGTTCTCGGCCGCCAAACGGGGTAAGGAGAAGACAGCGACCCATCCGCCCGGTAGCCGATGGGCTATAGGGCACTGCTAGTTTCCAGAGCACCAGCGGGGAGCGCTAACGGAGGGACGTCAGAGGGCCGTGAGTGCAATCAGGTGGATCTGGCGTCGTGAGCATCAGTCCCGGCTCTGTGCTGATTCGAGCGCCATGCACCCCATCGGTGGA